>JAUSCZ010000016.1 GCA_030674475.1 Candidatus Omnitrophota bacterium
GCTCTTTAAGCTGGTTATCCTTAATATCCTTAGCATCACCTTTATCTAAGAGTATCCGGAAGCTGTTGTCGAGGTTATCGTAGGAAAAGTATCTTAGCTGGGCGGGACGGAAGCTGTCGGTTGCCACGGGACGCGCTTGGCCTAAGTATTGGGCTATATTCAACTGAGCCAGGCCCTGGGCAAAGATGGGCTGGGTTATGATTAGGCTAAGGGATAGAAAGAGGGATATAGTTTTCTTAAGCATCCTTATTCTCCTCGGTGCGATAAATCGCACCGCTACAATAATTCTCTATTTTCAAATAAAAAAACCGGACAGACTCTTCTCGCAGTCTATCCGGCTGAAATCTCTCCGCCATTTGAGCGGAAGGTTCCCGTGGCTTGCCGCTTAAACGTCTCTCTGCTTAAGCAGAAGCCGGATAATAAACTATTTTTAAATTATTAAATAAAGTATATAACAAAAATAGGTTTTGTCAAGTTTTTTTCCTTATTTTCTTGAAGAAAGCGCTTTCTTAAAACCCCGATTTTGCCCTTATTTTTGCCTTTTTTATGTGGTATACTTTAAGTATGCTTCCTAAGCTTAAAAAGCTAACTTCCATCTTGCTATGTTTCTTGCTTATTCTTCAGCAGACCGGCTTTAGCCAAACTATTGACCTGTCCGGGTATTTCAATCAGCTAAACCGGCCGTTATCTTCCGATAAATTCCGGCCTTTGCATTTACGGTGCATTTCTTATGACATACAAGAAAACAGCTTCCGCCTGCGTCTGGACAAAGGCAGTCTAAATAATCCCTCCCTCGAGGAATTAGAAGGCTCCTCAAAAACACTCTTTAATTATTTTCTTATCGGGCTGTCTCTGCCTAATGATTCTTTCTGGGTCAACCTAAGGCCGGATTCTCCGGACAATATCATTGATGACTCCCTGGCCCAGACCGATATGGGTAAGGTTATGTTGGAGACAGACTTACAGCTTAAAAAAGATACCGCTCAATCTACTTCGCCTAATACCCCGGAAGGAAAAGCCTACTGGGATAAGATCTACCAAAAAGCCGAAGAGCTCTACGGCACCACCAATATTACTATTCCCACCCTCACCCGGCCCTGGATAATTCCCGGCGAAATCATCATCGGAGAAACCCAGGACTCGGCCTATATCTACAAAGCCACCCTTAAGGTAATGCTGGAGGAAGATTATCTGACCAGTAGGGGCGGTTCGCGAACCGCCCCTACGCCTGACCAATACACCTTTTCTGACCCCAGGTTAAAAGAGCTCAATGAATACTCTACCCGACTCATCAAAGAACTGATAATTCCTAAACTTACTTATGAGGTCAACACCTCTAAACGATATGCTCCATTAAGACAGGTATATTATTCACTCATCCTGGCCCAATGGTTCAAGGCTCGCTTTAGCTCGCATAGTCCACAGTTCACCGCTGACAGTTCTTATATAAAACTCATTGACTCCCGCAATCTCTCTCACCTTAGTTCTAAAGAGGTATGGAACAAACTTACCTATTTCAAACAATACCAAGAGTCCTTCGCCCAGGGCGAATATAACCTTAAAGAGCCGCGCTCTACGCCCTCCGGCCAGACCGTAAGAAGCTATTTTAGCGGAGGCGAAGAATTAAATATTCAAATACCTCCCGCGGGAACAAGCCGAGCCGGAAGCTCCATAACTATTATACCAAGCAATATTCTGCTTTCCAGCCCCACGGAAACAGAATGGATAAATACAGAGATACCAGAGGCCGCATCCAGCTTAATTGATATAAATTTATCTCCTGTCGAGACTGCCAATGAATTAGCAAAAGAACTTAAATTACTTCCTCCTGATAATTTGATTCTTAGCTTTACGATATCGGGAAAAGATTTTAAAGTTTGGAGCAACACTGACAGGACTTTATATATAATTGGCCCATTGATACTTTTGCCTTTGCTAAATACAAGATTAGATAAACCTATAGAAAGACTTAAGGAAGAATTGGCTGTTAAGGAAAAAGGGGGGGACTTAGATTCTATTGTTCAAAAAAGAATAAGCAGATTACATGGAATACCGGGAGAATCTTTTTTAAAAGAAAACCCTAATGTTTTGTTGGTGCCGCCTTTTTCTGCAGTTCCAGCACAGCCTATAAATCCGTACAGCGCTTTGATGATTTCCAAAATGCTAACTACTAACTTTAAAGGAACTACTGTAATTGATGCCGGAAGCGGGGCAGGCCTGCTTTCTTTGGTTGCGCTAAGGCTTGGAGCAAAAAAGGTTATTCTTATTGAAAGTAATAAAACAGAAAGAGGGCTGGCAAAAGTTATTCTAAAAACTCAAGGATATGAAGAAGGGAATGATTTTGTTACCCTAAATGCCGATTTAAATGACACGAAGAAATTAAAGAAGGAACTGGAAGATTTAGGTATATCTCAAGAAATAATTATCGTAGTGGCAAATATCGGGCCGTGGTATGGAAAAGCTAATCGTAAAGCTATTGAGCTTTTTATTAAATTAGGAGTTGGCCGAATAATAAACGGAGGTTATTCTTTTAATTTTCCTGCCCATAAGGAAAACTTAGTTCATATAAAAGCATTAAAAGAAATATTTGATTTACTAAGAAATCCCGAATTCTTATATCCTGAAATAAAAGTCCGCTACAAGGTAGAAGAATACCCGCCATTTAATGACAAGTTGCCTATACCCACTGGTTACGGATTAATATCCGCGACATTAGAAACTACACAACCATTAACAGACGAAAATCAAAATCAGCCTGCTAAGCCTACTGACAAAAAATCCTCTTCCGCGGTTACTTTCGGCGGGATTGACTTTCGTAGCCTGCCTATCGTAACCCAGGCAAGAAATAATTTAAGCGCGGATATGACCGGCCCAGCTATGGCCAGGCTAAAGGATACTGATTTAAATCAGGAATGGCGGGATATACAAAACATTACCCGGTCCGGGATTACCCCTTCTCCGGAAAGAATTAAAGAATATCTTCAAGGAGTGTGCCTGAAAGATGCTTATTCCCGGGAAAAAGCGGAAAATATTATCTTATGCCTTTCAGATATCCTGCGCCTTGAGGAAGAAAATTATCTGGCTACGGATTCGCTATTAAAAGACATACTGATTGTTCTTTCCTCAACCAATACTGCCTCGGAATTAAAAGAAGCCTTTCTCGGTTCAACAGTAAAATAAAAAAGAAAACCTCCGGGTTATCGGCGTAAAGACCGAATTTCCGGAGGTTTTATCTTTTAGGTTAAAATAATCGGCTTAACGCCCCTCAGGCCTCAATTCACCCACTCTTCAGAAAGCACCTCTCCCTGAAGGCTTACGACGATTGACTTTATGGGAATTTTTCTCTTGGCACTGCTTGCCCCCTGTTGGGCTATAGACACTAATCCCGCGCAGCAAGGCACTTGCATAGTCATTACGGTCAAGGTATTGATTTTGGCGTCGTCAATCAACGACTGCACCTTCTCAGAATAGACCTCCTGGCCCTCATCCAGCTTGGGGCAGGCAATAGCTATTGATTTGCCTTTCAGATAATCCTTGTGAAAATCTCCCGCGGCATAAGCCACGCAGTCCGCGGATAAAAGCACATCCGCCTTCTGGTAATACGGGGCCATCGGTGAAATCAAATGCAGTTGTATCGGCCACTGCTTTAACTGCGAGGCCCTCTTGTGGCTTTGGCTATCGGAAGCCAAACCACCGCCCTCTGGCTTGCCGGAGTCATCAGCCGCCTCTTCCTTGCCTCTGAAATCCTGCATCTTGGAACCTGGACATCCGCAAAACTCTTCCATTTTTCTACCTCCATTTTTTTAATATACCTTCCACCTTAGCCACAAGATCCTCATACTTCTTCTCAAAGTCACCGGGCAAGGTGGCATCCTTCTGATTAAACTCTTCATACAGCCTACCCACATCGGCTGTAGACAACCCCCGGTCAATCCAGGGATACAAAATCTCATCTTCTTTCTTGATATGCTGGGTAAGCAGTTCCTTGTAGCCCTGAATATGCTCAACAATCTGTTGTTTATTTTTCTTTTCGGCGCCTTCAATCACTTGCTTGATGTGATTACGGCCGGTGGTGTGATCTTCCAGCATTACTTTGATTATATCCAGCCCTTCGCCGGTTTGCTTAAACAAAACATCCTCTTCCTTCATATGATGATATTTATCGGCGTAATTACGGATAAAATCCACGCAGTCTAAGACTAATTGGGAATCCACTTCCTTGGATTTATTAATATATTCGCAGAGCGGGTCAATCAAGGCGATTAAGCGTTTAATCAAGACATGCTCATCCACTAACTTTTTAATCGGAGGTGAGTATTTAATCTCACCTTGCGCTTGGATCGCCTTGGCTTTAGGGGCGCGCTTTTTTATATCTTTGCCGGGGAACAATTCCTTTTCAATCTCATACATCAGCTCCACTTCCACATCCGGGGCCAGATTATGGATTTCAATAATATCTTTAAATAGGCAAGACCCCAAGGAACAACTTGTGCAACCTATATTATAGCGTTCCAGGATTTTACCTACTTTGGGATACTGGTTAATTATATCCTTGATATTCCGGCTTAGATATTCATCCATGGCCTTTGTCTGCTCCTTAGAGTCCGCTTCTAAATGCTCTTTAACTGCCTCCTCATTAAAATCTTCGGCCTCGCGCTTAATAACAGTGATGGCATCCATCGGACAATGACCCAGGCAGGCGCCTAATCCGTCACAATAAACCTCAGAAACCAGCCGGGCCTTGCCGTCAATTATCTTCAGCGCGCCCTCGGCGCAGTTAGGTATACACAAGCCGCAGCCATTGCACTTTTCTTCATCAATCCGGACAATTTTTCTTTTTGCGCCAACCGGCATATTACCTCACCCCTAAATCAAAGCATACCATTTATTGAAATATTATACCTTGACTTATATCAAGGGGACAGTTTTATTTTATTCCCATGCAAAGAGACCGCTCGGCAAACCAGCTCGGGCTCTGCCAGCAGGAAGGGGTAACGGCGTAACTGCCGACCTGACCGAAATTCTCTTTGCGGAAATAGGCATAGCTAAAATCCGGCTCCAGAAGCTTATGCTTATAGGCGCCTACATCAATCTTCTCGCGGATAAGCGCGGCATAAAAACCCGCTTTCAGGATATCCCCGGTAAAAATCATCCCGCGCAAAAGATTATCTTTAAGCACGAGTTTTTTATAAATCTTCTGCTCTTTGTTATAATGGCTGATCACCTCGTAATCCAGGTCCTCATCCATAATCTGGCTCATCCCGAAAGAGATTGCCGCCAGCCGGTGAAACTGCACTGAATTCTGGATCCCGATAGCCCCGGAATATCTCTTGGCCTCACCCCGCATATTTAAAGCGGCAAACTTCCCTTGCAGGACGGCATTAAACCAGGTAGCCGAAGGCTGGCGTTTGCCGGTAACAGCATCTTCTATTTCTATGCAATCCCCGGCGGCAAAGATATCCGCGTCCCCGGTATTCAGAAACTCATCAACCACGATGCCTTTTGAAATATTCAGCTTGGCTTCACTTGCCAGGAGGACATTCGGCCTGACCCCGCTGGCAAAAATAACCAGCGAACAGGCGATATCCGTATCTTCCCCTATGGTTACGCTTTCCACCGCGCTTTCTCCGTTTACGGAAGTGAGGCTCTCATCAAGGATAATCTCAATCCCCAGGCTTTCCAGGTCTTCCCGGATTATCTCACTTGATATATGGTCAAACTGGGCCGGCAGGATCTGGGCGCATCTCTCAACCACGGTTACCTTTATCCCTGCCTTACAAAGGGCATAGGCCGCCTCTAACCCCACAAATCCGGCGCCCACCACCACCGCCTCCTTCACAAGTTTGTCCTTAACATATTTCATTATCCGGCGCGCGTCTTCTAAAGAATAAAAATTAAATATCCCCGGCAGTTCCAGGCCGGGCACCTTTGGTCTTATTGGGCCGGCGCCCACCGCCAAAAGCAGTTTATCATAAGGAAGCTTTTCCCCGTCAGCCATAACCACTGCTTTAGCCGGCCGGTCCAGGGAAAGAGCCGTTTTTCCTAAAAGCGGCTTGATATTATAGTTGTGATAAAAGTTTCTGGTCTTGAAATAAAGCCCGTCCGCCTTAAGTCTGCCGTCAAGAAAACGCGAAATCAGACAGCGGGAATAGGCCATATCTTTTTCACTGGAGACAATGGTAATCTGCGCATCCTTATCCGCATTCCTTAATTCCTGCGCGGCATTCACCCCAGCGGCGCTGTTTCCGATAATCACAAAACGCATTTTAAACCTCCTATTCCTGGATATCTCTCAACTCAATCACCTCATTGGGGCAGGCGCTGACGCAGGCAGGGGTATCCTTCTTGGGGCACAAATCGCACTTTAGCGCCTGGGCAAAAGAGGCATTATCAACCATAGCCCCATTATCCGACGGGCTGATCACCCCGTAAGGGCAGGCCATAATACACATCCAGCAACCCACGCATTTCTGGAGGTATCCTTGGTTACTCACTATGCCTGAATTTTGATCTTTCTGCATGCACCCGGCCATGCAGGCGCTGACGCAAAGAGCATCCTTGCAATGCCTGCAGACCACCGGCACCGGACGCTCATTGATGGACTCCACAAAAATCCTGGTCCTGGGCTTGTCCGCGTCTATGTCGCGATGCTCATCCATACAGGCCAACTCGCACCTTTTGCATCCCGAACAACGTTCAATCCTTAAATATAGTTTCTTCATAGTTCGACTCGCTTTGCTTGTCCTTCGACAGGCTCAGGACTATGGCGAGCATAGTCGAGCCATTGCTCACTATGACCCTGAGCAAATGAAATGCGTCGAAGGGTCATTTCTTGCTCGCTTTATCTATCTTTAAACCCATGGCTTCGCGCTTTTTATTAATCACTTCCTCCATCTTATCCGCGGTGGATACCGGATCCAGGTCAACAAAAACCTTTCCTCCGGTCAGGCCTTCCACAGTTTCAGTCAAAACCTCGGTAACCAGCTTGCTCCCTAACACCGGAGGCGCGGGGGCAAGATGCAGGGTTATGCCCAAAGCCACCGCGCTAAAGGCGTCGGCCACCGCTTTCTGCTCCATATATTCCGGGGCTGAAGCAATCACCGGAAGGGCCGGGATATCCACATTTAAGGTCCTGGCAATAGCGACCACGGTATCTATAATTTTTCCTATATCCGTGCAACTGCCGTAGGATAGGCAAGGCGGTATGCCCAGGCTCTCGCAGACACCGGCCAATTTCTTGCCGGCCTTCTTGGCGCTCTCCGGAAGCATTAGATGGGAATTTTGCATGGTGCTGGAACAACAGCCTGCCCCAATCACCAGGATATTGCGCTTGATCAACTCTTCGCTCAAAGCCTTGATATTCCTTCCTGACTGGGATTCCCTCACCGTGGTGCATCCCACCACCGCCGCTACTCCCTTGATAGAACCGCTGACAATCGCGTCTATCAAAGGCTGAACCGAGCCGCCAAGAGCGCTGACCACGCTTTCAGTGGTAAATCCAGCCATAGCCTGGGTTTTTGTAGAGGGAATATGCGTCTTGGCCGGGCGCTTACCGAAATACTCAATGGCCTTATCCGCGATATCGCGGGCAATAACCAAGGCCCGATCCGGGGCGTATTCCATCCGCTCCACGCCTCTCTGACGGATAACCCGGTCGGTAGAAATCATCTTGGTATGATATTTAGCGGCAAAATCCGCCATCGTAGGCATAACACAGTTATAGTCAAAAGCCATTACATCTACCACCCCCGTAGCCAGAATAAATTCCTGCTGGATCCAATTGCCCACCTGGCCGGCAAAGACGCCTTTATATTTTTTAGCGATATTGAATATCTGCTGGCCTTCGCATAATGAACCGTAGACCTTGATCCCGGAAGCACCGGCTTTCTTGGCCTTCTCAATATACTCTTTACTGGCAGCAACCTCCAGAATCTTGATTGCCAATAGCGGCTGATGGCCGTGAGCCAGGATATTCACCGTGGCCGGGTCAAATACCCCGATATTTACCTCACCGATATTGGGGCTGGCGGTTCCGGTAAGGATCTCCTGTATACTGGTTATTCCGTAAAGCCCGGCATATTCATTAGCTATCCCCAGGCGCAGGCAATGAAGGAGTAAATCCACCGGGTCGTTATTCACATTAGTCATACACTTGGATAAGGCGGTAGCCGCCTCGGAATTCGGGCCTCCGGGCAGGATGTCTAATTTCCGCCAGACCTCTAATCTTTTAGGCAAGGCCAGGGTCTCGGTCAATTTCAGCGGCTCGTAGTCATTGGAATTGATCTGCTGGATAAAGAAGCTCCCCAACTCATAGGCCAGTTTCTTGCTTGAGGCCTTGCCGTCAATACCGAATAATCCGGCGATCCTCTTTAGCTTAGCCTCATCGGCAATATCGTAATCCGCTTTGCCTTCGCCCACGGCCTTTAAGGTCAGCGCCACATTCCGGGCGTGATAGACATTGGCCACTGTCCCTTGGGCGCATTTAAGCAAAAGATTCCTGGCCACCATCAGGTCGGCGTCCGCGCCGCAAACCCCACGGGAGGCCTTACGGGTAATCTGGCAGGGGCCGTCGGTGCAAAGGGTACAGCATATCCCTAAAGTTCCGAAACCGCACTGGGGCTGCTGCTTGGCAAAACGCTCGTAAATAGTTTCCATCCCATCCTGACGGGCCTGCTTATACATAAAGCGGGTAACCTCATCATGCGGTTTCTGTTCTCCTGAATGACAACTTAGGCAATCCATAGAATAAACCTCCTGAATAATTCGTTGATTGGGGAAATATTGCGAATCTCTCTTCGCGGGATATTAAGAGGGAGAGTATAGCAGATAACTTTCAGGTATCCTTGACTTAAGTCAAGGGGAATCCAACTAAAAGGCTTGACCGGAATAAGAAGATATGGTATCTTTTTGAGAAGAAGGAGACTGAATTATGTATAAAGGAAGAATCAAGGTTAATACTGATATCAGGTTTGGTAAACCTTGTATTAAAGGAACCCGTATTGCCGTAAGCGATATCCTTAATCTGCTGGGCGCGGGCTATCCCTTAGAGGAAATTCCCAAGCAGTATCCTGGTATCACCAAGAAAGATGTTGTTGCCGCGATTGAATACGCTTCTCAATTTATGGAGCATCCCACCCAAGCAATCGCCCAGATTTAAACTGCGCTTATGATCATCTTTGCCGACCAATGCGTTAACCAGGATGTCATTACTGCTCTGGGAAGCGAGGGGTTTAAAGTTATCTCTGTCTACGACTCTAAGCTTATCAGCGCCCCTGATAACGTAATTTTCAATCACTGCGTTACTCACCACTACGTCCTGCTTACCTTTGACAAAGATTTCGGAAATATTACGAGATTCAATATCAGAGGTTCCGCGGGAGTTGTGATTGTTTATGTTGAAGATATGAACAAAGAAGAAATTATTGATCGCGCTCTCAATCTCTTTGCTAAATTCCATCCAACACGGTTTAAAGGCAAACTTCTTATTATTGAAAGGGAAAGGGTCAGAATCTGGCCTAAATAAAACTCCTTACAATTCTAAGGCGGCAATGAGTTCCTTCAAGACAGGTTCTGCGGCAGACAATTTCTCATACTCTTCATCACGCCGGAGGATATCGGCGAGCATAGCGCGCACCTCATCCACTCTCTTGCTGGCAAGAGAAGAAGACGCGGCGGCGGCCGTATATTCGCTTAATCGCTGGATAGACGGCCGTATGCCGGCATTAAAGATTTGCTGTATCTGCGTCCATTCGGCATCCATATCGCCCTTAAAAGCGTGAGCCGCAGGAAAAACGCCTAACACAGACGAGGCAACGGATTCTATCTGGATAGGTAGGGCGTGGAAATCAATGCCACCAGTCTTATCAATATTTATTGATGATGAAACCTGAAAATTTTTATTCCGCAATGACTTTTTATATTCAAGCAATAACCTGTGTGTCAATTGCGGTAGACCCATAGATTCCGGGGGAGGATCAGAGACATCCATTGCTTCTACAGTCTTATCATCTATTTTCCCGGGATTTTGAATATCTGATAATAATTTTATATATGCATCCATTTTCTTTACAAAATATTCTTTTTTCTCAAGTATTCTAGGCGTTACAGGTGTTATTCCATTTTGTATCATTAAAGATAAAGAGAAGATAGCTTTCTCAAGCTTATCCTTTAAATCATAATTTATTGGGGTCTGCCCACCCAAAAAATTTACCGTCAAGTCAGAAAAACTTATGTTTATTTCATTACGAAATTCTTCAAGGTCTCGCAAAAAAATATTTAGTTCGCTCTCCTCAAGCTTTCTCTTCTTAAAAGCAGTATATTTTTCAAAAAAGCCTAATTCTTGCGCGGTTTTTTCTATCTTTTTTGACTCCTCCTGGAGCAAATCAATTACCTGCTTTAATATTTCCGGATAGGCCTTATTTCCAAAACCCTCAAAATGCAATTTTCTTGAATCCTCCACCGCCGAGCTAACGAAAGATATTGAAACACATTCTCTCACATAGCTTTTTTCCGGACGCACCTTAAAGCCTTTCTTTGTCAATATCTCTATATCGTTATCCGGCCAATGTTTTTTGTATTCGTCATACTGCTCAATTTCATAGCTATATTTAATAAGCTCAGGTATTTCTGCTAGATAGCCCCCTAAAATAATCTCACTAACTATAACCTTGCGCTTTTTAGCTATCCTTAATGCGAACTCAAGGCTAGTCAGATTAGTTACGCGCCCCCGTCCATCTTGATATTCTTCCCAATTCCCAATATTACTTACCAAGACTATAGCGGACTTTATTGCCGGGAGCTGCTCTATTATCCCCGGCATATCTCGCAAGTCTCCCGCCATAACCCAGAAATTCTCTTTTTCCTTCAACCCATTACTCTCCAGATTCTTCCTCGCTTTATCTAATTCCTTTTTATTGTTGTCTATAAGAATAACTTGGGAAGCGCCGAGCCTGGCCGCCGCCAAGGCCAGCATCCCGTCTCCGGCTCCAGCATCAATAACGCATTTACCGGCAATTTTACTATGCAGTAGGGAAAGTATGGCCGCGGCGGTAAATTTCTGCATTCTCCCACCCTCCTGCTCTGATTGACCAAGCGTAGACTGGGATAAACCCGGCACAACGATAGCTTTATTTCCTAAATCCTTACGCAAGCTTTCACTTAAAGATTTATGCACTTCTTGGTCTATAAAAAATATATCTTCGATTTGCACGATGTCATATCCTTGAGAAAGAAGCATGCCTCCCCCATCAATAATCTTTGGCTTATCGCGAAGATTATAGCTAAGCCTTACCAGCCGCGAGGTTTTCTTTTTTCCCCCATGGATCACATCATCATCTATTGGCCTATCTGTATCAATAAAATATTTCCTCTTTCCGCTTATTTCCATATTTCTTAACTCTTCTCTTATCCGCCCCCAAAATTCTTCCCCACGAGGCAGAGTTATTTTTGAATGCCTTATAGGAGTCAAATATTCTGAAACAATATTTACATCTTCTTTTTTTGAACTAACACTTACCGCGGAGCTACTCATAAAATTCTTTATCCCCCCGCTCATATACCGTATGATACTCTGGCCCATAGGGGTGTATACCGGCTCCTGGAGGTTGTATTCGCCCTCGGCAAATGATTTCTGGTATTGCTTAAAATAGGTCTGCTTATCATAAGGCTCTTTAGAAACCAAATTAGTCAAATCCCCTGAATCTATGAGCTTAATATAGGGATTTTCTCTGGTTTCTATACTCTGGCTTCCGGTTTCTTTTTTATACTTCTGCTTAAACCACTGAGCCAAGATAAGTGAGTAATACACCTGCCTTAAGGGGGCGTATCTTTTAGCGGTGTTTACCTGATAGGTGAGCTTGGGGATGATCAGCTCTTTGATTAGCTGGGTGGAATACTCGTTTAGCTCCTTTAGCCGGGGATCTGAAAAGTGGTAAACCCCTTTCGCACCCCCGCGGTGCGGAACCCGCACCGCGGGGGTGTGCTCGGTTAAATAGTCCTCTTCCAGCATCACCTTTAAAGTAGCCTTGTAGATGTAGGCGTTGTCGGGGGCCTCACGGATGATTATCTCATTGGGGACTATCCAGGGCCGGGTGATGGTGGGGATGGTGATATTCTCTGTTCCGAATAGTTCTCCGGCTTTCTGGTAGAGCTTATCCCAGTAGGCCTTGCCTTCCGGGGTTTGGGGTGAGGTAAAACTTGAGGTATCTTTCTTAAGTTGGAGGTCAGCCTCTAAGAATATCCTTCCGATATCCGTCTTCTCTAAGTCCGAGTCTAAGATATTGTCGGGTGAGTCCGGCCTTAGATTGACCCAGAACTTCTCGTTGGGTAAGGCCAGGCCGATAAAGAAATATTTGAGCAAGGTTTGGGTGTTTTCTTCTATGTAGTTTTTATTATCTAAATCTTCCTTCTTGGTATCTCCCTTGTCTAAGAGTATCTTAAAATCATTGTTGAGATTATCATAGCCCAGATACCTTAGGTGCAGGGGGCGAAACTTATCGCTTGGGAGAATAGACTTAGCTGAATTGGCAAAGTAATGGGAAAAGTCTATGCTTTGGGCAAAGGCGCTCTGCTCAAAGATGAGACAAAAAGAGATAAAAAGGGATATTAGTTTAGTTAACCTTTGGGACATATATTCTGGCTTTCAGCTGAAAATGTCATTCTCGCGAAAGCCAGCGGCCTTGCCGCTAGGCAGGCGGGAATCCATAAACCCAATAAAATCAATACGTCTGGATTACCCGGTCAAGCCGGGCAATGACAAAAGTTGAATTTCGCGACAGTCCTTATAAGTAAAATATACCTTATAATCTGGCTAAAAACAAGGCCAGATCGGGGGTTTTGAGAAAACGCTTTCTTGGGGCTTTTAGGAGGGCATTTGAGAGGTTTTCAAATATTTTGCCGTGGTAAGTGTTTTAATATCTCTAAAAATTCTCTGGCGGTAGTAATTTTTATTCTTGCGTATTGCTTAAGGACTAAAAGATCTTTGTCTCCGGTCACGATATACCCAGCGCCGGCTTCGACCGCGCAAGCGATAATTTTTGCCTTTCCAAAACAGACTTGAGAGCAGGATATTGGTATCCAGAACGGCTTTTATCATCCGGGATAGCGCCTTCTATGAATGGCCCTCTCAACATCCTTCTCGGTAATTCCGCGGGTTTTAGCGAAATCCTCCGCCCAATCTCTAAGTTCTTTTCTGTGTCCTGGTGTCCACTTCAGAGAAGAAATCCTAAGCCAACCGTCAATTACATCTTTTTTAAACCGCAGCACCTTACCGATACGCACCGCGGGGATATCTCCTACGCGTACCTTGCGGTAGACGGTTTGTTTATCTATCTGTAGATACCTGGCAAGCTGTTCAACAGTCATCACTTCTTGTTGGATCATGGTCAAAGCCTCCTTGTAATAAAAGTATACAACCAAAAACAGAATATGTCAATATTATCTTATACTCTGGTATACTTATATATACTGTATTATATATTAATTGCTATAGAGTCTAACTGCAAATGGTAAACCGCTTCTTCTATACCTTATCCGATTCCAGAGCAATTAAGAGGACTTTTAAGGCGGGGTCGGCGGGGGTGAGATTTTGGGCCTCTTCCTCGCGCCGGAGGATATCGGCAAGCATAGCGCGCACAAGGTCTATTTTTTCTTCTGTAGTAGGGGCGGTTCGCGAACCGCCCCTACTAGCTACGGCAAGGGTATATTCGCTTAATCGCTGGACAGACGGCCGGATCCCGGCGTTAAAGATACTCTGAATCTGTGCCCATTCGGCGTCAATATCACCTTGAAAAGCCCTAAACCCAGGGAAAAAGCCTAACGCAGACGAAGCAACGGATTCGGTTTGGATAGGCAGGGCGTTAAAGGCAATGCCGCCTTTATCGTTGTTTGTTATAGGCGAACTTGTCGAACCATCAACGCCGCCGATATCACTATTTTTATTAACAATTGATGGACTTGCCAATTCTGTAGCAAATTTTAACCAGACATCTACTCCACCTATACCTTGCCTGATGACAATAGCCCAGGCATTAGTAGCAGAACCCCCTACTCTATCCTTTATGCTTTTGACTTTACTCTCGGCCAAACTAAGCCAAGAGTCTACTTTATCTAGGCCATGTCCCATGACAATAACCCAGGCATTAGCAGCGCCGCCGACTCTATCTTTTATTTGCTCAACTTTAGCCTTGGCCTTAGGAAGCCAAATCAGAAAATTAGGACGCTCAGATATTATAGTCATTATATTTGTTATGGAAGTATTGTATTCGGAACACAAGGGTTCAATAATCTCAAGAGGAATGAGGCGTTTCAACATTGCCTCCTGGTAGCGTTTGTTTAAATTTCGCTTATAAGAATCACATAATCTTTTAAGCCTATCCGCAAATTCTCTCTTTACTTGATTATCAAGAGCTCTTAACTCATTTTCATTTTTAGAAACAAATATGCCCTTTTCCTCTTCTGTAATTACACCAGCGATACCCAGTATCTCCAAAGAACCATTTTTCATTCTGGCAAATGTCTGCGCTAATCGGCCAGCAACAGTTACATCAAAACCATTTTCAGTTAAGATATTACTTAAGGACGTATAAAATTGCCCAACCCTGCCTGATATCCGGCCACTTGCTAAACCATACTCCAACTCAAGAGCTCCCAAAAAATTAAGTTTATTTAATATTTCTTGAGCGTTAAGCCTATTTTGCAAGTCTCCTTCCACCGCCAATCTGGCTGAGAGATTGTCAGATATCCCTTCTTCTGCTAACAATGAACTGCTACTTTCAGGAAATTTTATCCCAAGCCCACCATTTATTCCCCCTTGTGGCGGCGAAGAAACAATTGGCATTTTAAAATGATTTGTTCTTGATGGACTGGTTTCAAATTCTTCTGTTTTTTGATCTTTATTTGATGGAGAAATAGTAACTTCGTATGTAAATGGCGAAGGCGTATCTCTTATTGTTTCTATTGTAGGGATTATTTTCTTTATGATTCCTAAATATTTCTTTTCCTTATCATTAACATAAATAAATTCTAAATGTGACCCCTGTGGCGACAGAGATGGAATAAAAACCATAATTTGTGTATTCTCTTTTAATATTCTTATTTTGCCATCCGATTCAAATATTAAGCTATGCCCCGTATTATTACCCCCGAGTTCCTGAAAAATAGCCCGCATCAGAGCTGATCCTTTATCTTGATTCCTCCCTCTTGCATCTCCATCTCTACTATCTAAAATTTCCCGTATTTGGCTTAAATAAGACTCGGGCGCTTTACCATGAAGATTTTCGTACTGATACGCCAGATTCACGATCCTTTGCCAAACATTTTCTCCTAAGACGGTTTCAAGCAAACCTTGATCTCCTTTAAAATAAGCCGTAACCATTGACTCCTCTTTTTCTTTTATCTTACCAATGAGATGTAAAATTGCCGCGAGTTCGAATATATAGCTTGATATATATTTTTGAGCTTTCCTCGATAAATACTCACGGTAAAAATTTAACATAGATGAATAAGAGAAATCTGTTTTTCCTTCTTGTTTCATTAAGAGTTTTACTAATAAATACTCAGTCATTCCTTCATCAAGCTTTTGAGGCGCAAACCCGAAAGAATTTGAATGCAAGCTTTCGTGAATAAAAGAATCCACCAAATCCTGTTTTTTAAGGTTATCAGGGAATACCAGCGTATTATAATAGGTAAAATGCACCGCACCAACTATAGGCGGAACAATTTCCCTAGGCACAAAGACAACTTTTACAGGTTGATAGGTAACGCCGAATAATTCAAAATAATCTTTTAATAAAGGTTCTGTTTGTGCGATACTCTCTTTTTGTTCTTCAATTGGATCTACTGTTTGCAATAAAATATCTTTTTGAAGTTTAACTCCTTTATAAATATCCGAGTAAATATCTTCTTTATTCATTTTTCCAGCCCTGAGATCTTGGATATAACTCAATAATACTTTAGGCTGTAAGATAATTTCTGGCTCATTTAAAGCAACTTTAACTTCTCCGAATATCTTCAATATCATATCTTTTTCCACTAACGACGAAGCTATCTTTACCTTAAAAGGTTCTAGCGATGAACTTACTGAAGCAATTTCGTACGGCCGCCGTATATTTATATCTACTCTTTTTCCTGGTATCCTCTCAATCGCCAAATAAACTCCACTAAACATAGCTCCCCCGCTCATATACCTCCTGATACTCTGGCCCATTGGGGTATACACCGACTCCTGGAGATTATATTCGCCATCAGCAAAGGATTTCTGGTATTGCTTAAAATAGGTTTGCTTATCATAAAGCTGGCTGGAGGTAAGATTAGTGAGATTCCCGGAATCAATCAGGCTAAGGTAATTATTGGCTTTTTCTGTAATCTGTAATCTGTTCTCTGTCCTCTGCGAGCGGTAGCGAGTCTTAAACCACTGGGCCAGAATGAGGGAATAATACACCTGCCGTAGCGGGGCATAGCGTTTAGAGGTATTGACCTCATAGGTAAGCTTAGGGATGATAGTCTCTTTGATCAGCTGGGTGGAGTATTCGTTTAACTCCTTTAGCCTGGGATCGCTAAAAGAATACATCTGGTTACTGGTTTCTGGTTTCTGGTTTCCAGTATTGAGATAGTCTTCTTCCAGCATCACCTTAAGGGTGGCTTTGTAAATATATGCGTTATCCGGGGCCTCCCGGATAATGATTTCCCCGGGGACTATCCAGGGTCTAGTTATAGTGGGGATAGTGATGTTTTCGGTTCCGAACAATTCTCCGGATTTCTGGTAAAGCTTATCCCAATATTCTTTACCTTCTTTGGTCTGGGGTGAGGTGAAGCTGGCGGTATCTTTCTTAAGCTGGAGGTCGGCTTCTAAGAATATCCGGCCGATGTCAGTCTTCTCTAAATCCGGGTCTAAGATATTGTCGGGTGAGTCCGGCCGCAGGTTGACCCAGAACTTCTCATTGGGTAAGGCTAAACCGATAAAGAAGTATTTGAGCAGGGTTTGGGTGTTTTCTTCTATGTAGTTTTTATTATCTAAGTCCTCCTTCTTAGTATCTCCCTTATCTAAGAGTATCTTAAAATCATTGTTGAGATTATCATAGCCCAGATACCTTAGGTGTAAAGGCCTAAACTTATCGTTTTGGAGAATAGGTTTGCCGGAATTGGCAAAATAATGGGAAAGGTCTATACTTTGAGCAAAGGCGCTCTGCTCAAGGATGAGGCAAAAGGAGATAAAAAAGGATATTAGCTTTTTAAAGTTACGAGGCATATATTTTCGGTTTTTCCGTTATCTTATATACCTAAAATATACTATATTATTTGCCCTAAAACAAGGCCAAATCGGGGGTTTTGAGAAAACGCTTTCTTGGGGGCGGGACTATAAATCTTCGGCAAGATTCTGGAGGCTGGCTTTGTTCAAAATGGTTACTACGTTGTCGTTGAGGGAAATTAATTTTTTAGTTTTTAGTTTTTTGAGGTTGCGGGAGAGGGTCTCGGGGATGGTGGCCAGCTTCAGGGCCAGCTCGGACTTTTGCATATCTAAGCTGAAGGTATTACTTTTCTTCTGGCCGGCCAGATTAAGGAGATACTTAGCCAGGCGGCAGCTGACATCACGCAGGGATAAATCCTCAATCATCTCCGCGAATCTGCGCTGGCGCTCGGAAAGGGCGGCCAGCATGCGCAGGGCGATTTCCGGGTATTCCCGCAGGATATCCAAAAGCTGGAGCTTAGGCAAAAAGAGCAGAGTGCTATTGGTTATGGCCTGGGCATAGGCAGGATAGTCTTTACCGGAGAATACGGTTACTTCAGCTATAGTCTGGCCGTTGGAGAAGACATTCATAATGTATTCCTTGCCGGCGGCGGATAATTTATAGACCTTGACCTTGCCCTCAGCAACGATATAGAAACCTGATGCCGGGTCGCCTTCGGAGAAGATAAGCGCGCCTTTCTTGTAGGATTTTATTGCTATAGCCCGGCCCAGACGGGCGAGCTGAAAGCTGTTTAGACAATTAAACAAGCTGGTTTTCTTAAGGTATTTTTCTATATCTATTTCCATCAATTCACCCGCAGTTCGACCAAGCGCTCATCTTCAATAGGGCTGACAATAAATATATATTCCTGGAGCGGATTCTTAAGGTATCTGATTTTAGTTTCCGGGGTGGCCCCGTCGCAGTATTTGGCCACAATCCTGGAGGCAGTTTCTAAAAGTGAATTATCCGCTATCACTCCCCTTAAGATTGCCGAAGGCCCGGCCAATTCCTGGGGCTGAAAAAACGGCTCTCCCTCTTTGCGGGAGGCCTCCAGGCGGTTATTCTCGGATTCATTCCTGCCCACAATCAGTTTCAAGCCCGGGTTCAGGCGGAAGTGCCTGCCGATTTTAAGCAGGTTGACATCCTCCAGGCCCAAATCCTGATAGCGCATCAAGTCCTTGAGCCGGCGGCTAAAACCCGGGTCAGTAAGCAGGCACCCGCCGCTGGGGCAGGGATAATCGTTTATGCCCAGATCCGTAGCTAAATCCATCTGCTCGCGCCTGCCCCTTCCGCTGATGGCCAATAGCTTTTCCCGGTCTATCCAGCCTTTTTGCTCCGGAATAGTCGGTGCCAGGACCTTAGCGGACAGAGGCCTGACCACCAAACCCTCTAAGCCCGACTCTTTTTCAATCAGCCGCATTGCCTCTAATCTTTGAGACATCGGCCGCTGGCCTAAGACCTCTCCGGTAATCACAAACGCGGCCCCTTCCTTCTCCATCGCCTCTTTGGCCTTTTTAAACAAGAGTATCCGGCAGTCAAGGCAAGGGTTCATATGGGAGCCGTAACCGTGCTTGGGCTTCTTAACTATCTCCATAAACTCAGAAGAGGTATTTATGGCCAGGAGTTTTATCCCCAATTCCTGGGAAACCCGGCCGGCTTCATGCGAACAGGAACCGTCCGCCTTCTTGCGGTTACACTGACAAAAAGGGCTGCGGGTATTTAAGGCCACTAATTCTATGCCTAAATCTTTAACGATGCGGCTGGCTAAAGTGCTATCCAAACCGCCGGAAACAAGGGCTATGGCTTTCATGGTATATTAAGGTTTAACAGGGTTGGCTATTTTTGTCAAGCTTAAAAATAAGGCTCACTTATTTATCCTGTCCCTTATAACTCCTGATGACGGCCAGGAAAGCCCCGGAATAAGCTTTCAGTTTATGCTCTCCTACGCCAAAGACCGAGGAGAAGGCCTCGCGGGTCCGGGGGGCTTTTGAGGCCATATCTTTGAGGGAGCGGTCACCGAAAATTATGTAGGCGGGGACGCCTGTTTTTTGAGCCAGTTCCCCCCGTTTGCAACGCAAGGCCTCAAACAGGCCCTGGTCAACGCTGGCCCACTCTTTCTCTCTTGACTCTTTCTGTTTCCCGGCAACCTCTTTCTTACGCTTGGCGATAAGCGGCTTGGCTAATACCGGGGTCAACTCTCCTTTGAGCGCCTGCCTGCCGGAGTCGGTAAGCGAAAGGGTGGAAAATTCCCCCTCCCGCTTCAAGAAACCCTGGCCCAACAATTGCTCTACCATATAACGAATAAAGGTAAGCGGCTCCTGGGCCATAGCTCCAAACGCCTCCAGGCGCTCATGTCGCCAGCCGGAGACCTGTTCGGTCAAGTTTCCTTTTAAAACATTGGTTATGTATCCGGCCCCGAAACCGCGGCCATCGCCATAACAAACACTATCCACGCAGGAAAGGACCTGGCGGCTTATCGAGGCAGAATCAGCCACGGTATCCAGCTCACCTAAGCAATAGTCGCAGGCCCCGCAGGAGGCCAAGTCATAGCTCTGGCCAAAATAATTCACAAACACCTTGTGCCGGCATTGCGGCTGGGCGCAGAGATTATAAATAATTTTCAGCTTATCCCGCATCACCTCATTGTTGGGCGATTTCTCCAGGAAAAAACTCCAGAGGCGAAAGTCATTGCCCCCGTAAAACATATAACAATGCGCCGGCAGGCCGTCGCGCCCGGCCCGGCCGGTTTCTTGGTGATAATGCTCAATACTCTTGGGCATTGCCGCGTGGATAACAAAACGGATGTCCGGACGGTCAATCCCCATCCCAAAGGCTACCGTAGCCACAATAATATCCACTTTCTCTCCGATAAACTGCTCTTGATACCTATGGCGCTTTTCATCAGCCAGCCCGGCATGATAGGGAAGATTTTTAAATCCCAGGGCGTTCAGCCGCCCAGAGATATTATCAACGTCATCCCGGCGCAGGCAATAGATAATCCCGGCTTCCCGAGGGTGTTTTTTCAGCACCCCGGTTATCTGATGAACAATCTCCGAACGCATCTCAATCCGGTAGGTCAGATTAATCCGGTCAACCGAGGCAATGTTAATCAGGGGATTGACGAAACGCAGCTGTCCTAAGATATCTCCTTGGACTTCTTTAGTCGCAGTGGCGGTAAAGGCATGAGTGGCAATGCCTTTGAATTCTTCCTTAATAATGGATAAATTACGATAATCCTCCCGGAAGTCATGTCCCCAGTGGCTGATACAGTGGGCCTCATCTATGACAAAAAATGATACCTCTATTGATTTTAACAGGCTTAAGGTCCAATCTCCCTGCAGGCGCTCGGGAGAGATATACAGGAGTTTAACCTCTCCCCGGCGAGTGCGCTCAATCACGGATTTCTGAGAGTCAGGAGACTGACTGGAATTCAGGTATTCTGCCGCAATCCCCATTTCCTTAAGGCTGTCCACCTGATCTTTCATCAGGGAGATTAAAGGCGAGATAACCACTGCCGTCCCCTCTGTAAGCAGGGCAGGCAATTGAAAGCACAGGGATTTTCCTCCTCCGGTGGGCAAGACCGTCAGGCTGTCGCGGTTATTAAGGACTGACAAGATAGTTTCCTCCTGCCAGGGCCGGAATTCCTCATAACCCCAATACCGCTTTAAACAACCGGACATCTCCCCGGAAATGTAGGTGTCCTTTTCAGTCATCATCTTATCTATTTTACACCATTATTACGGATTTTGAGCGAAAAACATTTGATTTCTGTAATACGTAAGTTAAGAGGGAAATTTACTGCTTTGTCATTCCCGCGAAAGCGGGAATCCAGGCGCCTGGATTCCCCGGTCAAGCCGGAGAATGACAGGATGCTCACGTTTAGTGGCCGATTACGGAATTCGCTTAAATCAACTATGATGCTCCAAGTGCGTGTGGGGATGGATATGGCTTTTATCCCTATGCCGGTGGCTGTGGATATGCAGGAGATTATTGTCCCTAAGCAGCTGCTCATCTGCCAGGATCTCATGCGGACAACCGGATTTGATTATTTTTTTCTCCGGGCTGAATACGTAAACCGTATCCGAGATTTCTTCCACAATATGCAGGTCGTGGGTGGAGGTAATGATAGTTTTCCCGGATTCATTGGCCTGAATGAGCAGGTCTATAATGCACCTGGTAGTCTGGGGGTCAAGCCCGGCGGTCGGCTCATCCAGCAAGAGAATATCCGGCTCAATAATCAAGGTAGAGGCAATAGCCACCTTTCTTTTTTCACCTATGCTTAATTGCTGCGGCGGCCGATCCAGTAAATCCCCGATATTTAAAACCCCAACCAGGGCTTCCAGGCGCCTTTGGATTTCTCCTTTTTCCACTCCAAGTTGTAACGGCCCAAAAATAATATCTTCTTTTACCGTCGGACAAAACAGCTGGACATCGGGATTCTGAAAAACCAGGCCCACCTTCTTTCTGAAATCTCTGGAAAAATCAGCGCGGTTAAAGGCGTCTTCCTTTAATTCTTTCCCGAAAGCCTTAAAACTTCCCCGCTCAGGAAAAATCAGCCCGTCAAGGATATGTAAGAGCGTGGACTTCCCACAGCCATTGGCGCCGATGACCGCTATTTGCTCTCCCTGGCAAACCGTAATATCAATCCCGCGCAAGGCCGGATACCTGCCCAGATAGGAGAAATGCGCGTCCTGTAATTCAAAAATCGGATTATCCATAAATGCCCCAGATTTCCGCCAGACGATTAACGGCAAACATTGCCAGCACAGCCGACAACCACAACCAATCCTTAGGCTTAGCTTTAAAATCATTTAGTACCGCCGGCTCTCCGCTATAGCCGCGGGAGAGCATAGCCTTGTATACCTCTTCGTTCAACTGGCAGGAACGCACCCAAAGATAAGCGATATTCCAAGCCACAACGCGCTGGCCTCTTGGGTAATGGATATTGACTCCAGAGCGGCTTTTAACGGCAGTATAGGTATTTTCAATCATCTCCACAAAAAGATAAATATAGCGATAGCACATACCCATAGTCATTACAAAAATCTGGGGAATCCCGAGAATCCGTAAGACCTTGAGCAATACAAAATGCTTAGTGGTAAGGCTAAGAAGAACGGCGAAAGATACCGAGGCTATTACCCGCGTAACGAATAATGCCGCCCCCCACAACCCCGGGCGGGTAATGATCAGCTGGACGCCAGCCATATTCAGGCTCAACAGGGGTTCCCCTGGGCTAAAGACGCTGAAAAGCGCCGGGATGGCGATAAAAAGGGAAAATAGCGGAATAAATATCCAGGTCCTTTTCAAAAAGAAACCAATACTAACGCGAGAAAGATAGGCCAGAATCAAACATACGGCATACAGATAAAGAGAACCGGCCATACTTTGGGTGAATAGTATCGCCAGGATAAACAGGATAAAGGTTATTATCTTGATCCTGGGGTCTAAAGATTGCAAAAAGCCTTTCTTGGCGGCGTATTCATCGGCAAAAACCGACTCTTTGAGAAAAGAGAGAACGCCCATAAGCGAGCGCCGGATAAAATTATTTCTTTTTGACATTTAATTGCTCTTCTTTCTTAGCCAGCAATTTTCCTATAGCCATCACTACGAGAATAATTATACTAACTCCCACAATGGCGGATAGTATATAAGCAAAACTTAAACGCGGCAAACCTTTTTCTTCCCAGCCCTTAAACCCGTAACCGGGGATAGGCGCGCTCCAGAGGTTTGAGAATTTCTCAAGTCTCCATTCACCCCAGGCCGGCCCAGCCTTAAAATATTCCGGTAATATAAGCCCCAGGGGAGAAAGCATAATCAATACCGCTATCCCCAGCCAAAGCTTAGCAGTGATTTGTCGAGTAGCCATCTTAACAACCCTTAAGTTTTTTCATATTTTACTCATAGGTTTTTCTTTGCTTTGCCGTTAAATTTCCGATAAATTGCCGATAAACTATTCTTTCATAATTTCCCAATGCCCGCCAAAATCAGGGCCGGTACGCTTAATATATCCGGCTTCCTTTAATTTCATAAGATGCTTTTGAATTGCGGAAGTATTAATGTTTAACTCCTCCGCCAATTCTTTTCTCGATATCTGCGGTTTCTTTTTTAGTATCTCAAGTATCTTTTTTTGCTTATCGCTAAGAATAATGCCCTTTCTCTGACCACCTGTCTGACCACCTGTCTGACCACCCTTCTCTATCCCCTCGCCTTCTTCCCATTTCGGACGATGAAAAGAAACAACAAATCCCGTTTTAACACGTTTGAATTCAACTGTAACGCCAGCGGCAGTACACTCATCGTAAATTCTCTTAAGCCCGCTCGCCCACTTTTCGATATCGGCCGACATATACATCGTTTCGGCGACCAAAGGGTTACGGAGAATGGAATATCCGTCTCCTTTGATGAAATCCTCCGGTGTCAGCTCATCAGGGAAAGTGCCGGGATTATAAACATCGATCCTATCTTTAAAGATTGCGACTTCATTGCCCTTGGGATTCGTGTAGTCCCTATGGCAAAGCGAATTGCCAATGGCTTCGGAAAACGCCCTAACCGGAATTTCCGGAATCTCTTTTCTGCGGCTTTCCGACAAATCGGCGCGCCATTTGATATGCTCTTTGACATACGCCTCGGCCTGCCTGCGCAGATTAAAGATATTGCCCTTGAACTTTTTGATATCAAGAAACGTTATCTTATCGGTACCGGCAAATACGGCGGCTTGGACTTCCATGGAATTATCGTTGCAAAAAAGCACCTCCGCCGCTTTGAGTAATTTCTCGCCGCTTAAAAGATGCAATCTTTTCAAGGTCGTTTTCACATTCGAATACTTGAAATTGATGCGGCCTTCTTCATTAGCCCTCTTCATGTAATCTTTAAGCGTCTTGGTATCGACATCCTTCAATTGACGCTCAGAGATTTCGCTTTCCCAGAGAAGCTTCTTACGGCTTAAAATGCGAGTTTCGATTTCATGGACACTCAAGGCCTTGTCGGACTCACCTACTCGAATATACGCTCGACCATAAGCGAAATACGGACTATTGATCCCGTGCGCCTCGACCACGATGCAGTCTTTACCATTGATCTTACGATGTTCAACTTTAGGAAAAACTTTCGGTTCGGTATTATCAACGACCGTGCGTTACTTCCCTTATGGTATTGCGGCCAACAGTCATACCCGCAACTCTGTCATGCTCATCAATGCCGAAATATACCACTCCATGGCCGTGCTTATTGAGCATAGCGACAATAGAGATCACCGCTTCTTTAAGCTCCGAGGTGGATTTCTTGAATTCGATTGTTTCAGATTCCTTATGGATCATTACATCTCTCTCACTAACTACCTTGTTTCGCGCTTTTTTGTTTTAGGGATATCCACCTTGCCGATAATCTCATCGCGCGTCGGTTCCTGGCATAGAACACCACATAAATAAATGACAGCTGTTCCTATTTCCTCAAGCAACTTATTTGCCAAAAGCTATTTTGGAGTTTTGAGGCTTGACCCCAGCTTCCCGACCCCAGCTTCCCTAAGGGTTTCTATAGATAAGCGCCCTAAACAAATTGCTAAACGGACACAGCCCGGCCACTGGGAATCCGATGCTATTGTATCTCGTAAATCAAAAGCGGCTATAGCCGTCATGCTTGAGCGAAAAAGCCGTAAAGTGAAGCTTGCAAAGCTTCCGGCTAAAACAAGTCGACATTTCAAAAATGCCCTTACCCGGCGCTTAAGCCGCTACCCTGAGCATATGCGCAAAACCATTACCTATGACAACGGATCAGAGAACGTCCAACATATGAATATTAATAAAGTGCTAGGCACGCAATCGTACTTCTGTAATCCCTTTCATAGCTGGGAAAAAGGGTCTGTTAAAAATGTCATAGGCCTTGTGCGCATCTTCTTGCCTAAGAGTACTAACTTTGCTACAATTTCCAAAGAACGGTTGCAACGAGTCGAAAATCTTATTAACGAACATCCTCGCAAGTGTCTGGGTTACAAAACCCCAAATGAGGACTTTACCTCAAGTGTTGCACTTCACTGTTGAATGCGGGCTAGTAATTGTTGCAGAAATCTTTAAAATATCTTTTTCGACGCTTTCTGGGAGTCTCGGAATCCCAAACCTGCCAAAAAAAGAAGAAAACCTCTGCTGAATATTTGTAATATACGGCGAGAGTAACCTACAAAAGCGTTTATCTTTTAGTTCTGAGAATTTTCTAATCTCAAATTCTTTGAAGCTAAATTTAACAATCCCGTCATCCAATAGCCAGAGAAACTCTTCATTGATCCTTGGAATTAACCCCGACCTTCCATACTGTGAATTCTGAAGATTCTTTAATTCTGTATCAGGCACCTTTGACCCACAAATCAGATAAATAATATCACATCCCGATCTTCCCTGAACCGTATCGCACTCTGGTCGAATATTTAGAAAATATTTATCGCCATCTTTGAAAATATCTCCCGGCCTCACGCCATCTAACTTACCACTGCACAACTCACCATCTTGAAACATAACTCTCTTAAAGATATCTTTGACCTCCTTTAAATCTGGATCCTTACTTAATTTTGTAACTTTCTCTTTTTCTATGCCCTGCAGACTTACTTTGCTTAAAATCAATTGGAAAATAACTTCATTTATACAAACATGAGGAACTTCTTCTTCCTTTTCATAATGATCCCACAAAACCTTCGGCCAACTACCATTGCTTTTGTTGTACAAATCCCAGAATATTTCATTCTTTGCTTGGTGAAATTCCTTATCCCAAGCTTTAAGGATATAGATAGACGGCGTTTTATTAATCCACTGGTCAATTTCAGTAAAAAGCTTGTCATTTTGAAGAATATCGTTCTTGTTTCTTACATAGATGTAGTCCTTGCCTTCTTGATCAAAATATAAACCCGCTTCTCGTAACTTAGCTAAAATATCGGATTCTATGTCTGCTTGCACTTCATTGGTAAAAATAAAAATTGGAGCAAAACAATAATTTTTAAGATTCTTAATAAAATCGATGTTCTTCTGTTTGGTATCGGCATCCAATACTTGGCCCACTTGAACTCCAATAGGTGCATCGGCAGTGACAGAAGTCATTTTCCAATCTAAGATAATAAAGTTGACCGCTAGGAAATTGTGTACACATTTTTTAGCGGAATCCAAAGTTTTAAACTCGCTTGTCGGAATTCCTCTGTCGCGAATCTTTGCAATTATTTTATTTATGTTTTCTTCTTCGCCAATACCGTTATCAATGACTACCGCAACACCTTTAAGCATGTCCATATTTACTTCCTCGGGCTTAGTCTTCAATTTCTGAATCCCCAAAACTAACTAAAAAATTAGCCCCAGATAGAATTTTATTTTTTTCTTTCTCTATTAGCTCAACAGAGAAATCATAGCGTTCCAGCAACTGTTTAGTAATGTACAATCCCAAGCCCCTTCCCTTAACACCCTTTGTAGTAAAGAAAGGTTTAAAAATGTATGGGCAATCATCTTTCTTTATGCCGGGGCCATTATCTGCAAAGACAACTTCGGACTTATTTCCATCGATAATAATTTTTATCGTCTTCTCTTTCTTATCCGCGGTTGTTAACCAATAAACTGCATTGTCTATCAGATTAATAAATGCCTGCAGAAGGATACCTTCTGTGCATTTCACAACAAGAGGCGTACCTTTCTCCTCAACAATAACACTAATTTTTCGATCCTTAATAGGAACTCCATAGTACATCTGAACTTTTTCAATTATTTCTTTTATTCTCCAGTTCTTGCTATGCCTCCGAGAAGATCTAAATAAGGGCTGGATTCCATGCAATTGGTCTTCGATGAAGGCAAATTGGCTTCTAAGCTTTTCGGTCGTTTCTTTGAGCCTAGGGACATCTACTTCTTTAACCTGCATCATCTCAAAAAGAAGATTCAAAGTCTCTTTTGCGCGCTCCATCATAATCATCAAATCATGAGAAGCGGCATCAACGGTCATCCCAACGCCAGCAAGATCCTCGACCACCTCAACTCGCTCATTCAGAATGTTTTTTTCTTTCTCATATTCTTCAGAAAGGAGATTTACAAGCTTGCTACCCTTTGAATCTTTTTTATCATCCAAATATTCCTTCAGAGCAACAATGTCCTCCTTAACTTTCTGTTCCGTAACTAATACGCCCTCTTCTTCTCCCAGCTTTTCTCTCTTCTCTTGCTGGTCATGCTTATACTTGTTAAATTCCGTCTTGAGAAAGCCTAAAACCCCAAAAATAATGGCTTTAAAATCTTCGTAACTATAACCAATATCCATTAAACCTTCACGATTAGTCTTGTCGCGAAGCAATGGATTCTTTTCGTTACTGATTTCAACATATCCAATTACTTGATCATTACTCAGATACGAACCCGCCTTAACAGTCCCTCTTTTGATATCTATTCCGAGCCAGTCATCGGTGGGATCTCCGTAAGGATATACTCTCACGCCGTCTCGATATAAATAAACTCTGTGACTCCTTATAATGTCTCTGTCGTCAGTTGAAAAAGGCGATTCAAGAGATGCTTTGCGATCAAGGTCAAAAACATAGAACTTAAAACTAAAAGGGCCGCCTTCAGGGTTCCTTTTCAAATTACCATTCTTGTCAAAAAAATGATTGCGAATTTCAGAATCTCCAGACATCTCTTTCAATGTCATTGATTCTTTCTTTTTATTCCCAAGCTTATAACTAATATTGCCTTTATCATCGACTTGTCCTTCAATCTTAATTGGGGCTAATTCTAGTAAATCCTTTAGTCGCTCTTGCTCTTTTTCAGTAAAATACGTCTCTCCATTGACAACAATATCGCAACTAAAATCAGTATCATTGAATGGAGATATCAACTTAAGGCAATCGTTGAATATTCCCTTGATCTTCTCACCTGTCCAATGACCTTTAGGATTAGTGATCCTGATAAGGGTGCCATGATTTGCCCTCTTAATTTTACTATTTTTAAAAACAATCTCTTTTTGTTTGAGTTCTTTTGGAGTTCGCACTTCATAGCTGTATTCAATATCATCAAGAAAAAGTGGGCTATCAGACTTTTGTTTTTTCTTTCCTATTAACTCCTCGTCGTAAATAGATAGGTCGCTTTTTAAATAAACCTCTTCATCATTGGATTTTTCAGGTCTTGTAAAAATTTCGACCGTAGAACCAAGTTTATACACTGCGAATCTTCCTATCCCTTTTTCACCCTGAATAATCCTACCCTTACTCGTTTCTTCCTTGCCTTGCTTCTTCATCAAAAATTTGTAAGGAGATGCGGGATTTACCCATGATTTTTCAATCACATCAAAAGACATTCCGAGACCGTCATCCTCTATCTCAATCACAGAATCATTTTTTATTTTCAATTCCCCATCTTCATCTTTGAAATTTATAAAACGTACTTGCACCCAAGAAGCATCTGCATCGTAAGAATTCTTTATAAGCTCCATCAATGCCACCTTTTCATTTCTGATAAGCTGATCACCTATCATGGTGATAATTCTGGCATGAGGTCTAGGCTTAAAAGTGCCTTGTTTGGTCATTTTAATTCTCCTTTTTAATCCTAAAAGGACTTCTATTTCTTAGCAAAAATGATGTATTCATATTGATAAATTTTTCTTTTGCCTCCATGTTTAGCATCAGTAAACCTACCTGATTTGTCCCTGAATGGAGTAAATATCTTGGAGGACAGCTTTCTCTTAATAACTTTCTTGAAATCAAAACCAATATTTTTTAGTAGTTCAATAGTTACTTCAGCATTAGGTATCTTAATATTTCCGTATTCAGTATCTCCGATTATGATACAAGCATATTTATCTTTCTTAAGAACCCTGTACATTTCTTCATAACAGCGCGAAAGATCGGAATAATAATTGCTTACATGACGGAATAATTTCCCGTTCTTTTTACTTAGCTTCTCTATTGTATCTTCGGCTAATACACTATTAATATTTCTTCTCGTATTTTCCCGGGATGAAGTTCCGACAAAATCCTTCTTAATATCTTTAATATCGTCTGCAAAGTTAAACCAAAGAATTGAGAGCTGATGTAATTCTGCATATTCGTAGGACGTAACATATGGCGGGGATGTCACAACCAAATCGACATGCCCATCAGGAAGATTAATCTTCCGAGCATCGCCTTTTTTCATTTGGCATAATACATCCTCAACTTTCTTAGCCTTAAGCAAGTCAACATATTCCTTATTTTTCCGAACCATGTAATCCAAGTGTCTAGTAAAAGCTGAAATGGGCTCGGCTATTTTTTTTGAGTCATCGCGCATCGGCTTGATGCTTTTCGAATACCAAATTGAGCAATTCTTAAGTATGTTCGAAAAACAGCAATTATAAAAAAGCCGTACCTTGCTAGCCTCTTCTCCCTGAATGCAATTATAAATAATCATAAGCTTGTTGAATTCTTCAGGCTTGAACCAATACTGCAAACGTTTATTCGCATTATCAAAATTATTATTGAAGTCTCTATTATTTGATATTCTTTCAAATAAGGATTTATTTCTTTCCTCTAAAATCTGTGGATTGATTCCAATTGTTTTTGCTTTGGCAATAAGAACAGCCACCTCGTTCACGTCCAAACCAATACTCTCACGCCCATTAAGCTTAGACTCTACTAGTGTTGTTCCGCATCCTCCGAAACTATCAAGAACAAGATCCCCCCGCTTAGAATATTTAATTATTATTTTTTTAACTATTTGAGGTATAAATTTAGCAGGATAACGATGATAGCCATGAGTCGCATAGCGCGTTTCTCTTCGGCTAACATCAGCAAATGACCAATTCTTATCTGATTTAATAGTATTCAAGTTCACCATATTTTCGTTTCATCCCGGATACGATCAAATTTAACTTTCCTATTTTACATTGCTTCTACTTCTGATAAAACGCTTAAGATCTTCCGGCTTGATCCTCCACTGCCCGATTTTCGTTGCGCGGATTTGTTTTTCGCGAATCAATTGCCGGATTCTATATTCAGTCAGTCCCAATTCCTTGGCAATGTGACGTACGGTCAAATATCCCTTTAGAAACATGGTTTTTACCTCCGAATCTTGATGCAACATTGTTTCACATTATATCATACAAATACTACATGAGAAATGATTTTCCATGACTCGTAAAAAACCTCCGCCAGCATAACACCAGCGGAGGCCCTGACAGGATACCTACAAGTTATTGATTTGCCTTAAAGTAAATGCTCACCTGCTCCGCGACGAACTTCTGCTTGCCGCCGATATGCCGGTCGGTGTTACGCTTCGGATCCAGCCGACCCACTCTGCCTTGATTTTGCCATCCGGTGACGCCCAAGGTTATCTTTTCACTTCTTCAAGAAGTTCCGGCGCTTGTTTCTGTAAATATTTTATTACCAGAGCAGTTACAATAGCCTCTACCCATCCAAAGACCAGGAGATGCCCTCCCATCATGGCAGGCAGAGCGACATTCAATCCATAAGGGCAGTAGAGGGCCTGGCCGGCGGCGGTTTTATACAGCAGAGGCTGAATGCCGAATTCCAGTCCAGTAAGAGCGGCGGTGAGATTAAGCGCTATATACCCGGCGATGCCCGCGGCGACAACTCTCCTGCCGGAATCCGGGGAGGCATTAAACTTAAGCGCCTTATAGATATAATATCCGGTAAAAGGAAGCGCGAAGGCCATATTGAAACAATTGGCGCCGAGAGAGGTAATGCCCCCGTCGCCAAAAAGCAGGGCCTGGACTACGAGGGCGACAGTAATGGCGATACAGGCCGCCCAGGGGCCAAGGAGTATCGCCACCAGAACCCCGCCTGTGGCATGGCCGCTTGAGCCGCCGGGGACCGGCAGATTAAACATCATAATCACAAAGCTGAATGCCGCGCCGATTGCCAGCATCGGCACCTGCCGCGCCTTTAGCGTCCTCTTGACAATCCTTGAAGCCGCTGTCCATATCGGCAGCATAGCAGCGTAAAAAACCCCGCAGGTTGCCGGCCCTAAATATCCATCAGGTATATGCATATCTTGCCCAATCTATGTCACTATTGCTTTATCAACTCACAAAAGAAACCTTGAGGCGGATAATCGAAAGGCATTTTTCTTCTCTTGGGAAGCAATATTATCTTCAAAACATACCTGCATAACCGGAATCCCGCCTAAAATATGGGAAACAGCAATATGATGGCCTTCTATCGACGCGTCAGAGTATTTTACCTCAACCATAAGCCACGGCTTACGCTCTTTTAATATAAGGAAATCCGTCTCCTGCTTATTTTTATCGCGGATATAGCTCAAACTAAACTCCGTTCCGGTCAGGTCCTGCCAAGCGCAAAGACGGGAATTTAACTCAACCGCGATATAATTCTCAAACCGCTTATGGGGGTCTTTAACGCGGGTCCAGTCGTAAAGATACCATTTAGACGCTTTTAAAAGCGCCCGCTTGATATTGCGGCTATAAGGCATAATCTTAAAAGCAAGATAAAAGTCCCGCATTTTCCTAAGATAATTCTTGATCGTAACCGGATTGCTCTCCAGATGAGCCGCTAAAGAATTCTCGGAAATAGGGCTTCCAATCATTTCGGGTAACAACTGGTATAAATCATGGAGTTTCTCGCGGTCGGCAATGCGGGTTAAAAGCCCAATATCCTCGGTAATTACCCGGTCTAAATAATCCCGCGACCATTTCCTTTGGAACTCCGCCCTGCCTGACAAAAACGGCTCCGGAAAACCGCTGTAAACCAATAATTGCTCTAACGCCTTCTGGACCCCTTTAGACTGACGGTTCATTTGCCCTAAAACAAAATCTAAAGAATTATCGCATTCCGCTTTATCAATCTTCGGATGTCCAATGACTTCCTTTAACATAAGAGGAAAGAGCTGAAAGGTAAAATAGCGGCCGGAGAGGCTGTCTCCCGCCTTTCTGAAAATATCCAGCTTGGAAGAACCGGTAACAATAAACTGATAATATTCCTGCGTGGCGTCAAAGATACCTTTCAGGATATTCTTCCAGGCGTTAAGCTTGTGGATTTCGTCAAAGCACACCCACTGTTTTTGGCCTTTCTTCGCAGGAGAGTCAGAGGTAAAAAAGAGCTCATTTGCTTTATAACGATTGCGCACAGAACGCAAGTCCCAGAGATAATACAACTTCAGCGCGTCCGCTTCCTTAAGTTTAGCCCTGGCAAGGGTGGTTTTACCTGATTGGCGCGGCCCGCAGACAAAGCGCATCTGCCGGCCCCAGGACGAATCGAAGGCGATATAAAAAAGGGATCTTTCTATCATAAGACTATTTTAAATAAACATTTAAAAAAGTCAAGAAGAATTTGAAGGCTGGCTTAAAAATATCCCGCGGGGAAGAGACAAGAATTCATCAGTAATTAAGCGTTATGTCCACCAGAAAGGTAACAATTCAGCGTCCAGAAGGGTCCCTACGGACGTGTCAAAAGCGAGCGTTTTTCGCGAAGCAATCTTTTAAAGACTGTGCAGCCTGTTCCGAGCGAAGCGAAGGAATCCAGTTGCGAGGGGCTGCTGGTTTGCTTCGGCTTCGCCTCGCAACCGCTTGCGCTCCTCGCCCCGTTAGAAAAACTCTTTTAACATTGTTAAAGTTTTCTAACGGGGCTCGCAGTGACACGATTACTTCCAAGAGCTGAACTGTTACATAGAAAGTAACAATCTTCTCCGACTCGGAAATTATCTTATACATATCCTGCATTGTGGAGATGGGGCAGAGGTTGGACCCGGAGCTGTTGCGCTGTTTTAGGCAGGTGCCGCAGGCAAAAACCTTGCCGCCCGCGTTTAAGAATTTTTCGACTGCTCTACGATATTAAATTCCGTAGAGCTTACCTGCTGGTATTCCACGCCTTTACCGATAAGAAAGACCTTTACCTCGTCTTTGCTGTTCAGGCAAAAGTTAGCGAACCTAAAAGCATTCCAGCAGGTCTCGGCGTCATTGCTGGAGACAATTATCCCTATTTTCATTCAGCTGCTTTCTTGTAGTAACGGTTAAACAATTAAAGGCCATTCTTCTTTATGGCTTATGGTTTTGGCTATTGGAAGCCAAACCATTGCCTTATGGCTTATAAGCGCGGATGTTGGCACAGAGGGCAAGCTCATGGCCGGTTCTGGCATTTCTTATTTTAGAGATAACTTCTATATTCTTAAAACCTACCTTATCCATTAACGCGAGAAATTCATTTTCCACTAAGGCCGCGCCAATACACCTAAACCAGTCATCAATATTTTTTCTTACGCTTTCCGGCAGGGCTGCTTTGAGGACAATTTCACAAAAAACAGTTCTGCCTCCCGGCCTCAATACCCTAAACACCTCCCGCATAACCTTTTCTTTATCAGGAGAGAGATTATAAATCCCATTAGAAACCACTACATCAAAGAAACTATCCCTAAAAGGGAGACTGTCTGAATGGCCGCATTTAATTTCCGTATTTTTTATACCTACTGCCTCCATATTGCTCTTTGCCTTGCTAACCATGTCTTCTGAAATATCTAGCCCATAAACTTTACCGTTATCCTTTAGCGCTTTTGCGTAGAAATAAATATCTAACCCCGCTCCACAGCCTAAATCCAGAACCATTTCTCCTTCTTTCAACTGTATGAAAGGCTGGGGGTTGTTGGCGCCGGTAAAAGATTCATACATCGCCTCAGGCAGCGCAGCAAGTATTTCTTCAGGATACCCTACCTTTAAAGCAAACGCTTTTCCTACCGGGAAGTTAAAGGCCGAGGTTGGTTCTTTTGCCACGCTGCTATATTTTCCCTTCACAGCCTCCTTTATCTCATCCGGAGTCATTTCATTTAATAATTTCTTATTCATTTTATAACACCTCCATATCTCATTTTAATCCACACTTTCTTAAAATCCACATCATTGGACACCAATTAGTGAATGCGGATTGTAAGAGATTAAAACCGACAAAAGCTGTAAACCATAGCCACTTTGGGCTGACAAAATAAGCCAAGATAAGACTGGCCAAGATAAAAAATCCCGCAACGCCTCTTAAGCCTCTTTCTAATGTCATTGATAATACCCTCCCCTCAAAAACTATATCTAATCCTTGTGTAGAAATTATCGTTACCTTCCAACTGGCCAAATTCAGTCCAGTCATGTTTGCCAAAAAGAATATTTGCCCCCACGGTCAATTTCCAGCGGTCATTTGCCTGCCAGGCAAGACGCGGACGTAGGTAGGCATCGCTATCCGTAGGGCTATAAAAAGTAAAGAGTGACGCCTCTAAAATTTGAAGCCAGAAGAACTTTGTGATACGGAAAGTTAAAAGTTGCCGGAACTCGTCCCGGGGAATATCGCCGGGCTGGCTATGTGCCTTGAATTCGTCAAAATTCAGCATCTGTTCCGCGAAATACTGAATTCCTATGCGTAAATCCTTGGGGAAATCCCGCTCGTAACCAAGAAGATACTTCATTCCTGAATTCTCAATGAGCCGATTTTTACCGCTGCGGTCTTGCAAAGAATCAGAGTAACCTATTTCACCGGAAGCGATCCCTCCAAGAGACGGCGCAGGCCCGCGAATGCTCGCGCCGAAAACTGCGAGCTTCGGATAAAAGACCTCTTTCGCGCTCTCATTCTTAATACCCACCGGCTGATTAAAGAATCCTTTAAACGCGTAAATAGCGGTTTCATACTCTCCCAAATTGCGATAGAGACGAGTGGCTATTTCTGTATTCTTAGGCTGAACCGCGGGTTCGGTGAATATCCGGTTGGCTTCTTTGCCTGCAATCCGGCCCAGGAAATTATCATAAAAGCTCACCCGGTCTCCTCTAATCGAGACATCAGGCGTAAAAGAAGGAATAACTACCACATCCATTGAAACCAGCTGGTTATAGATTGAAAATTTTCCCGCGTCTGACGGCGCCTTGAGGTATTCATCATCCCGGCCGATAAAGAATGACTCATAATCCTTTGGGAAGACGTCATTGATAAAAAGATAATCTCCGGTTCCCCAGGTAAAAATCTGTCTTCCTAATTTAACATCCATCCATGAAAGAGGGCTCACCAGTCCGTATCCCTCGCGGATCTGATAGCGCAGGGTTTCCTTATATTCATCCGATAGGAGATCTCCTTTGTAGAAAAATTCGGGATTCCACGACGCGAGCCACGCGGGTTTCCGCGGCCGATAGGCCGCTTTAAGCTGAAGGCGCTGTTCTAAGAGGTTATGGTCATTTTTTCGCGTTAGTTTATCTCCCGAGAATTTAGGACCGTAAGCGCCCTCTATAAAACCATGGACTGCGGGTTCGGCAGACAAAACTCCGCTGATAGAAATAACCAAAATAAAAACTATAAGAATGAAACTGCAAACCTTGCCCAACAAATTATTCTCCGATCCATTGTCTGGGAGGCCGGCGCAACAACCTCTCTTGGAAGATATCCGAAGTAATTCCCGCATTATAGGAGACCTCTTTCATATTAATTTCAGTATACCGTTCGTTCTCAAGGTCCTTCATCAGGGCTTTCGTGATTGTCGGGACACCCTGAATGGTTTGAATCTCTTGGGTCTCATAAACCTTGTAAATCTTCCCTTTAAGATCATAATGCTCTACCTTAAGCGGAAGACGCGTTGTTTTATCAATCCAGAATTTCCGATAGCTGAATTCTGCCTCCCCGGGACGTTTCGGGGTGCTTTTAACTACCAGGCAGGAATACGGGCCAAGATTTTCTTCACCCAAGAGATCATACCCATCATCATCAAGAGCGCGTCCGGAAACATCCTCATAAGTAAAGTCTGACCCCGCGAAGCTCGTACGTTTGTCACTGGTAGCAATGCGCTTGACTAGATCAATCGCCGGCAAATAGAGCCAGCGGTCATCATCGCGGCCAATATGCTTTAAGACTAAAAAACTCATCCCCTTAATATCGGCAGGCTCATGAAAATAAATGTAATACAACTGATCGCCGCCGGGCGTCTGGTTAAGACGAAGCATGGTGAGACGCCGCTGGCGGACTTGGCCTTGACGATTCACGATACGCATAGATATCTCGCTTTTGGCGTCTGTTTGAGGATAGTAATAAGCTAAAAGCATTTCACTCATCGCTGTTGTGCCGCTTTGGGTGTCTTGAGCATAGATATTTTTAGTCCAAAATCCGCTCACCAATAACATAAAAGCAATGACTGAAACAAAAAGTATTTTTTTCATACGCCACCTTCCTTGTCTACAAAGACAACACCCGCGCAATACCGATTAGCGCGGGGTGTCTACTTGATTAGTTTTCGATGCCCTAATTGAATAAGGGCGGGTAGATAAATAACGCTCATTACCGAAGAAAGAACCATAATCGCCGCCATGAAAACTCCGACGGTGATATACGGAGTCAAGGCCGCGAAAGCCATTACCGCAAACCCCAGGGCAAAAAGAATAGCATTAAGAAACATCCCTTTGCCGGGCCGGGCTACCGTCCAAATAAGCGCCTCTTTCAGGCGCGGGTCTTCTTTATACCGCTGATGGAACCGGCCAACGAAATGGATGGCAAAATCAATGGCCATGCCCAGGGAAAGCGTGGATAACACGGCAACC
>JAUSCZ010000018.1 GCA_030674475.1 Candidatus Omnitrophota bacterium
CCGGATCTTCTCGTTGCCGCTCGTTATCTGTAGCGGTATGCCGTGGTTCAGATCATACATCGTATACCCCGCCTGGCCGTCCGCCGTCTGCGCCATATAGCGCTGGCCGTCTTTTCCTTTCAGCATGAAGAGATCGCTGACTTTTTTCCCATTCTCCCATACCTGCTGGTCAATAAGATTTCCCTTGCTGTCATAACTTGAGATAATTTTTCCATCTTTGGTGCGCTGTGTGGAGATTGTAAGTCCTCCGAATTCAGTTACCGTTATGCCCTCAACAATTCTTTGATAAAGAGGAGTTATTAAATGTTCATCTATATTATTTACCGCGGAATAGTGCAGGGTGGAGGCGGTGTATCTGACTAAAGAATTGCTGATGGAGGGGAAGAGGTTCGCGGCCCGGCCATCCTTGACGAATTTTTTCCAAGATGTATAACCGGAGACCTTCATCGCGTAATCGGCGTTGGCGGCTAAATTGGCATAACCGCCCCATTCGGCCATTTTCTGCAGGTAGCGCGCCTCGCTCCAGCCGCCGGAGCCTTTAGTATAGAAGGGGGATGTGCGGTTAAAGGTAAGAAAATTAGTAGAGAACTCGGAAAACTGTTTAAAGAAAGTATAACCAAAATCAGCCTTTGCTCTTCCAAATTTTCCGTAGGCAGAAGTTAAGAGGGCGGTTCCCAGCCAATTCGCCCCGGCCATCTGGAGCTCGGTGAAGCCAAGCTTGTTTTTGCCGGTCTTTTTGTCGTATTCGCCGCCTATAGCATTTAAACCGAAAGAGGAAACTCCTGAGATAGCGCCTTTAATCAAGGTTCCGGTTAGGCTCTGATTGCCTAATTTAGAAGAAAGCATGCTCCCCGCGCCTTCACCCAGGGCCCGGGAATACTTCATATCTATACCCATAACATCGCTTAAGATATATTCTGTGGCTAAAGACGCCCCCTGATAGACGAACTCCTGGCGCATATCTAACCAGGCGGCCCGCATAGCACTGCCCAAGGTAGTAGGAGTAAGGATAATATCGCTTCCACTTGGCTGGATGCTGAATTTGTCTGTGAATTTGTTTATAGGCGTGCCGTATATAGTATCATTTTTATCTTTATCCTGGCCAAGGGTGGTTTTAAAGGTGGTATCAAATCCTGCCAAATTACTCAATCCCACAAATCCCATATATCCGGCGGCTCCGCCTAATAAAGAAGAAACCTGCTTAGCAATAAAAGGATGTTTCTGGTAGAAATCGGTGTTTTTAGTAACCTGGTAAGCCAGAAGGCCTCCACCACCAATGGCTGTGCCTTTGACCGCACCCATAATTGTGCCTCTGATAATTGGGCTATTATTCCAAATGTTAATTGGATAGGTGATAACTTTTACCCCGTTAACGGTAGGCGTTGTTCCTCCCCATTTATAGTTACTGGGATTACCAAAAGCGTTAGCCGCTCCGCTGACCGCCCCGCCTGCGGCATAGCCGAAAATCTGGGCGCCGCCCGGACTCATTCCCAGATTTCTAATGCCAACATAGGTAGCTGCTTTGCTGATTTCGGCCGTGGCTAATCCAGCGGCAAAATCTTTAAAGAAGCCCTGGGAGCCGGCAAAGGCTTTTTCGGCGCCAGCTCCCAACCAACCCTGACCAGCCATTGCCGGTATCCCGGCGGACAAAGCAGTTACGCCTAAGCTGATATAGAGATCCGTATTTGAGGGCTTTTTGAATAACTTAGAGAGGTTAGCATAATTGCCCTTGTAGGAGCGCTTGGCGCCCAGGATGGATTTGGCTTCGGCATCAGGGATCAGTTCAATCCCGGAAGGCAAAGAAGCTGAGGTAGGAATAAGGGCATAGCCGGAAGAATCTTTTAAGAATTTATTTATCGGCAAAAACTCTTCCTGATGCTCGTCAATAAAATAAATCTTTTCCTGGCTCAACCGGGTTACTAAAACATAGTGTTCAGCTTTGAAGTGGGCGATGAAGGGAGTCAGATTAGTTGATAGCTCATAGTTGATAGTTGATAGCTTAACTGGAATAAGTTTGTGATTGAAGAATTCGGAGGTTTTGGCCAGGGCGAAGAGGGAGGTTTTGATAATTTTGGGATTGCCTTCTGGCTTAACCACATCGTTTAGAATATCCACGGCCAGGGCCAGAACCGCGATATCCTGTTCTTCTACCTTCGCGCCCTGCATATTCAGATAATCAAAAAAGGCCTTGATGCCGCAGGGTTTGCCTTTGAGCCAGTTATAGATCTGCTCAATCCGGCCCTTGCTCATCTTTAGCGGCTCTTTCAGCTCAATACTCATGGTTGGGGAAAGCTGGATAGTGCTGATCGGCTTGCTGGAAATGTCCAAAAGGAGCTTCTTGATGGTATCGGGGATATTGATTCGGTAGATATCTTTGACGTATTCCGGAGCCAGGGTTTTAGAGGAGCCGGTAAACACGGGTTTATCCAGCCCCATTGCCGAGGCAGTATTAGGCCAAAGCACCCGCCAATCAAAGTCAATAGCCCAGGAAACCTGCTCCGGCAAGAATACGGTAACCACAATAAAAGCCGCGACCCGGATCCAGGTCTTAAAACCGGATTCGAATGGCGGCTTTTCTAAGTTAGGCTTATAAACTAAAGGCTCTGGGGCTAATTTTTCTTTTCTAGTCAGCTTTATCTTCAACCAGGAAAACCAATTCTCAATTATATTTCTTAAGCTCAACCAAAGCTGAACTAAAATCAAAATCGCTCTATCTGTCTGAGATTCTAATCTTCTTACCCCTCCCCACCTCCCCTTGGTAAGGGGAGGATTTCTTAGGAATGGTATAAATTTGACATATTTCCAAAAGAATCTATAGCCGGCATAAAACTGGTTGGCCAGGGCGCAAGATGAATCTTCTACTGCCGAAACAAAACTCCGGGCTACCAGAGAGGCTGTTTTTAACCCAGTTTTGGGCAGACGACAGAACATAAAAAATAAAGCCCCGGCTATTGTCTCCGCCAACTTTCTTATCAACGAGACAAAAGCAGAAAAAATAAAGCGGGGCATAGTCTCCCCCTTTATCCCCCATAGACTAAATATTTTTTTCGTCTTTGGTTTCATTTAAATATGTTTTTTTAAGTTTTTACTAAGTATTCAAATAAAAAAGCCGAGTTGCCTATTTCGGTAACCCGGCCGTCTTATTTATTTCTTATTAAAACTTTTAATTTACCGTCGAGAGTTTCCCCTCTAAGACCCGTGGCTTTGCGCCCCCCGATCACTCGAGGTTTGCCCTTATCGTTTTGTAATTAAAATATACCATAATATATATACGCTGTCAAGGGTATTTTTAGCAAAAAAAGGAAGCGCTTTCTCCTTTGCCAACAAGGGGTTTTGCGCCTGGCAGAAGATGGGGCAAAAAAAAATCCCATTGCCCAAAGACCTAAAGCAGAAAACCCAAAAAATCCAATGTCGGGCTTGGGAAAGATAAATGTAAGGTTTGGCTTGGGTAATGAGGGCAAATTGGACATTATTTAGCTACATTTTACCATCAATTATTAAAATGGACATTTACCTAATCTATTGTAGTTATTAAAGATATAAATTGGACAATAAAATTGAGTGTGAGATAGATAAGTATGAAACACATAACTCCATTCTACATAACAACTCCACCCTAAGGCGAACTTGGTAGCGACGGAAATAACGAGTGGGATAATTAGCTGATTAATAGCTATACTAATCTAATGGACTATTTTATTTTCTTTGAGAAAAAGATTGACAAGTAGATCTACAATATGGTATATATTAAATAGATATGAGATTAAACAAATTTCAGCGTAAAGAATTATCCAAGGCGCTATTTGATGTTTCTAAATTAGTTGTGGTAGTTATAATCTTAAACCCTTTAACGTCTAAAGAAAGCATAGGGATAAAGATGGGGTCAGTCATCTTTGGGGCAATCACCACAATAATATTGTCTATTTGGGCACTTTCCCTGCTGGAAGGAGAAGAATAAAAATGGCATTAATTTATACTTTTATAATAATTAGTGTCCTCGCCATAATCGGAATGTATCTTACTGTTCCCCGTAAACATCGCACCATAAAACATTAACATCCGCGGCCTCTAACCCCGCCGTTAATTTCCTCACAAACAAAAACGCCGAGCATACTCAATCCTCCCTTGGTGGACTGATGCCCGGCCTTGCGTTATAATGTTAACAACCGCGTTTATTCTAACTAATAGAACGTTGCCCCATTTTTCTACTACACTGCAACCGACTTCAAAATATCCCCAATCTTTTCCAATGAAATCTTCTTCTGCCGTAAAAGCCTCTCCATATCCTCTAATCTTTTCATCTGTGCGCGGTTATAATACTTCTCGCCGCATTCTGGACACACTAGCGCCTTAACAGAAACAAAAACAATATTGCTGCCAACCCTGATTTCTTCTTCAGTCATTCTTTCCGCAATATCTCCCGATTTACAAATCACACATTTCATTTTTTCCTCATCTCATAATTTCTGCTCCAAAGGTTGGGCTTCGGCTGATACACCGTAACAACAATACTGAAATCATCTTTTTTATTATAAGCGACAACGCTATGCAGCGGCCTTTAGGCTCGGGGATATGACGGCCTAATTCTTTGGCAGTCTCAATCCACTCTTTAATAACTATTTTTAGATTAGACAAGGCCTCTTTATAAGTAGCGCCATCTGCCATACACCCGGCTAATTCCAGGGCTTCAGCGATAAATGCCTTATCCGCGTCGCTCCAATAAATAATCACTTCGTAACGAATCATCTTAACCTCCAAGATTATATTTCAATTTAGGCCTTTCTTTTCCCGATAGAGTCGGGAAAGCGGACAGAAAAGCCTATCCTTCCTGAATTAAGTATTGGCGCACTGTCTCCGTATTTCTGCCGTATTTTAAGGGTTCTTGAGCGTGGGATCGTGATGGCCGACATTGCGCAGTATGTAATAGTCCCTGACGATTTGAAAGGTCATGCGATAATCCAAGCTAATCCTTGCCTCCCAAATATCTTTTGTGGCTTTTATTTTCTTGACTTGAAGCGAGGGGTATCTGGGGTTATCCGCCAATTTACGCAATGCCTCTTTAACCCGGGCTTTTACCTCTCCCGGCAAAGATTGATAAGCCTTTTTAAAGCGCGCTGTCTCTATAAAGTTCATTTATCCAAATCCGCAATCAACTCTTGGACATTCTTGAATTTCTTCACCCTGCCGGATTTAATATCTTCTTCGGCCTCTTTCTCCGCCTCTTGCCATTCCTTGGTCCAAAACCAGGATTGTTCCGCGTCTATGGTTTTGGCGGGCGAAATAACAATCCTTCCCTTCTCGAGCGTTGTTTTAAGGATATCTCCCACCTTAAGGCCCAGCCTTTTACGAATAAGCGAAGGCAGGGTAATCTGGAAATTTCTTCTTACTTGTAAAACCATAATAAACACCTCCTTAAGAATTTAAGAATTTCTTATTTTCTTAAATTAAGTATACCATAGAAATTAACTTTGTCAAGAGCCCGATATTATCCTGAAGCTTAAGCAAGCTGGGGGAAAGAATAATGGCGGGATAATCAGCACCTATGAATAAAAAAGCGCCGTCTCTTCCTCCGAGAGAGAAGGCGCTGACTTACACCCGATGAGCGGTTCATACTTTCAGTTCACCAAACTAATTAGGCCTTTCCTTTCCCGATAAGCCAGAGAGCGATGGTTTGGCTTCCAATAGCCAAAGCCATAAATCGGGATCCCGGCAAAGTCGGGAAAACGGACAGGAAGGTTTGTCCTTCCTGAATTAAGTATTGGTCGAGTAGACCCGTATTTGGAATTTTTACTTGACATGTTGGTTTAAAGATGTTATTTTTAAGCCAATGAGTGAACCTGGGAATAAAAGGCAGGAATATATCAGCAAATTCCTCGGAGATCTGTCAAAAACTATTTTTGCTGTAGGCTTAGCGAGTTATCTCTTTAAAGAATTCCCTCTTCTCATCCGTTTTGGCTGTGTAGTGGCATTCTTTATATTAATGCTTATTAGTTTCTGGCTCTATCCTGACAAATGAGGTAAAAATGGAATTAATTATTGCGGCGATTATTGCGGCGATTATCGGCATCATTTTTGTTTTTTACGACCATCGCAAATCGCTAAAGACAAAACACGTCCATTGACGATAATATTGAAAGCCCACCGCTGATTTCCTCGTAAACAAAAACCGCGCCGGCGAATAAAAGAGCGCCGTCTCTTCCTCCGAGAGAGAAGGCGCTAACTTACACCCGGCGAGCGGTTCATACTTTCAGTTCACCAAACTAATTAAGTAATGTGTCCCCCGTAATTCCCCGTAATTCAAACGCCCCTTTTACTTTTTATAGCCGCCTAATGTAGTTCTTAATCTCATCATGATTGCCTAAGATTGTAAACACTGCCACGCCTATTGTCTCAACCCAAAGAATGCGGATTTTATCAGAAACCCTGGCTTCAAAAATCTTATCTTTACCGTCCTGGTAAAGCTTCTTAATTCTTAAACCGTAAGAGGCAGAATGGTTAACATAATAATCCCTTATTTGCTTATCCGTAGAAACAATTAACTCCTTTTCCTCCCGCGGGTAACGGTCGAAACATTTAAGGTAATCTTTTTTATAGCGGAAATCCATAACTTATCTTTTCTTCGCGCGCCGGGAGAGAAAATCCGTAGCATCTTTCGCGGTAAGCGTAATATCACCGTTTTCTTGTTTTAGGGCTTTTTTCCTAAGTTTCTCCAAATCTTCTTTGGGAATGCGCTCTTCTATATCCACCGGCTTCAGATAAATCACACCCCCCACATAATCTATATCCACATAATCTCTTCCTACCTTAAGACCCGCCCTTTCCGCTATAATCTTAGGAATGGTTACTTGGTTACCTCTGGTTAATTTTGACAGCATCTGTTTTCACCTCCATTTTAATTATATCATATAAAAGTGAAAGAGGCAAATACTTTTTTACTATTTTACTTTTTATGTTTATAAAAAAGCGCCTTCTCTTCCTCCGAAAGAGAAGGCGCTTGTCTCCACCGACATGAATACCTGTCCCCTGCCGGCAGGCAGGGGGATTTTTCAACTCACCAAACTAATTTTAGGCCTTTCCTTGAGTAGACAGGAAAACTTGTCTTGAATTAAGTATTGTGTCCCCGGAATTGCCCCCTCTATTTCTCTTGCTCTGTATGAAGAATATTATAATAACTAAAACTCAAGGGCGGACGACGAAATTTATCTGCTCCAAACCCCTGGTCTCTTACCGTATTTCCTATTATGTTTTGCGTGGTAATCGGCGATGACGCCATACTTTTTACCATATTTTCTAAAAGTTTTGGCGTAAGAGGTATAACATTTTCTTTCAACTGTTCTGGAGATTGCACATTTAAGTTCGGACTCCCATTAAGCACATTATTTTGTGGCCCTTGGGATGAAGCGCCAAGGCCTGACAGATAATCCTCCCTTGAGGGTCTCGACATCTTAGGGGAAATTATTTCTATTGTCTCATTTATCTTATTACCCGTATCCTTATCGTATCGCGCTTCTTTTATTTCATAACCCTCTTTAATTTCATACCCGGATGTTAAAACAGTATTACCAACATTATCCAACCTTTTATCTAAGGTTACCATTTGGCCATCTTTATTATGGCCTATAATATTTACCACATCACCCCCATACTGCTTATTAAGCCCAAACACTAGTTCCCCCTTATCATCATAACGTCTAATGCTCTGCTCACCGGTACTTTTGTTAGAGATAACCTGATTTAAACCCGTTGCGACATCCCTACCCTTAACAATATTTTCTACTTCTTTATACGTGCCGTTGCCGGTTATTGCTGTTTTTGTTGATTCTTCACGCAACTTTTTGCCGCTGCCTCTATCAAAATACTCTGTCGTTCGCTTCTTAAAATAATCATCAGTGTCTTCTGGCCCGGCACTACTGGCAACATCCGTCTCTATGATTGACTCACCTCTCTTATAGAAGTATCTGTTTGCCTCTACGCTATTGCCGCCGGCATCATAACCTTTCACATTATTATTTTTAAACGTAAATACCTCTTTGGCCTCCGGGCCTTCACCTTTAAAACGCTGAATCATCCGGTCGCCATTCTCAATAGTAATTACCTGATTCAAACCTGTGGCTGGATCAACAGATGATTCTCGTCTTATTTTCTGAAGCTTTCCGGTTTCCCTGTCCTGATATTCATGCTCGGTTATTACTGTTTCACCTATACTTGTTCTTATCAGATTTTCTCCGGGAGAAGTCCGGCTATACATTGAGACTGTTTTCCCAAGAGAATTTCCATCCTTATACCCCTGTCCATAAAGTCTCTTTTCTCCATCATTCTTATTAACATAATTAAAAACCATCTTATCGTTTTCATCAAACCGCGCAACCCTCTCAACCTTTTTACCATCAGAACCGAATTCTCTTTGTTGTCTTGTCCATTCGGAAGGATTGCCAGGGACAGCTTCCGCCCCTGATGCCGACGGCTGCGCGCCGGCGGTCAAACTCCCTTTACCTATTCCGTAGTTTTTGAGCATCTGGAGGGGGGAAAGCGCATCTTGAACCATTGTTGCCACATCCGGCGCGGGCGACTCGAGAACCTGCTGGGTGATAGCTTCCCGATTATTTTCTGTCGGCTTCTGTTGAGGTGGTTGTGATAAAGTTGAGGAAAAATAGTTATTGTTCTGTTGTTGTCTGTTCCATTCGTCTAACCCCGTACCATCTAGACCTGCTGGCGGAAAATTACTACCATCGAATAGTTTATAGCTAATCTTTCTTCCTAGCGCTTCCTTCACTTCAGTATTTGTCAACCATTCTTGAGATTGCACATTTGAGGTCTGACCCTCTTGATGCGTAATTTTTGCTTCTGAATTGCGAAGAATCTTTGTTTCTACTCCTGAAGTACTCAAAGTAGCTCTATCCCCTTCTCTAGTATATACCCCTTGCCCGTTATGAGTATAACCTTCAACCGCATACTTACGAGCCAACTCAGCCGCGGTAAGAGGGTTTCCGTTCAGATCAAAAGCGACTATTTCTATTGTATCGCTATTACCAGATGGTCTAGTTAATTCAACTTTACCTCCCAATCCCTTCCGACTGACTAACTTTTGAGTAAAAGGTTCTCCTGTGCGTTTTTCGTTAGAAGCTATTTGTTCTTCTTCATATTGCTTCTGCACATAATCTTTTTGCCCTCCCGCACTTAAAGCAGAAGTATTCAAGGCCGATGGCGATGATAAAGTTGAGATTTTACCCCCATCACTCTTTGACCTGACTCTATCAAAGACCAGAGTATCGTCTCCATTAGACAACTCCCACTTCTTATTCTTAGATTCTTTATTATATTTTAGCACATCCTTAACTTTACTACGGCTTACATCCCCTAAATCAAGAACTGACCTACCGCTGTAGTCGTTATAAATCGTGGCACTATAAGTTAATCCGTTGTCATCTTCAAATTCAATCTCATTAAGATTATACTTGGGATACTCATCAACCGTAGTTTTGTCGATTTTAGAAGAATCAGGTTTCCTGCTTTCTAAAATTGAGCGGCTTTTCCGCTCTGCTGCATTTTTCTTTTGCGACTCAGGGTCATCATGAGTTGTAATCTTTTCTAGTTTTGTAGTTTCTGCTTTAAATTTTACGATGTCGATGCCCCAAATAAGATCACCTTGAGCATTATATTCGGATATCAGGGTGAGTTTCTTGCCTTTATTGTCTTCATCGCTGTATTTGTAGTATTCTGTGTTGATTACTTTGCCGGGCTCAGAGTTAATTACGCCAAACATATTTCCGATAAAGGTGCTTGACTCCGGGGCCTTAAGTTTTTTCGGAGAGGCTATGAGCTCGCTCCTTTCTAATTTTTCAGCAGCGAACTTGGTGCGCGACTCCGAGGCCTGTGAACGAACTAAGGAGGACAACAACCCGCCCCGGTTGGTTGATTTTTCCTCAAGGGCATCGGTCTTTTTGTTATAAGTTGTACGCGAGGCTATTTTATCATAAAGCATACTATTCAGGTTGTCTACGGCGGAATAATGCAGGGTGGAAGACATATACCTGACTAAAGAATTGCTGATAGAGGGAAAGAGATTGGCGGCCTTACCGTCCTTGACGAACTTGCTCCAGGACTTGTATCCAGAGACCTTCATCGCGTAATCGGCATTAGCGGCTAAGTTGGCATAGCCGCCCCAATCGCCCATCTTTTGCGCGAACTGCACCTCAGTCCAGCCGCCGGCTCCGCCGCTGGCCCAGGGGCCGGTTCCGCCAAAAGTCATCACATTGGTAAATAAATTGTTGGTATTATTCAAAAACTGTTGTCCAAAAGATAAGTTTGCCGAATTTTCATCTTTTCCCAGAGTCATAACCTTGTCAAAGCCCGCGCTCACCAAAGAACTTCCTAACCAGGTTACCCCGGCCATCTGCAGGTCGGTCAGGCCGAGCTTATTCTTACTGGTATTTTTGTCAAACTTACCGCCGGCGAAGTTTAATCCCAGAGAAATGCCTCCTGAAGTAGCGCCCCTAAGTAAGGCGCCGGCCCAATCACCGGTCCGGCCGGAGAAGGAAGAAGCCGTGCTTCCAATACTGCTACCCAATATCCGGGAATACCGCGCGTCTATATTGGTAAATTTGGTTAAGGTGTATTCGGTACCTAAAGAAGCGCCCTGAGAGATCAGACTCGGTTTCATCTCCTTGAGGGCGTATCTCATAGTCTCGCCAACGCCAAGTCCAGTCGTGTCAACGGTATACATTCTCTTGCCAGACTCTGTAAGATAACTCCTCCCTGCTTCTATTTTCTCCCCAAAGGCGTATTCTCCTTTATCATCCGTATAAACATTGGTGGTGAATTTCTGCCCAAATCCCGCCAGACTGGTCGCGGCCCTGAATCCCATAAAGCCGACGGCGCCGCCCAACAAAGAAGCAACCTGCTTAGCGATAAAAGGATTACTCTTATAAAAGCTGGTGTTTTTCAAGGCTTTATAGCTAAGGAGGCTGGTTCCGCCGATGGCCGCGCCCTGGGCCGTGCCCATAATCGTACTTCTTAAAATAGGGCTAGTATTCCAGTAGCCAGTGGTACCGGTCTTTCCTATTTGCCAGCCTACGGCATCAGGATTACTCATGGCATTCATTGCTCCGCTCATTCCCATGGTTACGGCAGAGCCGAAAATCTGGGCCCCACCCGGGCTCATCCCTAAATGAAGAATACTGACATTAGTAACGGCCTTGCTGATTTCGGCAGTGGCCAGACCGCCGGCAAAATCCTTAAAAAAGCCGTTAGAGCCGCCTAACCACTTTGCGCCGGTTGCTCCTCCCAGCCAGCCCTTATCAGCCATCATTGGAACAGCCGCGGAGACAGCGGCCATCCCCAGACTGATATATAAATCGGTGTTGGAGGGCTTTTGGAACAACTTGGAGAGATCGGCATAATTGCCCTTGTAGGTGCGCTTGGCGCCCAGGATAGATTGGGCTTCGACATCGGAAACTGTAGGGACAGCACAGTGTGCTGTCCCTACAGTGGCTGGAATAAGGGCATAGCCGGTCCAATCCTGCCCAAACTCACTCAAGGAAAGAACCGTTTCCCCTTTATCATATAGGAAATGGACCTGGTCATTAGCTATCTGGGTTACTAAGATAAAATGCCGGGGGTAGAGATGGGCGATAAAGGGAGTTTCCTGCTTCAGACTCCAGGCTTCAGGCTCCAAGCTAATTTTGACCGGAACAAGATTGAGGCCGAAATATTGGGCGGTTTTTTGCAGGGAGTAAAAGGAATTGTAGAAATAGGTAGAATTTAAATCCGTTTTGGGATTGATGTTTCCGGTTAAGACATCGATTAGAATAAGCAGGCTGGAGACCTCTTCTATCCTGGCCTTTTTGCCTTCTCTTTCTAAAAGATGATACAAAACCCAGGCGGAACAGGGAACGGTTTCGGTTTGGGGTTTTTCCAGCCACTGATAGAGAGATTTCAGCTCCTCCGGAGTAAGAGCTATCCGAGAATCAATAGTCAGGTCTTTATTCAGCCGGATTTTCTTGAGAACCGGCTGTTTCCTGACTAAAGGCTTAAGCGACCGGTGGACAGACTTGGCCACGGCAGAGTTAAAGGCCGAGGGATTTAAGGAATAAGCATAGCTTAAATATAACTGCGGCCTATTGGCCATAAAACTTAAATCAAAACTAACTGCCCAGGCAATATCCTGGCAGAGAAAGAACCCGGTTAATAAACAGGCAATGATTTTACGACCGATTTTGTTAGATTTTGTTTTCACTTGAAAATCTCCTCTTTAGTGCGATAAATCGCACCGCTACACGACACAGACGCTTCAAACTCTATTTTCATACTCATTGGTGCCACGCCTTTGGCGGGGCATGAAAGTTTCATTATAATAATTCTCCTTTAGATAGGTTATTTTTAAAAGTATTTATTAAGTGGGTAAAACAAAAGGCCGGGAAACCGCCTTTGCGGTATCCGGCCGTATCAATCAGTCTGTGGTGAGTGTAGTCGAACCACCTGTTCAGGTTGACCTTAAAGTTGCTATAGTTAAAATTATATTTTTCTTTTAGAAACATCATCCGTGGCTTTAATGAGTTTCGTTGCTGGTTATCTTTTGCTTAGGTCTCTTTCTGTCTTGGTAACTAAAGTATATCACATGAAATAAGGAAAACAAGGCCATTTGGGCGTTTTGGAGAAAGCGCTACCTTTTGAGAAGTAGGACCGTCACGAAATACGGTTCTTTCGTTTACCACAAAGCCGCTTTTCTTACCCCTCCCCGCCTCCCCTTGGTAAGGGGAGGATTTCTTATTAAAACTTGAAGCCGCCGCGCATAAATTGGAGGAATATCGGGCCGGCAACGATGACTAAGACTGCCGGAAGGATGAATAGAATGAGGGGAAGGAGGAGTTTGATTGGAGCCTTGAGAGCCATTTCCTCTCCCTGGAGATAGCGGCGCAGGCGGATTTCCTCGGATTGGATTTTTAGGGCCTCACCCATCGGCGAACCCATCCGGTCGGCCTGGAGCAGGGTGCGCACAAAACTGGACATTTCCACGATATTTATCCTTTTAGAAAGATGTTGCAGGGCATCCCGGCGGGAGGCGCCCATGCGGGTTTCCCGCCAGACTTCGGATAGCTCATCGGTAAGCGGGCATTTCTTGAAGTCCCGAACCACCCGGTTTACCGCCAGCATAAAATCCAGGCCGGAATTTACGCAAAGATTTAAGAGGTCTATGACCATCGGCAGGTCCCGTCTAATTTCGGTCTGGCGGCGCTTAATCTTAAGATTGAGCCAGATATCCGGGATAATAAAACCGACCACCATCAGCGGAATCAAATAGACAATCTGGTCAGTATTCAACATAATAGTCCCGGCTATGGCCAGGGCGAATATAGAAAAAATCTTAAAGATTATGAACTCCACGATGGTGAGGGGATGCCCGGCCTTGATCAATTTAGAAGGAACCGAGCGATTGGCCAGGCCGCGGGCAAGCTTAAGCTTAACCATAAAGCCAAACGGCCTCAACAAATGCCGAAACAGGCTGATTTTCTCTTTAGGTGGTTCTTCTTTTGATTGCTCCGCGGACAAGCTTTCCGCCTTAGCTGGGGTTAAAGATAAATGCATCTGCCGGTTGAGATATAGATTATACACCAAGGTGTAGACGCTCAAGAAAACCAGAATGGTTATTATTAAGGCTAAAAACATTCCTCTAACCTCCTAAACTAAATCTCAATCTTACTGAACCTGGTAATCATAACTGCCCCGATAACCTCGGAGATAACCGCGTATATTAAAAGCGCCCGGCCTTGAGGGTCATTCAAAAGCACCTCAAAGATAGAAGGATTTATCTTATAAAGGCCGTAGGCAAAGATAATTGGGATAAACAGCATAATCCTTCCCTGAAGTTTTCCCTGAATGCATAAGGCTTTAACCCGGCCTAAAAGACGGTTACGCTCGCGAATGGTCATTACCAAATTAGAGAATATCACGGTCAGGTCGCCTCCGGTTTCCCGGGCTACCAGCACCGCGGTTACGATCATATCTAATTCTTCACACTCCATCCGCTGGCGAAGTTTATATAGACATTCCTCCAGAGGAATGCCCATACGGTTCTCCCGCACCACTAAACTAAATTCCTGGGAAATAGGCGCGGGCATCTCCTCAACCAAGGCCTCAAAAGCCTGGAGCAAAGAAAGCCCGGCCTTAAGCGAGCCGGATAAGAGCATTAATCCGTCTACTAATTGGGTGGCGAATTTACTTTTGCGAGAGGCTTCCAGTTGTTTAACTATAAAATTGGGAATGACCAAGCCCGCGAATCCAGCGGCAATGGCCATCCAGAAGGTATGAGTTAGAATATAGGCCAGTATTCCTACTGAAAGTGGACTGGCCACATCCAAGAGTAAGAGCTTACGGTAGGGGATAGTGATAAATATCCGGTCTAACTTGGGGGTGATTATTTCCACCCGCTTCCTCTGCCAGGCCAGGAAATATCCCTCCACCGCCGGATAAACCGTCCAACCGGCGCTGACAAAAGCCAGAAAAACAAATATGGGGATTAGAAAATGCAGCATTTTTATTTTTCGTCTACAGTAGTTGTTTGGGGATCGTATTGCCGGCCGTAACCAAAGCTGTCTCCGGTATCGCGATAGCGGCCGCAGAGGGCGCCCTTAAAATAGGCGGACATTGCCAGCAAGGCGATAGCGGCTATGGCAATTAAGGCCGCGTATTCTATGGCCAGAGAGCCTCTACTCTTTCCATTGAATATCGGTAATCTTTTTCTCATTTTTAGGCAGGCTAAACAAGAGTATTTTACCACGATAATCCGCGGCCACAACTGTTTTCTGGGCGGTTTTCTCATAGAAGCGCCAATTAGTAAATTCTTTATAATCGCCTTTTACCTCTTTAAAGCCGGCGGAAAAACCCCGGATGAAATACTTTTTATAATTAACTTTGTCTTTATCTATTTTAAAGGCGGAATATTCCGCCCCCACATCTACCCCTACGGCCTTAAGTTTATCCCAGTTAAGCAGGCTGGCCACCGACGAATTGGCCTGGATCAGGCCGGCTAAGGCCGCCCGGGATGTATCCAGCTCATTATGTTTAGCCTTAAACAAGAACAAAATACCGATCACCACCAGAAACAAAATTATGCCTTTGAGGAAGGAAGCTTCCTGGTTCTTATTTTTCATCTGAAAATCTCCTCATGGGTGCGATAAATCGCACCGCTACACGACACAGACGATTCAAACTCTATTTTCATACTCATTGGTGCCGCGCCTTTGGCGGGGCATGAAAGTTTCATTTTTTCGCCTCTTCCTTACCCGCGCTGGCTAATCCCACCTTATTATAGCTAAAATAAGGTATAGCCTTACGGCTGATTTTAAACCCGGGATTTTTCTCTTTCCAATCCGCGCAATCTGGCGAAACAGCGCATTGATTCTCGTCTCCGGTGCCCATCGCGTTCCAATCACCCAGGCTTCCCAAGGTCTGATTGCCCAAGTCTTTGCGGGTAATCTTGATCCAGACATTCTGAGCATCGCTATTCTTACACCAACCTTTGCCATTAGGGTCATAACAGTAATCAGTAAGCACCATACAAACCTTCTTCATTAAAAATCCTCCGCTTTTCTGCTCATCAATATAAGGAATCTTGAACTGGCTGGCCTCAACAGTTACGCTGTGGCATTTATACTGCTCGCCATAATCGCCGTCGGCATCCTGGTCGCAGGTATCCATATAGGGACAATTGGCATCAAGCGTGTCTTTCTTGCCGTCTCCATCAGTATCCTTACCGCATAACTTCATCATATCCAACTCAGTGATATTACCATCATTATCACTGTCAGTCGTATCCTTCTCAAAGGTCTTGCCAACCAGACAGCGGGAATCGGCCCAGCTATAGGTAACCGGACTTTTCCCCCCGAAGTCAAAGGTCTGTCCGTATTTTTTACTCAGTGTTTTATACACATCATTCATATCGTTATAGTATCCACCATAGTATCTGCATTTCCCATCCTGACATCTGTATTCCCCCCTGACCGATTTCTGAAAAGCCTCCAGATTAGAAATAAGGCTATCAATGGCAGCCAAGGCCTCATCAAACTCATCATCAATATCATTATCAGTAGTAATGCCTCCGCTATCCAAAATACAGGGTACGTCTTTATAACAGGTAGTGCACCCGGAGCCGTCGCCATAACGCCCATAGCAATAATCATTACAGGCGCCATCGTCATCCAAATAACCAATATCGCCGCAGGTGTTTATCTTATTTTTTAATTTCTTCTTGCCTTCTTTTATCTCCTTCTTCCAGGCCTTTAGGCCTTTAAATTCGTCTTTCACTTCATAATAGTCGGTATCCCCGTCATTATCGCTATCTATAGGCACATCCACATCCTCTTCGCCGGTTTCGCCGTCATTATCTAAATCCTCACCGTCAATCAATTTATCAAACTTATCCGAGAAATTCATAGACTTGGTTTTATCCTTCTCCTGAATCTCGCCGCATTCATCCTCAACCTCTTCTTTATCCGAATCATAGAATTTAGTTACCCAGCTCTGCCAGGTGGAGGTGAGCCTGGTAATACTTTGAGATTTTATAATTTTGACCGCTTCCTTAAAATCTATGAGCGTGCTGACCACCACCTCGGCCTCATCGTTATACATATCGTCATCGCAAGTGTAGGTGCCGTCGTCATTCTTGGCACAGCCTTTATTCTCATTATACAGTTTTCCGCCACAGGTGTAGGTGCCGTCGTCATTCTTTTCGCAGTCTTTTTTACTGCCCTTACAGGTATAGACGGTCTTTCCGTTAGCGTTCTTATCAACCACCTTGCCGGTTTTCTCATCTCTTTTCTTTTTACATTCCTCTTGCTCGCCGTCATAATCCGAGCGGTCGGTAAGGCCGGGCTCATAAAAAGAAACTTCTATCGCGTCCTTATCTTTCTTTCCGTCGTTATTTCTATCTTCCAAAGCCTTGCCTACCTGAACGATAACTCCGTCTATTACCGGCACTAATACTTTGTCTGTTTCATTGGAGTCAACGGTCAGATTGGTTTTACAACTGGTGTCTTCCCCGAAATTCTTCTGGTAATCATTAGGACATTTAATCCAGCGCTTCCAGTCACTTAACCCGGAACGGTAAATCAAGCCCGATGACCAGACCGGGCTATACCCATATCCACCACCATCAACGGAATAATATGCCGAACAAAGAGAACTGCTTACAGATGAACCACCCAAGGTATCTGCGGCACAGGCATAGGTTTCAGAATATTGATTTACGGCATAATCTTGAAAACTATGTTCGTAGTCTACAGAAGACTCTTGTGGTTTGCTTAAGGAAGGATTATACGGCTCCCGGTAGGCCGCGGTGTTGTATTCCTCGCTTTCTTCTCCCCAGAGAAAAAGATAGGTTAGGGCCTCTAACTCTGGAATAATTGATTTTAAGGCCCGAACCCGAAGATCCCACCAGTATTGAAAATAAGGCACTGCCTCTTCTTTGTTACCGTCGCCGTCGGTATCATAAGGGTCGTAACGGTTTATTTTCCCGTCACCATCGGTATCCGTTTTATCATTCACCGGAAGCTGGACATAGTCAGAGTCGGTTTTATTAGAGTCATCTACAGTCTGGGATAAGGCCTGAAAAAAGGTATTTTCCCGGTAGCGGTCATATTCCAAAAGCCCATTAATTCCCTTAGTTGCCGAGGATATAGCGGCAAAACTCATCTCATCTTCCACGTAAGTATTATAAACCTTAGCTGCCACCCCCAAAGCCGACATAGCGGCCTGACCAATAGCGACCTTAATAGCAGCAGCTGCTGCTGCTATTTCTGCTGCTTCTATTGCTTCCATTGCTACTGCTATTTCTGCTGCTTCTGTTGCTGCTGCTTCTATTGCTGCTACTTTTCCTGCAGCTCCAATAGGGAACATTTCTCCTGTGGCAGTTCCTACTGCGCCTTGCATCACTGATCCGGTCGTTCCACCTAATCCCCCCAAAGAAGAACCCCCTCCTAAGGCCACTCCTTCAGATGTTCCTAACATTGCTGCATCCCCGCCGGCAAATCCAAATGGTGTAGTCGTTCCCGCTAAAGGAGCTATAGACGCATCTACTGCTGGGACAAAAGCTGTAGTGCCAAAAATTGTTCCTTCTCCCACTGCGGCTGTACTTGGATATAATGCATTAAGAGTAGGAGTAAAGGAATAAGCTGTAAGTGTGCTGGCGGGTGCTGCTGCTGTAGCAACTGCTATGTAATGACCAGCGGCTCCGATTGCCGCACCCACCACTGCCCCTATTAAAGCTCCTCTAAAGGCGCCGGTTCCGGCAATTGCTCCGCCCACCGCTCCTCCAATCGCCCCGCCTATTGCTCCTGCAATCATTAATCCTTTAAGCCCTATTGACATAATCATTGCTGCGATACCTGTACCAGTGCCCCATGTAGCCACTACAATTACTATCGCAATAATCGCAATCACTATGGCCAGAATCAAGGCCAGCAGGCCACCTTTTTTACACTTTTCAGTCTCGTGGTCTAAGGCCTCCCATAATTGATTGGAACGGGTGGCTAATTGGCTGGCCAGATACAAAGCCGAGGAATCCGCGGCATTGGCCAGATTAGTAGTGGTATTAGCCACATTGCCCAGATTAGCCGTAACCAAAACAAAAGCCAAAATCCCCACCGCCATCAGCAAAAGCAGGGTGGTAATCTGACCCTTTTCGGAGTTTCCGTAGAGGTTTTTCAGCGAGGTTACTTTTAAAAGATATCTCAGCATTTTTTTACCCCTCCCCGCCTCCCCTTGGCAAGGGGAGGATTTCTTCCCCTTAAAATTCCAGAAAGCCTATTTATTGCTGGGTTCCAAAAATATCTAATTTTTGGTAAAATGTCTTGGTCTCGTTCACTAATTCCCCGTCTCTTTTTCCATCAAAATCCCCGGCCTCTACCCGGCCGTAATCATACTTTCCGCCATATTTTGTCCCATTTACAGCGGCATCACCTGGCGCGTGCTCATAATATTCCTGCCTTTGGACCATCTGTTTATTCACCCATAAAAATACATTCAAAGCCCCAAACATCAGGATAAAAACGCAGATCAGGCTGACAGTCATCTCTAAGCTGGCCTGGGCCCTATTTCTTATCCGTAGTCCAGGTGGTAGTCTTTTTTTCCTGTATACATTCTCCATTTTTCATCTCTGCGCATATAGTTTTATCGTACGGTTTTTCCAGGATTATTTTATTATCCTTAGCATAAGTATACTTCGTGTCAGCAATTAAACTGCTTATATCGTCCTCGGTTAAACTCTGGGCTTTCTTGGGATTGATATATCTTAGGGTCCTCTTAAGAGTACTTTTCCAACCCTGAGTACTGGTGGTGATAATTTTGTTATCGCTCTCCTCCTTACGCAAGCTATTTTCTGAGCCGGCGGAACTCTGGGTATAAGAAGAAAGAAGTCCCATCTCTTTAGGGGCGGATGAGCCGTCGGTATTGACCTGAGAAAAAACAGCATCCAGGACCGGAAAGGTATACCTGCCATTTTTTTTCTCATAACTGGCGCAATACCAGGCCCCGCCTTTTTCGGGGTCATAGCTAGGGTCCTTCTGATTAGGGGGGTTGAATTTTTCCGCGCAAAGGCTTGCGCAATTGCTTACATCTTCGGTTTCCGGGGCCCGGCCTTTATTACATTCTTTGATACAAAAACCTTCATCCACCAGCTGGCGGCATTGCCGGACCGCGCCGTCATAATCCATAATCTCCCCGGCGGAGCTGTCAATAAACTTTATTTTTTCCAAACTATAGGTATTACAGATGGTCTCTTTATCTCCGGTTTCCGGGTTTACGATAGCCTCTTCATCGGAGCAAGACTGGGCGATATCACCGTTTATGCTTCTGCCGCCGTCATCATCATAATCGTATATATTTTTCCAGTCGCCGGCGCACTTATTGTCACCATCAACGTTAGTGCAGCCCTCTACGGTCTGGCCGAAAATCTCAATGTATTTGTCTATAGTAGTCTCACTGGCCTCTACATCATTTTCTTCTCTCCATCCGGCGGTGGTACAGCCTGAGCCATCCTTGGTGACAGCGTCACACTTAATCTCTTCGCCATTTATCCTGATGCGCATATGGGGAAGGTCTTTTTTGTTGCCGGGGGTAAGCTGCATCGCCCAGTCCCGGGTTACGCTGGCTGAGGCTATAGTGGGGGATACTGAACCAAAAGCAAAAGGATTCGCGGAGTCAGGAATATGCTTATCCTCAATAATGGTATAACTGGCCTGGGGATGTTTAACATTAACATCATTACCATCTTCATCTTTTTCAGTCTCACTGACTATCTTCAAAGTTTCCCTAAAGGCCTCCTGGGATAGTTTCTGCTGTTGGTTATACCTTAAGCCGTAGCTGACCAAAGAGCCTAAGGCCAGAATCATCAACGAGCCTAAGATAGCCAGTTCGGCCAGGGCCTGCCCGCTTAGTAATAGTTCAGCTTTCGGAAGTAACTTGTCATTGCGAGGAGCGCCAGCGACGAAGCAATCCCGGTTTTGAGATTGCTTCGCTCCCTTCGGTCGCTCGCAATGACGACGAGACACTTCCAAGAGCTGAACTGTTACCCCGCTTAAGAAATCACAAGCCCACGGTTTCGCTTCCCTGGCGGGTCTGGGTTTCGTTAAAAATTGTGGTATTGGTAGTTGTTTCACGTTTTTCCTTGCCTGTGGCATCTGTGGTTACGTTAGTAAAGGTCTCAGTCTGGGTGTCGCTTTCAAAAGTAATGTTCATATCCGAGGTAGTGTTATATGGATTATATTGCTGGCCCAGGTCATCGGCAATCACCTTAAATTTCCCCTGCAAGCTTCTTCTCACATAAGCCTGCATCACCAGCAGGGCAATTACCACTGCCCCGATCACAATAGCATACTCTAATACTGACTGCCCCCCTCTTTTATTAATTACGGGAAACATAGGTGCTGTAGCTATTCGCTGTACAGTCTCCGTTCTGACAATAAGGCTTGACCTCGGAAACACTATAGGTGTATTTGGTCCGGCTTCCGTCAGCATTAACCATGGTCCTCTCGGCGACCCCCGGGGCCAGGTGGGCATCTCCGGCCGGGGCGCCGCTGGCTACCCGGCGCACTATGGAATCAGTCTTAGTCCCCTTAATCGGGTCAAAATCCTCAGAATCTTCTTGCTTACCCACCTCATCCGCGGCCACCTTGATCACCGACTGTATCCCCCGCTTAAAATAAACCTGCATTGAGGATAAGGCAATTCCAGCCAAGCCTAAGAGCACCGCGTATTCCAGGATACTCTGAGCTTTTTTATTCCTAAATATTCTTAACATATTTGGCCTTAATTTTCCGGCTGCTCTTGATCCGCGTTATTCGCCGAATTCACCCTCTCCCATCCGGAGCGGGTAGTGGTTTGGTTAGTGGTAGAATTAGGAAAACCTACTGTATCTTCGCTGTTGGATTGGACACTGCTAAATGACTCCCGGTAATACGGCTCATACTGCGAGCTGAGAGCGCTTAGACTGGCAATGCCTTTAGCCGCGCCCTCATCTTGTATCTGAGAAAACGCGTAATTTACTCCCTGCTTATAGCGGGCCTGGAGGCCGCGCTGGACATAAATCTGCATCGTGGAAATCACTCCCACGGCCACCGCCAGAATCAAGGCGAACTCGCTTAAGCTCTGTCCGGAAATCTTAGGATTAGGCATAGTAATTTAAGTTACTAAAAGGTATGCTCAGTAACCGTAGCATTACCAAAGGTCTCATATTCACTCCGGGTGACATTTTCTCCACTGATTATAGAGCTGGTAATGGTGCCGGTATTTGTATCTCTCACTTCCGTAGTATTGCTTTCTCCGACACTAGCTCTTCGCCAGGAAGAACTATAATTTCCGCTGGCGTCAAACTGTTGTCCGATGTCATCAGCGGATTCCTTAAGCTTTCCCTGCACCCCGTGTTTCATATACACATTGATGGCCACCAGGGCGCCAACCACCACGGTGATTATCAAGGCGTATTCCAGTGTGCTTTGGCCTTTCTTCATTTTTATCATCTTTATCGCTCCTCCGTTATATTACTTATTCGTTCCTTTGACCGAGAACCTGTTGACTGCCGGTGCGGGTGCTATCGGCTCCGGTTAAATTCCGCACTCCGGAGGCGCCGCTGGTGGTGCTCTCAATAGTGCCGGTTTCAGTGCCCTCATCAGATAAAGTGGTCATATTCGAGGTTCCTTCGCGGTAATAATACGGTTCGTATTGATAGGTGTAATTTCCACCGTTTCGACCGTCAACAAAGAGATTTTGAGTCAGGCTTAATGTATCATCAGCATCCGCGCCGGTAATAACCGCCCCGGGAATGTTATCCACCCCGGACTTTATCCGGGCTTGCAGGCCGCGCTTGATATATAACTGCATTATGCTGAAGGCGCCTACCACTATAGCGATCATCAGGGCGTATTCAGCGGTATTCTGGGCTTTTTTATTTCTTAATAGTTTCAACATTTTTTTTCCCTCCTGCTTACTGATTGGTAAAACTACTGGTGGCGTTATTTATTTTCGTGGCTGAGGCGTTCATCATATTTTGCACTGCTGGTTTTAATGTAGAATAGGAAAAAATCACTATCGCCGCCACTATCGCCGCGAAGACAGTAATATATTCTAAAGTGCTTTGGCCTTTTCTTCTATTTTGCATCTTTATCCTCCTGCTTTGGTGCTTATGGCTTTGGCTATTGGAAGCCAAACCATTGCCTTACTGGCTTACTGGGAATTAATCTGGTCCTCAATCATCCTTAAATTGGACTGGACGCTTCTTTGCACATAGGTACTCATTGTGGTTAAGGCCGCGGCCACCACTGTAACAATTAAGGCGTATTCTAAGATACTTTGGCCTAATCTTTTCATTGTAATATCCTCTTTATCGCGTTTTTAGAAAAATTACCCGTGGATTCGCTGACGCTATCATCAAAAGAACTAAAAGACAAGATTGTTAAAAACGCTATCATGCTGAAGATGATAAAATATTCTAAAGCCGCCTGCCCGGTGAGAGATTTTTTTGCTGTTAAATACTTTTTAAAATTCATTAGTAACTCCTTAAATAAAAAGAAAAAACCGAATTGCTTTTTCCTGTTCGGCTTTCGGCAACCCGGTTGACTTTTCTGCCTCTAAATCGCGGCAGAACTGCTCTACTTAATAGGCAGTACGCTGACCTATGATGAAGAATATAACTTGTGCTAGCGTAAGTTCCGTGGCTTTGCATCCTAATACTGTTTTCAGGACACCTTTTTTCGCTTCCGCTCTCTCTAAACCCTTGCTATAAAAGAACTCCTGTATTTAAGCTTATCGTCTGCTGATAGTTAAAATATAACACATAAAAGGCCCCGCGTCAAGGCCAAAACCGCCTTTTTGAGAAAGCGCTTTCATTTAGAAAGCAACTTTAGTCTTCGCCCATCCCCAAGCCGGATATCCGCCTCATTAACCCTCTGGCAGGCATAAGCTAAGTCATCCGCGTAAAGAAATCCTTGAGGTAAAGAAAGAATAATCTCCATAATCCTTTCCGTGGCCCTAACAGATCCCGGCAGGCCGTAGAAACGCTCCTGAAGTAAGGAAAAATCCGCTTCGGCATACTTTAAAGGAAAAAAATGCCTCTGGCAGAAGCTATTCAGCTTCAGCCGCCAGAAACCTAAGATCTGGTTTATGTCCAAATTTTCGCCTTTAGGCATTGCAATTTGGCTCTTTTCTGGCAGAAAACATGTCTTTTTAACCTCAAAATAATGTCCAATTTTATCCAATAAATCCTGATAACCTGCCTCTAAATTCGGCCAGCGCTCTAAATATAGGCTAATCACTCTCTGATCATCCCATTCATTCTCCGGAAGGTTGGTGAGAATAACCAAAATCTCTTTGGCGTCTTTCTCGTAGCCTATCAGCCTTAAGCCTTCTTTTTCCAATATGCTCCTATCCGGGTATTGCCAGGGCCAGATGCCTAAGACAAAATAATGCCTTTTTAGCGGTATCGGCTCCAGTGATTCTATTAACTTATTTTCATTATCATAAAACTCGATTCTTTTGATAGCTTGATCTGACTTTTGCCCGGAAAAGGCGGCGATAAAATTTAGCAAGTCTGTGGTAGGATTTGTAAAACCAGGCGAGGCTTGTCCAATTAGAGGAGAATTGTCCTGAATTATGGCACTGGTTAGATAATCCCTGACTTTGGATAACCCTTGGGAAAACTCTAAAGGTATATGGTTTTTTGACCAGATACTGCGCGTTGAGCCGTCTATAAAGAAAGACGCGCCATCCTCTAAGATAAATTTAAGCCCCAAGACCTCTTTCTGTCCCAGGCTTTCTTGGACAAAAAGCCCTAAGTTCGCCGATCCAACTTGCTTAAGGGATTCAAGATAGGCCTGGACATCTTTATTAGAATACTTCCTACCGGTGATAGCGGCCAAGGCCTCTTCCAAAAAACCATTAGCATCGGTTATTTCTTCTATACCCCTCCCCGCCTCCCCTTGGTAAGGGGAAGATTTCTTGCCCAGAAGAGGGAGATAAAGCAGGGTTTCATTCTTGGCCAATAGCTCCCCAGAATCCTCCTTCAGGCTTGAACTTAACAGGGCAGAGAAGGCCTGAAGCCCGCATAGACAAAGCTCGCCGGCCTTAAGAAACCAGCATCCCAGGCCAGAAACGGGGCCGGGTTGACTTTTTTCTTCTCCCGGGATAATCTGAACCTGGCGGTTTTCATCTTGAACCACCAAAGACAATTTATCATTTTGGATTATTCGCGGGGCCAAGCTAACTTCTCTTTCAATTTTGGCCAAAAGCGGTTTTTCTTCAACGATTAAACCCCTCCCCGCCTCCCCTTGGTAAGGGGAGGATTTTTCCCCCTCCCCACCTGACCTCCTCCGGCCGACCGGCTTATTTAAACCTTTTTCTTTT
>JAUSCZ010000029.1 GCA_030674475.1 Candidatus Omnitrophota bacterium
AAGAATGCAGGTTATATTGAAAAGCCAGAACTTTTTAAAAGATTTGGATATAAAGATGAAATACCTCTTGATGATTATACTTATTTGTGTTATACTTCAAAATTTTATACAAGATGCACTGCGCAAGAAGCTGTTGTTATACAAAATATTGCTGATGAAATATTCCTTAATATTAAGGTGTTGGAGTTGCCTGAAACTACGACTCAAGGCGAGTTGCTTTTAGAAATTGCTAAGCTTAAAGGAGCAGTCATCGTGCAAATGCCCTTACCCGAACATATAAAAAATACAGGTATAGTTAAGAAATCTATCCTTCTGCATAACGATGTAGATGGTTTTCGTTTTATTGATGAAGAGGCACTGATAGACCAGGATTTTGTCCATGTAGCATTTGCTCAGCTAAAGCCCGAAGAAAAAGGACAGAGGATGTTGGTGATAGGCAAACCGGAATTTACGTTACCTGTGCAATTGCGTCTTATGAAAGATATCAATGCCACGGTTGCGACAGCGCATCCGAATAGTCCAAACTTAGAGGCTTTAATCGCTAATATAAATACCATAATAACTATTAATGCTGAGCCCGTTATTCAAACAGGTAAGCACATTATTAATATTAAGTACGACTTAGAGCCATTACCGCTTATTCAGGGCCCTTACGCGCCTTGCACCGCAGAAGCCATTATGAGGATGTTGGAAACAGTGGTTCCTGACTTAAAAGGTAAATACGCAGTAGTGGTTGGCCGTAGTGACATTGTGGGTAAACCTGCGGTAATACTTATGACTTTGGCAGGTGCGGATGTTACGGTTGTTCATACAGGTACCTCTAAATTAGCCGGTGGGTTAGGAGGAATTACCAATCAGGCGGAAGTGCTGGTAGCAGCAATCGGTAAGGCCAAGAAGATTACCGCTGATATGGTTAAAGAGGGCGCAGTTATTATTGATGCGGGCGTTAATTTTATTGGGAAAGATATGGTTGGAGATGTAGATTTTGAGGCAGTAAAGGAAAAAGCCGGAGCCATTAATCCCACCAAGGGTGGCGTTAACCCTGTAACAGTTGCCTTGTTGTTGGCCCACACAGTGCAGGCAGCCAGAGAGGCAAAAGAATTAATTTCTTCTGACGGTAGCCTTTATTTAAGTAAATCTCTCCAGGAATACCTTGATGATTTAGCCGCTAGAAAACCTGCCCCAGGCGGTGGCAGCGTAACCGCGTTAGATGGCGCCGAAGCTGCTGCACTTCTAAGTAAAGCGGTTAATTTTACAATTGGCAAGAAGGGTTATGAAGTAGTTGAAGAGAAAATGAAAGAACTGCTGGTTATCTCAGAGAAATTGCGAAATCTATTTTCCAAGATGATTGATGAAGACGTAGCCGGTTATAAAATGGTCTCAAAAGCTTACAGCTTACCCAAAGGCACAGAATTAGAAAAGCAGATACGGACTAAAATGATTCAGGAAGCCTTGAAGGAAGCCCTAAAGACACCGCTTGAAGCATACATCTTGGCGGCACAAGCTATGAAATTATGTCCCGCATTGGAAGAGAAAGGTAATAAAGAATTACTAAGCGATGTGAAGGTGGCAAGGAAACAGCTATCAGCTACTTTCGACACAGCAGTAATTAACATAGAAGTAAATTTAGGGGCGATAAAAGATGAAAAATTCGTTTTATTGATTGAAGAAGAAATAAGCCGCATAAGGAAGGAATTTGATATCGCCGCCGCCTCACCGATGGCTTCTAACAATAACCCAATATGTATTCAGACTACCGAAGATAAATTTGGAGATAAATTTTTCGTCTTTAATTTAAATTTAGATAATATTTTATCAACCGCTTTAAAGGAAAGATTGGGGCCGTTGAAAGTTAAGGAATTCTTGGATGAAGCTGCGAAAACTATGATAATGGGAATCGGGGGGACCGGCGTTTATATATCTACGAAGCAACATACAAGACCTACTTTCATGAGACTACTCTCCGATGAGCAAATTCAGCAAAAGGCGAAGCTCGTTCATGATATTCTGCCGTTTTTGTTCGAGCAAGGGCTATCTTACGGCAGGACTGAAATGCGGGACTTCAAGTTGCTGGATGAGGTTTTAGCTCTGCCTATCGCATTGTTGAAGGGTAACCAATTTATCAATGACGGTATTAAGGTAACCGCCGAGATATTGACACAGGATATAACAGAAAGTTATTTTAAGGCGTCTGTAAAAGGATTAGAGAAAAACTTAAAAATTCAGCTGAACAAAAATACATATTCAAAGCTATTAGAGGCCGGATTTTTGCATGAGATTGGCGAGGTTATTTATTCTATTATATCCGAAGCATTAAGCAATGAATGGGATAGGGTAGTGAAGAGGCAAGGGTTCTTTTATGGATTATACGAGCAACTGGCCAATAAAAACTTAGATCCGTTATTCTCGATTATTCCGGCGGACGAGGTATTTGCTAACAAGTTTGCTATGTTTGTGGATAAGGGCTCAATATTACATGAGATGGACATGCTGAGCAAAGAAGAAATTAGATTCTTTGAGGAAGCTGTACAACATTTAGTAAATAGGCGTAAAAGAGAAGAAAATGTATTTATTTTACATTCCTCCGCCTCACCGCTGATTCTTCTCGTGGAAAACGAAGAACATCTTAAGCAGAAGTATGAAGGTTGGCTGGAATGGCGGGCTCCGAAATCCGTGAGCAGCCCGCTAGGGGAAAATGATGAGAAAATGGGATGTGTTTCTATTTTTCAATTGAGATTAAGGAAGATGCTTGCGGCTGTCGCGACAGGATGGTGGGAATTATTGAATTTTGTGATTTTAATATTAGCGTTGGATATAAGCGGTATATTTATATATTCAGAATTGAAATGTAAATTAGATATGGAAGTAATACTAAGCCAGAGCCGCTTTTATTATAATGGGGATCTGGATGAATCAGCGGTGATAAGTAATTTGACTCCGCCAAGCTCGATACGTGTTTTCCCCTTAGAAATACCGACCAAGGCAAACAGCATTCTATTAGAAAGGCTGCGCGCGGAAAAAAGCGCATTGGAGGAGCAGGCCAGGAAATTAAAGAATTCAGGAGAGTTTGCGGCAAGGGTGGTCAGAATTCATTCAGGGGCAGGTTGGGGAAGCGGTTTTGTGGTTGATGATATTGACGCTTATTATGTGCTTATACTTACCTATCATCAGTCATCCAGTCGTTGGATAGCGCTGGGGAACAAGTATAGATGTGAAAGGTATAGTATGGATGTATCATTCGGGAGTAATCTAAAATATGAATATATCGGGAAGGCCAATGTTGTTATTGGGCGAGCACCCGAAAAGTACGGTCCTGTGGATAGGAATATGGATGTTGTTATAGCTGTTCTTAAAACAGACAAGAAACTCAAACCCTTTAATATTATGGTGGGCCATAAAGGAATTCAGCCTGTGGTATTGGTGGGAGGGTTTAATGACTCTGTCTCGTGCGGGTATTCTTTTCATGTGGATGAACAGATAAAAGCATTTGATATGAAGGTTAAAAGGGGAGATTCGGGAGCCCCATACCTAATTAATGAAGGTAATGAGTATCGTCCTATAGGTGTGAGTTGGTTCGGAGGTTATCTTCCTTCGGCAGCGTGTTTTACTTTGCAGATGAAAGAAGAAATGCTGGAAGCAATTAAGGAAAGACTGCATGAAAACGGCAATGCGGGTGAAAATGATTGGCAGCGCAGGGTGATTTCTGAGTGGGCAGACAGATGCAAAAATTCATATTATCTTTACACCACTAATATTAACGAATTATCCGCGGTTCTTAAGTTTTTAGAAAAATGGGAGCTTTATAGCCGCGCAGAAAGCAGCAGCCCGCTGGGGAAAACCGCTCATCATAATAAGGGTGTCATTAGAAAATTAATAGAGCAGCAAAAAAATAGGGGTCAGACCTTGAAATGTGAAAATGTGGGATGCTTTTTTGGCTCTCCGGCGATGAGTGAAAAGGTAAGCCGCGTTGGCGCAGGCAGCCCCGTGGCGTCTTCTGTCCCGCAAACGGCGGACCAGGAAGGTAGAAAGTTGATGTCTTGCCCCGATTCTCTGGAGGATGCATTCTCACTGCCGGAAGATGTCTGGAAAAAGTATTGGTATCATGGTTCCGCAAGAACAATAGAATTATTAAAGAGTGTTTTGCCTGCAGGAAGGCGCGGCAAGATGCGAGAGAAAGAGTATCCCGTTAAGCCATTATTGGGGGGATTATATATGGATCCAAAGTCAAAAAAGATGCATTTTCTCCTCCCGCCGGGCGCGAAATATATTGACATGGGTGGATTGTTATCCGGAAAATCTAAAAAGGAACGCCGTAAGACGGTAGAAAAGTTAGAGGAAAAAGATAGAGCTTTAAAGAGACAATTAGCGGACGGTCAATTGGAACCCCTCTTTTGTGAGGCAGAAATCAATGGCATAGATGATGAGAATGGGGAAAATCCTCCTGGCATATATACGTTCGGAGATTTTCAGACGTATAGGAAGCGAGTAATTCCTTTGAAAAAAGTTAAATTTTCTAAAGAGAAAATGGATATTATTGCCGCTTATTTTAGGACGATTGAAGGTGAACAGGAGAAGGTTCTGCTTAATGGCGGCACATTAGGATTGGGTGAAGATGTGGAACAGTTTTGTAAAGCAGTGTTTTCGATCGAAAAAGATCCGCGCGTGTACCGGAGGGCGGCGACTATTGGGGTCATGCGATTCCTTCAGCGTTTGAAACAGAATCCCGATAATGTGCGTTTGGGAAGCGTTCCCGCGGTACTTGTTATAGATCCGCAAAAGCTACCCGATATAAAATTAGCTCCTGATAGAACCTATCGCGCCGGCGCATTTTTCCTGACCTACCCTGATGGACGTATGGTTGAAGAATTGGGTTCCTCCGCATATAAAATTGTCAAACTTCAACCGGAAGAAGTGAACGATTTATTGTTAAAGTTTTCAGATAGGGTATCCAGATTTCAGGCATTATGGGAAAGATTAACTCAAACAGTAGAACAGTTCCTGAGTGATAGGGGTCAGACCTTGAAATGTGAAAAGCCAGGGGAAGCGCCGGCTTCCAGCCCCAAGGGAAAAGGGGACGGTTCTATTTATTTGAGCAGTCCTGTGGGGGGAAATGACTCTGCGCTCTTTTTCGCGTCTAAACAGAGCCTATTATCTTCTTCGCCGGTTATGTTTGACCCGCAAAAACCATTCAGCAGCCAATTGGGTATGTTGAAAATAATCTGGCAGGCGATTCATGAAAGGAATGAGAATAGGCTGATGGCGTTACGGGAAGGGCTTTCGCGGCAGGGAATAAGGAGTTGGCTGATTGAGTATAAAGGTTATTTCCCTGACTGTTTTGAATATTATCCCGGAGCAGAAGACGATGTTACTAATGCTGAATCGATTACGAATCCATTCAAAAGTATCGAAATGGATAATGGCGGTCAAGCATTCGCATTGTGTGAAAAGATACGGGAGGCGGTCTTTTCTATCTCGCGAACATTAGACCAGGGGTATATTTCAGGCATGAATCTGGATGGTATTGTTGAATGCGCGCAACATCTTATTGATAATATTGAACAGCACGCCGCAGACGGTTACGGCATGATTATGGTTAAGTCAGTTGTTAACTCGCGTAAGAGAGTGGGCATTGAGCTTATACATTTGGACGATGGCAAGAACTTAGGGTGGTACACGCTTCCTGAAGAAACAAAAAAGTCTGTGACGAGAAAAGAAGGCCCGGGAGGGTACGGATTATTTAAATTTGCGGCCTTTATGGATGAGATTGTTATTATATCAAAGCGTAAAGGTGAACCTGCAAAACGATGGGATAGCGCTAATCCGGAGAAAGAAAAAATAATTCGGAGTTTCATATGCCCGAGCGGGCGGATTACCATAGGTAAGAAGTGGAGTTCGGTTATTAAGCTGCGCCAGGATGGAGAAGAAAAAGATGCTTCAACTTTGGGCAGCAGCCCGCTGGGGCAAGACAGGAAAATAGAAGTGCCTCCATCTTCGCGGATTATTTTATGGATGCACCCATTATATTCAGAAAGAATATTCCGGGATGAATTAAGAAAACATTCGGCAGATAATATAATGAGAAACAAAATAGAACAACTCATCTATAGATATAGTAAATTTCAAGAAGAAACCGCGCGAAATGTTGAAATTTTTGATGGTATGAAATTGGTTATAGCGGATAATCATACTAAAAAAGCGGTAAATAATTTCTTGAAGGAGAGAAAAGTGAGTTGTAATTTGTTGACTACGAAATATGATACTTTTGAACTGTCAGGATTGATGGGAGACGACTATATTTGTGGCTGGAAAGAACTTATAGATGTCTTAAAGACTTCGAATTATAGAAGTATTATTCTGGTTGGCGAATATTATGATGGATTGGGAGGATGTGTTGACGCGGAAAAGGCTATACTGGATAAGCATTTTATGGTTTCCGTTAAGAAAGACTTAACTTCTCCTTTTGGATTTTGTCAATTTGAAAAAACTATTGTTTCATCGCTTGAACCGGACAAGGTATCTTCTTTTCCTGTAGTATATCAGGAAAAAGCTATGGCCGTCTCTATTCCCGCGGGCAGTCCGTCTCGCCGACAGACAGGCAGCCCGCTTAATAAGAAACCAGAAAAGGCCAGAAACGACATAATTATCCTGCTACAGGCTTTAAGAAAACAGAATAAAGGCGGCATAGCTGATAGCGAGACAGAATTGCGGTTAAGGATATGGAAAGCAATACTTGATTTTTCCCGCGCTGGCAATGAAATAAAGGTGGTGAATAATGAAGAATTATTGCGCAGAAGGGATAAAAAGATTAAAGAAGCAGGCCATATCCTTCTGGAAGGAGTTATTCCCCCAGGCGGAATACTCAGAATGCTGGGAAGGAATCTCACCTTCCGGGGTTATAAAAATACACACTATCAGATGGAAATAAAAGAAGGAATCCCTTTAAGAATATTTTTCCTAAAAGACCATTCGGCTGTGCAGTTTTCTTTAGTCTGGAGCAAATCGAAGGGTAGGTATATTGACTTTTTTCTCCGCACTATCTTTATTAAGCAATTTAACAAGCTTAATGAAGATAACAAAGTCCATTATTGCCATTTAGAAGGAACAGGATGGTTTCGCTTGGCAAGAAGGTACTGGATGAAATTTCCTGGTAGTTTCGGTTATGGGATTGCGGATGTTGTTGATATCCGTAATCCTTCCAAGAGGAAGGCTTTTGTCGCCGGCGCGGTAGCAGTAAATCAGAAAGGGCAAAGTTTTCCGAAAACACTCTCCTTTATTTATCAGATTCCCCGAAGAAGCACTGCAGAATCTTTTGAGAAAGGAGATTTGTATGATGTGTTTGATACTAAGGTGTATTCCGCGAAAATTAGAAGAAATTTGAGCTCGTATATTATCAGTGGACATAAGATAAAAGACGGCGGGGGAAAGGTGATAGCGGTATGCAATTATAGGAAGTATATCGGATATTTCCCTTATGCTGAAATAGAAATTAAGAAAATAAAAGGAGAATTCCGTTTTATAAGGTTTGTTAAAAATAAGGATGGGCTCCCCATAGTGGATAAAAGAAACAACAGCCTAATCATAGACCTTAGAGAAAATACAAAGAAGCAGATAAAAGAGAAGTGTAGTAATGAATTCGCAGAGCAAATCTTAGGGATAAAACGGACTGAGAATAAAATCGTTGAAGAAAATAAGGGAAAGGAAAAACAAAATATTCCCATAGGTGAGCGTTTTAGAAGCAGGAAACAAGAAATAAAAGACAAAATTTCGGAGTATCTTAAAAATCATCCAAATGCGAAGTATCGGGAGATATCGCTTAACACAAAAATTCCGGAAACATTATTAATAAAGTATTTATTTTATTCTGACACGGAAAAATTAGAAAATGCAAAAGAAGAGTATCTCGATGAAGGCGAAAGTGAAGTAAAATCTTCCGGCAGCAGCCCGCTGGGCTTTGTTAAAACTGGGCCTTTGCGAATGGGAGGTTTATCAGTTACCTCTAAGGAAAGATATGAGGGGTTCCTTAAGCCTTCTGTTTTCAGCTCTGGGGTGGATGTGGTCTCAACTGATATAAATTCTGCCGCCGCTTCTTCATTAGAAGGAGACAAAGAAGTAGCATCATCCTCATTTCTCCCCATGGCATTAGTTGAGGGGGGAATGAGCGAGGATAAATACAGGGCCTATAAGAAAGGGGCTGTTGAATTTTTGGAAAAGCATATCTTTATCGTTATGGCGGCAGGTATTGAAGTTTTCAAAAACTACGATACTGGTTTGGAGACGGTTGAAGCCAGCAGCCCGCTGGATAAGGAGCATTGTTTTAATTATCCGGAGTTCAGGTTCCTGCGCGGGCACAGGAATGTAATGCGTATTTCCGATATTTATTTGCCGTTTGAGTTATTCGGCAGGGACGCGGACTCATGGTATTATCCTAGCCTGACGCGATTATTACACCAGAGCCTGGAGGATGTGTTGTGGGTTGAGGACTTTATCTTAAGATTCTACGGCAGTATAACCTATGATGTGGATGAGGAAGGCAAACCCAGATGGAATGATCTAAGCGATATCAACGCGACGATTTTACCCGGGGATAAATGGTTGATGGAGGGGGCCATAGATTTACAAAAAGACATAGTGAACAGGTTTGTGGAAATAGCTAAGGATTCCAGGCTAAGCGCGGTTCTGCGCCCTTTGCCTGATCCGGACAGCTTGAGAGAGTTAATCAGCGACGACTTCCAATATCCCTGCCTTAAGTTAAATAACGGCCGCTATCTGCCGGTTCGGATAGACATTTCTTATCCCTTGGATTCCCTGGTATGGCAGGAAAACCCTTCACAGGTGTATGATTTTTGGGGTTTTTATCACGGGAATCAAAAGATGCTTAATACGCTTAATCAGCGGGTGAAGATAATTGAGGTCGGAGCATTGGCCGATCAGGAAGTCAGTCGTTACCAAAAAATATTTGAAAGGGCGGTTTCATTTATCACTATAGATAAATTCCTTCCGGTTAAGTCTTTGAAGTTCCTGGCCCAGCTTGCCCGGATGCGGGATTTGACAGGCTTAAAAGAAGAATTGCTAGCCAAGGTGAGAGATATCTCAATCATAAAGCCTGAAGAGAAGGCTCAAAAGGCAGCCCGCGGGATTTTTTGGAAAAAATACAGTAGTCTGCTTATACCCCAAGACATCCGGCAGGTAAAGTATGATATTTACGGATGTATTCTGAAAAGGTCTTCTTCGGCTATGGAAGGTGCCGGCAGTCCGCGGGGGCAAAGCAGGAAAATAGAAGCGTCCCCATTTTCATCCGGCTATATAAAGGCCAGTTCATCTTTGGGGTCATTGATACCTCCGGAGGCAGAAGGCGGGAATATAAAAGGCAAGATATTGATAGTTGAAGATTCGAAGAATTTACGCGCTTCATTAAGAATGCGCCTTGAAAGTGAAGGATATGATGTTATGGAAGCCGGGGATGGGAAGGAGGCTTTAGAAAGGCTGGCCGATGAAAAGTTTGACCTTATTATTTCCGACTTTGATATGCCTGGCATGAATGGCATTGAACTTTTAGCCGAACTTAAGAAAAGGGGAATAACTACTCCTGTGATTATGCGCAGCACAGACGATATAAGGGAAAAGGCGTATGCCGCGGGCGCGAAGGAATTTATATCTAAACAGCGGCGCGCGAAGGATTTATCAGAAATTATAAATAAGATTTTAAAGGGTAAGGCAGGCAGCCCGCTGGGGGGAGAAAACGGTCGCAGTTCCTATTTTGCCTATGCTAAAACTACCGCCGCCTCGCCGCTTATCATAGAAGCGGGCTATCAGATGGTAAAAGGTATGATAAGAGAAGGTGTTTTAAAAGACGGTTTAAAAATGATTATGGATAGCGAAAGCATGAATAGCATTGCTATTCTCTGGCAAAAAGGTTTTAGAAATAGGTTAACTAATAGGTTAATTGAACATTTTGGAATTAGGTTATATGCAGTCTACCTTAATCAAGAATTTGCCCAATCTCAAAACCAAAATGTTCAGGAGAGGATGTTCACTAAGGAGGCATTTCAATATTTAAACGATAGATATAAACAGCGTTTTGAAAGAGTAGTTGTGGTAAGCGAGGATGCGGTAAACTCAACGAAGAGCCATGAAATACTCCATGATGTTTACCATTTCTTACTGAAGGAAGATAAAAATACTTTAGATTCTTTGGTGGAGAGTATAGCTGCTCATTTTGGGAACGACGTACGGTATTTAGTTGCTTTTAAAGATATTTCAAAATACCTTGGTGAATTTCACTATTACTATAATTCTTCTCGTGAAAGACAACAGTTCGTTTATGAGATGCTTTCTGAATTTATTAGTTATTTTTTCTCAGGAATGTTTTTAGAAATAACGGATAAGCGTTTGATAGAAAAATATTACTACCTACGCGATACTACTCCTGAGGAAGTAAAAAATATATTTGTTGAGCTTGGTTTTATCTGGCCTTCGGCCATTAATCCCGTTTACGCCGCCTCACCGCTGATTCTTCTCGTGGAAAACGAAGAACATCTTAGGCAGAAGTATAAAGGTTGGCTGGAATGGCGGGCTCCGATATCCGTGAGCAGCCCGCTGGATGATAATGAACCTATAGATGAAGTGGGGATAAAATCGGACAGCGCGAATAACCCCAGGATTTCGGCGTTTCATCGGCCAGACTACCCTTCCCTTTTTAAAGCGGATACACAGAAGAGATATTATAGTCTTCTGCGTAAGGCATTGAGTAGTTTATTAGATGGGGGATACATTAAATATGAAAATATTGAAGCGCTTTCTTGTGATTTTTATCAGAGAAATCACATAACGAATATTCGCGATCACTTTTGGCCTCCAGAGAAGAAAGGTAGATTTGCGTTACCGGAAGGCGCTCGTTTAACGGTATTCATCCCTTATTATTTTGGATTTATCAGACCGGAAGATTTTGAAGCTTGGTGCCGCAGGGATGTGGTCATTTTTATCAAGGCACCGGATGAGATGGTTGAGGAATTAAAAGGATATCGCGCGGAATTTGAAAGAAAATTACCGGAAAGAATAGATGAGGACAATGTTTTGATTGAAGGTATGAAAATAAGAAACCTCTATCTATCCGAGAAAAGCCTTGGCAGATTGTTCCTTCTTGTTGATCAGCGGGTTCAAGAGGCATATGATTTGCTGTATAGCTATGTCTATATGCTGGCTAAAACTTATATCTGGCGCAACCCCGCCTTACAAAACCCCGGGGCAAGAGATGAAGTATTAGTATCGGTTATGGATATGTTAGACCGCAAAATTAAAAAAGGTAATTTGATTCAAGAGGGAGAAGCTAAGGTTAATAAAGTTATCTTGAATGACATAAAAAGTAGAATAAAAGACGCGAAGCGTAACTATATTATAAGAAAATTTGGGGCCAGGGGTTTAAATAAGGAGAATTACCGGCTGGATATAGGCGTAAGGATAACTTCTCTTGCGCCGGTTGAAGAAGAATACGGAGACCCGCTGGACAATCTTCCCGCGAAAGAGGAAGATCTTGAGGATGATTATGGGGAATCTGTGTATCAACGTAATGTCCTAATAACAATTAAAAATTATTTGGCTGAAAAGTCTATGAAGCCGGATAGAGAAAGGAGTATTATTTACGCGCGCCTGGGCATTGATGAGAGAACGGGTGAATTTGGCAAATCACCATTGCCGATCAATGAGACGAGTAAGAGATTCGGGGTAACTAAATCTCGGATCTTCCAAATAACGAGTAAACTGCGTGATTACGTTCAATCGGAAAGAGTAAAAGAATCGGGTAGTCTTCCCGAGCTATCCAAAAGGCAAAAGAGAAATAAGGACCGCGGTCAATTATTTGACAGCAAAGGCGAGTCCGGCAGCCCGCTGGGGGCGGGCATGTCATTAGAAAAAGGCAAAAGAGGCGCGACGGTTGCTTTGTATGATGGGAAAACTGCCCGGGCGGCGCGGAAGGCTGGGGGAGAAATATTTCTGGTCGGGGACTCTCTTTTGATGGTGCTCTATAAGCATACATCAACCAGAGAGTTGTCCGCGGACGAAGCGATGGAGATTATGTTAAAGCATACCCGAATGGTAAGCGAAGGCGCGCAAGATAAAAATCTTATAGAAATTATCGGAGATATGCCTTGCGGCTCATACTATACTGTGGGGGCGGCATTAACCAACGCTAAGAAATTCATAGAAGCCGGGGCGACCGCGGTAAAGATTGAGGGAGGCCGTGATGCCGCGCCTATCGGTAAGGCTTTCACCGAGGCGGGAATTCGCTGGTATGGCCATATCGGCTATGAGCCGCAAAAGAACGACCTTAAGGCCTACGGTATTGAGGTGGTTGAGCAAATGCGATTATTTTTTGATGCCTTAAGCCTCCAGGAGGCAGGGGCACAGGCCATTGTGTTAGAGATGGTTTACGCGAAAGTCGCCGCCGCCATAACCAGGCTATTGAAAATTCCCACCATCGGAATCGGCTCCGGGCCGGATACGGATTATCAAATATTGGTAATCAACGATATTTTAGGCACCACGGATTTCCAGGGAAAAAAGAAGCCTTGTTTCGCGGTATCCTTTCGCCGGGAAGTCGAAGATCCGGAATCTCCCGAAGTTATCACGGAGGTTTTTGGAAGGTTTCAGGGGGCGATTAAATCGGGAGTATATCCCCAGGAAAAAAATTATCATCGTCTGCCCGAATCTTTCGCGCGATGGGAGAGAAAACGGCAATTAAAAGAACTGCTTTGCGATTTGGAAAAAGCGCCAAGCATAACCTGGGCTGAAGCGGCGCGGGTCTTTGATGTAGCGGCGGAATTAGGCCTGAGGGATTCCGTTGAATTCTTTAAGAGGATCAGGCTGCTTTTGGCGCGAAAATACATTCAGGGCGGAGGCAATGTGGGGGAGCGCCTCAGCGAGATTGATAAAGCCTTAATGAGGATCGTTTCTGAGGTGGAGCTTTCCCGTTACTATAATATCGTCAGGGCAATAATCAGCGCGCTTCCTCATCAGGGCCTGGATTTAGACGGTATTATTAAAGAATCAGAGTATCTTCATTGGTTGGTCGGGGATAATTCTCTCGCCCAAGACATCCGCGGAAAAGCCCATACCTGCCTGACTCCCGAGATATATAAGGATGTCCAGAATTACACGATGTTTCTTGCCGGGCAAAAAGAATTGCCGGGACGGTTTCCCCGGCCGAATGATATAAAAGCAAGAAGCTTAGTCGCGGACTATTTTCAACATACACAACCAGACGCGAAAGGAAAGGAGATTTATACCGCCGTAAAACTATTACAGAAATATTTGGCTGATGTATATGGCCAAGAGGGACAGTGGTATATGGTCTCAAGGCTTGAATATTGGAGTGAAAAAGAGTCGGTTAAAAACAGCAATTTAGATAATCAGCTTTTAGGATTGATAAGGCGTATTAATAATAAAGAATATCTGCCCGCGGCGGAAATTATTTCAGAGATGAGGAAGGCGATATATAAACTCGTAAACCGGCAGGGGGCTAATGATACCTTAGAGTTTATTTACCTGGATCTTTTTCTGGAGAAAACATTGGATTGGTCAGCCGGCAATATCGTTAATGGCTATCTCAGAGCCCCGCGGGAAAATACGCGGATAGCCTTACAGCTGATTAAGCTGTTAGTGGAAAATACGATGTATTCCGGGTGGGCGGGGTTACATCTCTATTTGTTATCGCGAATAGTTGATACGGCAGACAGAACTTATTTACAATTAAAGAATATCCTGGAGCTTATTCTGCTGGATTTTACGGATATCCTGGATCAGATACACGCGGTGATTGAAATGCCTCTGGCGGTATACCGGCGGCATACTATAAGCACGGAACAGGAAAAGCAAGAGCTCAAGGCGCGATTCAGAAGAAGCCTGGTTAGCTACGACAGGTCGCTTTATGTGATTGAAGAGGTCTTGCGGTATATTAAGAATCTGCTGGAAACAGAAAAAGACAGCTATATCTTTGCGGATCCGGCAGTGCCGTCCGGATTGCCCGCGGTTATCCATATAGATTCGGTAAATAAAGAATTCATTACCAAGAACGCGGATATACTCCAGGAGCAGTTTGGCGGTAAAGGCGCGAATATGATGGTGATGAACAGTTTAGGCGTGAAGGTCCCTAGCGGCTTTGTTTTTCCCATAACGGTTTCCCGGTATAAGCTGTACGAGACATACCCTGAGGAATTCGACCGGATGGTTATGCGGGAAATGAAAGTTCTGGAGGCTAATTGGTCAAAAAAACACCACGGGTTCAGTGGTGAAAACGCCTTATTCAGGTTTAATCCGGCTATTGATGAGCTTAGAGAAGGTGTAATTCCTCTTTTAGTCTCTATAAGACCCGGCTCCATCCTTAAGATGCCGGGCAGCCTGCCCACAGTAACCAATGTAGGTATTAATGATGCAATAGCTGAATTTTTAGCCAATAAATTTAATCCCCGCTTTGCCTATGATACTTATTCCAGATTCCTTGAATCTTACGGAGAAGGTGTCTATGGTATTTCCCGCGAGCGATTCACTCATCTTTGGGAAATTTATGCTTATGAGTCAGGCGTAAGTGATAGAAGCAAGATGAACGTCCGGCAGTTAAAAATACTTTGTGATAGATTCAAGAATCTTATTGTCGGGGAGCTGGAAATAATGGGGCAGGACAGCGGCGTTCTGGAGAGAGACTTAGCCAATCCTTTAGACCAGCTAAGGAAAGCGCTCAAGGCTGTCTTAAACTCATGGGAAAGAGAAGACGCGGTTACCTATCGCGCCTGCCACGGCATATCAAATAATTTTTACGCTTCCATTACCGTTCAGGCAATGGTTAATGGAAACTTAGACGCCGAATCCGGGGCCGGGGTATTGATTTACCGGAGTGTTGAAGGCAGGATTATTATAACCGGAGAATATAGTTCCAACGCGCAGGGGCCGGACATCGCCGACGGCCTGATAAGGCCGGGTAAGATACATACGCTTAAAGAAAAAAATCCCCGCGCCTATAACCGGCTGTTAGAGGAAGCCGGGAAATTATCCGCGTGTTACTTTGTTGACCCTGAAATAGAGTTTACCGTCTCGGGTCAGGGGCAATTATGGTTTTTGCAGGTCAGCAGAGAGGCGCACAGAAAAAGAATTACCTGGAAGAAGCTATCAGTGGAAGGACATAAACCGGCCGGCAGGGGAATAGGCGTCTATGGCGGAGGATTGCGCGGAAAAGTAATATTTGACGCCTTAGATATAACATCAATGAATGAGGCCGCCCGGAAAGAAGGATTAGACGGGGCGATTATGGTGATGAATTATCCCCTGCCTTCGGATACGGGCTTGATTACCGGAAAGGGCCTTAAGGCTTTGCTTACCGCCAAAGGCGGTATCGGTTCCCACGGGGCAAGTATTGCCCGGGGCGACGGGATATACGCGATATTAGGCATTGATGAGTTGTTTTTTGATGTTATGGCGGGGAAATGGTATCTGGGCGATAAGGAATTAAATAAAGGCGACATCTTAAGCCTGGATGCCCGGGCTGAGAGAGGCTATGTGTATCGGGGATTAATTCCCTACGCGTCTGTTTCCTCCGCGATGGTGTATCCTGACGCGCGTGAGGTTATTAAGATAGGAATGACATCTTCGGCGATTTTCTCAAGGCGGGAAAATAGGCTGGCGCTCAATTTCAACGCGGGTTTGAAAAATACTAAAACCGGCAGCCCGCTGGAGGGAGAGGCTTCTTCTTTAGGCGGTTCGCTGAATCGTTGGGGGCGCGTTATTTATGAGAAACTATTTTATCCTTCAGACAATAAGGAAGGACAGCAAAGGTTCCGGACAATAGATGATGTTAAAAAGTCGCAAGAGGAAGACTCGCGGTGGTTAGAATTAAGTATTAAAACGTTGACAGAAGAAAACAGAGAAAAAATTTCAAAGCTATTGCCGGTGATGCGCGAGATTGATTCACTTGAGAAGGATTTAATCGGGCTTTCGGATGTTCAACTAAAAGCAAAAACAAATGAATTTAAGGCCCGGTTTAAGAATGGGGAAACTCTTGGCCAGCTTCTCCCTGAAGCTTTCGCGGTGGTCAGGGAGGCGTTCTTGAGGTTAAGCGGAAAGCGGATTTACAGCGTGCAAATGCTTGGGGGGATTGTCATTCATCAGAAAAAGGTCGCGGAAATTAAAACCGGCGAAGGCAAGACTTTTGTGGCCATGCTTCCGGCTTATTTAAGGGTATTGAGCGGACAAAAAGTCCATATTATTACCCATAACCAATATTTGAGCACCAGGGATTTTAAGAAAACCGAATCTCTCTATCAATTCCTGGGAGTAACGGTAAATCTTAGGATTGATAGCCGCAAAAGGAAAATCTTAAGTAAAATCTATGAGGCGGAGATCCTGTTTACCACAATAGAAACGGGATTTGATTTAATGAATGGAATTATTCCGTCGTCTCTACTGGCCGGCGCCTTTGCCATTATTGACGAAGCGGATTATTCCTTAATTGATTTAAATAACAATTCCTTAGTTCTTGTGCGAAAAAAAGGCGACAGCAAAGAATATTTTAAAGTTATTAAGAAGATATCCGCGAAAATGGAGCAGGGGTCGCATTATAAAATAGAATCAAAGTATCAGGTCTTGTTGACAGAAGCCGGCGTAAAATTTGTTAATGAATTTTTAGAAAGATTGAATTATCCATGGCTGAAAGGATATGAAGCCCAGACCAGGCTTTTAATTCAAATCTATCTGGCGACAGGTTTGCGTTATCAAAAAGGGATTGATTATTTGATCCATGGCGGCCAGGTTGTTCCTATTGACGAATTTACGGGGCGCCTTAAAGAAAGGCATCGGTTCGGATTGTATATTCATCAACTTATTGAGCTAAGAGAGGGCATTAGGGTTGGGGGAGCTAAGCATGTTTTAACGTTGCCCGCGCCTGTGTTCTTTAATTATTATAAAGAGAAAGGAGGAATGACCGGCACGATTGATTTTCCCGTAGCGCGCCGTGAATTATCCAGGATTTACGGGATTTCCGACATTGTCGTTATCCCGACAAAATATCCCAGCCAGAGAATGGATTTACTCCCAAGAGTCTTTTTAGATGAGCGGAAACGAGATTCGAGCTTGGTGAGAAGAATTGAGGAATTGCGCGCGCAAGGAAACCCGGTTCTTTTGATCACCCAATCCGTGAATGAATCCGAAAGGTTAGAACGCTTATTGAAGGAACAGAAGCTCCCCTGCGAAATTCTTAATGCTGAAAATGAACGTGAAGAAAATAGAATAATCCACCAGGCAGGAGGCCAGGGGCAAATAACTATTTCAACTAATATGAGTGGCCGCGGAACAGATATTGTAATAGGTGAGCAGGTAGCAGAAAAAGGCGGCCTGGCGGTGCTGGTTACATTTAGGAGCGGCATAAGTCCGCGATTAGATTTTCAGGTGATGGGAAGGGCCGCAAGACAAGGTCAAAAAGGCAGCACGCAGTTTTTCCTTTATTTTGACCACTCGTTATATGGTTTTAAAAAAGCTGATTTCAAAATAAACGCGCAGGGGGATATAGATTTAGAGCGGCATCCCGATGTTTTGAGGCTTATTGACAATCAGCAAATGTCGGGGGAGGAAGCAATTTCTAAAAATCATCTTACGCAATTTATGCTGGATTATAGCCTTTATTTGCAAGAAAGATTTAATCACACATTTAAAAATTCGATTATGGATTTTTGTTATCGTTATATTCGTGAAAATGACAGGTTTTATAACGGTGTGTATACCTCGGAGGTGTGGGACTCTTTAGAGTCCGCTTGGAGGGGTTTTCTTTATAGAAGACAGATATCTTTAACCTATCTTGATACTCTGATTTATACGAATAAGATGTATAAAGAATTCAATGACCGAATGAGTAAGGATTTGGAAAAATCATTGTTTGAAGCAAAGCATATAAAGAAAATTCTGGCTAAAAAAGAGAAAATAGATCAAGCATTGAAAAAGGCATGGAAAGAAACGACAGAACAATTTGTAAAGACTGAAGCTCGTATTCTAAAAGATATAGAATTGCCAGATAAGCCGCCGGATAAAATAAGATTAGAATATCGCTACCGAGAGGTTTCCAGTTCGCTGTGTCTCATCCGAGTATCAACACAAGGGGATTTGAAGCTAAATTCCGCCAGCCCGCTTGAGGAGGCGGGCCTGTCATTAGAAAAACATTCGGAAAATGGGGACGGTTCTATTTGTTTGAGCAGTCCGCTGGGAAAAGATAGAAAAACAGAACCGTCCCGGTTTACGCGTTCACCTTTAGGCAGCAGTCCTCTGGCGGAAAGTGGAAAAAATATAATGGGAAGCTATTTTGATATTAAATTTAGGAATTCTGAAGAGTTTAGTACGGGGATACCTTTGTATGAAGGCTTTAGTTCCAGGATATCTTTGTCATTGCTTATAATGTGCGTTGCCTTTGCTTCTATAGCCATTTCTATGATAAAGTTATCTTTTTTGTCTCTGCAAACATTAAGTTTAGTCCTGGGTTTTACTGCAATCGCCCTTAGCTTGATAACGGTTATTAATTCTTCAATAGTTAAAGGATCAACTTTTAATCTTTTCCTCTTGAAGACTTCCTTGATCTCTTCAATGAGCCTGTCAGAAATTATTAATGTGAATTTGCCTTCTTTAAAGGCATGGTATATAGCTAAATTAGCGGGACTTTTAAGCAGGCAGGAGATGAAGATGTTGGTGTCAATGACCGCTTTTATATCGTGCATATACCTTTTTCCGGGATATTTGGCATATCCTGTTTATTTCTTCCTCGGAGGGTATGCTTTTTATTTGGCCGCGTATATTATTTACCACATTATCCAGTCTTCTGGCCCAGGTAGTCTTTTCAAGCTTTCGCACCAATTGTATCTTTTTCTCAATAGGAAGTTTACCGATAAGCTTTTCTATATCAATAGTGGCAGTAATAGACATTTTATCTCCCTTTCTACTATAAAGCATACTATACTTTCAGTTATAAGTCAAGAATTTAGGGTGAAGCGCGGCACTTCTAACTTAACCGCTGCGGAAAAATGGGACGCTCATATTTTTGCCGGCAGCCCACTGGGGGAAAAGGAAAAAACGGCTGCTGCCCTTATTATTCAAATTATTTGCTCGGCATCCCCTGTATTTACATGTATCAGCGAAGGAAAGGAATATACTTATGGACAGCTTGTTGCCGGAACACTACTGGAAAATTATTTTAGTCATATTCACTGTTTGGGGGAGGAAAGCGGCTTTCCCCTTATTGTAGCTGACGGCCCTTCGGGAATAGGTAAAGGTATGTTGAAGCTTATGAAAGAATTTCTCGCGCGGTTACAGCTTGATATGTGTTATTGGCCTTTAGATATGTTTTTTATTGAGAGAGATAAACGTTACAAAATTATTAATGATGTGGTGGATGGTGTGATTCAAGGTGAAGATTATGATGAGGTGGGTTTTTGGAATATGGCAGAAATTAAACGAGTCTTGAGCCGTAATAATGATTTCAAGAAATCAGGCAAGATGACAGAGAAGCTTTTTATACCAAAAGCATGGGATACAATAAAGAAAGAATACCGGCCAAAAACAATAGTGTTAAAAAAGAAAAGCGTAGATGTTGTTGATTGGAAATATTCACATAAAGAAGAATTGCAAGCATATTACGGTGATAATCCATTTCGTATACGTTTTATTGAAGATGAAGAAACGGTAAGAAAAAAGTATTATTCAAGAGAGCTTAAAACCCGCGGCCCGGGAAAAGATTTGGAAAGGCTTATGGCAGCTTACGATAAGTTGTTTGTGCCAAGTTATAAGCGGTATGTTCATCAATTAGGCGATAGATTTCCCATTTGTTTAGTAGATTTTTCTGATGATGAAGATTGCATTGCTTCTGACGGGTTCTCAAAGAAAGGGCGATCCCGGCCTTTTCAAGAAAAGGAGGCCGCTTTATATGCCGTCAACCCGACCGTGGATGAGGCCGACAGCCCGGTGGGGGGAAATGATTCCGACTCATTTTCTAGTTCTCCAATGGATAGTAGCGATGATAGAGAAAAGATTAAAGAGGCAATCTCTGTGCTTAAATCAAGCAAAGGATACGGAATTCGCCTGGGGGCTTGTTTAAAAATTAAAGAAATAATAGAAAATAACCTATCTTTAGATGTGGAAGAATATTTTGATGACCTTTTAGGGCTTATGCTCGGCACAATAAGGGATAACGATGGTTCAAAGTCAACAGATGAAGTGTTTAGTGGCGTATGCGATATAATTGGTTTATCTTTAAAAAGGAAAAAAAGCCTTGCCAATGAAGAGCGGATGGAAAAAATATTTAAGGTAGTTGATAATATAAGAGATTACGAATTTGGTTTTTCAAGGCTGTTAGGGCTTATCAGTAGTTTTATAATAAATAGTAAAATTTTTTCCGCAGAAACACAACAACCCGGAAAATCATTGGCCAAGCCGGTCTATTATCAAAAAATCCTTACTATGGAATTTTCTTACGGACTAACGTTTACTCAATACGGCCTGACCAGGCTTGATATTTTTAACGCGGCAAATGAATTTATCCGTGCCAATCCTTTACTTGCTGAATATGAGGTTGATGCCCTGCGGCGAATTCTTCTTGATAGTGAATACTTTTTGAGCACGGCTATTGAAGATAGAGGTGTTATTGAACGCGCGTTACAAGCCACAATTGATATGACGTTAAAAATGATTGATTGTATCTCTGTAGTAATGTCATGTAACACTACATTCGTGAACAGGGAAATGATTGCGCCTATTCAATCTTTGCTCAGTAGCAGGCAGAAAATAATCAGGCTGTATGCCTTTAAAATAGTTCTGATTAATGCTGGCCAGTTAAATAATCCACAGCTTTCTTTAGGAAAAATTATCCAAGAGACAGTTAAAAACCTGTCCGCGTATGGAATTAGCGTGGATAAAGCGATGTTCATTAAATTGTTAACCTTTATCTGGAGTCATCGTTTTGATGGTTTCAGTTTAGCTTCTTGGAGTATTTTATTGTCTTGTATATTAAAAAATGCTTCCCGGGAAAAGCAAGTTAAAGGATTTTGGGGCGCTGTTCATAAATTCATAAACTGTTTTTCAAGAGAAGATACCAAAAATGTTTTAGCAGAGAATAAACATACGGATAATATTAATCGGATAGTCAGGATTTTGCGCTGGATAGACAAGCTTCATAAGCAATATCCTTCTATGGGCGCGGAAATACATTATTTTACAAAAGAAAGCGATATCTCCGAAAGAGAAAAAAACATATTCTTTGCCCAGTTCCTTGCGTTAACCCCAGGTCATAATTCTATACATCCTTATGAATATATTAAGGAAGCTGACTTTTTAGATATACGCGTTATGCCGGGGAGCTGGCCGGTTTTCTTTAGGCTGTGGAAAGAATTAAGTAGTTACGGTTTATTTGAACCCCTTAAGGATGATTATCCGCCGGCGGCGTATCACAGCTGTCTTAAGGGAGATTTTGGCCCGGATGTCCATAATTTTATTATCTCAAACACATTTTTAAATTGGCCTACTTTTTCTTCATTTGTCAGTATCGACTACACTACAGGAAAAGACAGCGCGGAATTTGCTTTCGGGCAGGCCTATAATTATGTTGGCGTAACAATAAATGAATTGAGCGGCCTGATTGAATATAGTTCTTCCCAGACCAATATTTTTGATTCATTTATAAAAACTTGTCATAAATTTAACGATACCCAAGGTAATCTTATTGGACAATATGATAGTTACCCGAGTTTTAACGATATTCCGAGAAAAGCTTTGTTGGCAATCGCCTTTTGCTCGCGAGACGAAAGATTGCAAAAAGTAAAAATAAAAGTTAAGGATATTATTTTTGATTGGCTGATTATGATAGGTATGCCCTTGGAATATATTGAAGGGTTACGTGATGAAGTATGGAGGGATGAGGGCGGAGGTATTACTACGACCCGTCCCCAATTAGCAAAGACATTAGAAAAAATAAAAGAAGTTATTGTCCTGCGGCAGGCCCAGCGGTATCTGGAAAGAGTGGACGATGATGCTAAGAAAGAATTGCAGGGATATATTAGCGTGAATGACATATTAGGGGCGGCGGGCATTCTGGATAAGATAAGACAAAGGGAGATTATCTATAAAGTTACCAGTTACACCCATCTTAATTTATGCGATCTCTCCGCGGAGGGCCTGAGAGGGGTGATTAACGAATTTAAGAAAAATCCCTTGAGCCCTGATTTAAAAGACTTAGAAAATAAAATGGAAGCTGTCTTTAGGGAGATAAAAGGCATCATTTATACACCTTTAGAGGAAAAGATTATAGGATTATTTATTGATAACAGTTATCCTTTGGAGTCTGTCCCGGAGATTATTGACGATGTTCTGATAAAGGCTTTATCCGGCGGCACAAATGAAGAGGCAAAAACCCTTATAAACGAAATAGGCGGCCAGAAAGCTCAAGAAGCGCTTAAAGACATTAAAAAATCCTCCAGCCCGCTGGAGGAGGAGGAACTGCGCGAATTGCTCTCCGGCATTATCAGCTGTATAAACAACCCCTCACAAGCAGGATTAACCGGTTCCGTGGATAGTCTTTGTGAGTTTCTGCTGAAGCTGCCGTTGGGTGCTCTTAGAGAAAACCGTTTTTATAATTGTCTTCTTCAAGCCTTAAAGGGCGCGGTAAGCAAAACAGATTTAGGCGCTTTAAAGAATGATATATTAAAGCTGATTAATAACGCGATAGCGGTAAAGCTTAAATCTCTTCCCAGCGATTCAAACGAATATCAGCGCTATACGGAGACGCTTTTTTATCTGACTCTGCCGTATGTCAAAAAGGCGCTCAAGATGGGACAGATAAGGCTTTCGGATGATTTATTGGGAGAATTTTATCCCATCCTGTTATTATCTATTGACGGTTATGATGAGAGGAAAGGGGGAAATTTTCCCGCGTATTATAGTGATAGACTTAAGAACGACGTGAACCAGCGAAGATTCGATACTTTTGCTTACGCGCGAGGTTCAGGAGAGGAGTATAGCGGAGAAGAATCTTGTTTTGAAACAGCCGCCGCTGAAAAAGCCAATAAAGAATACGTAAGCGCCGCGCGCGAAGAAGGAGCGGTTTGGGCTGCTAGCAAAAAAGAGATTGACGGCATAACGGATGAATTGTGGGAACAAATTAAGGGAGGAATAAAAGTTGTCTTGGCTTTAGGGGAAGAAAGAGTATCTCGTTTTGACAGCGGGTTATTAGAAAATTATTATAAACGGATAAATGAATTTCGTGATGAAAATAAGATATTGCGCTGGAAAAAGCTAACGGAAGAATACCCGGGTTTGAGAGGTTTATATCGCGTTAAAGACCATTTTATCAGGCCGCTGTATACTTTACTTATCCTATGGACGGCTTATATGGACGGGATTGCTAAAAGCCAGAGGGCGACCGCCAAAAGATTAGGCCTGTCAAGCCGGATGATAAATATCTATCTGAATAGGGATATCCGGCCTTTGTTGATGAGTAAGATAGCGGATATAGATATCAATTCTGCCAATAAGCAATTGAGGGATAAGAACAAAGAGAAAAGAAGCGGATTACAGATAATCAAGGATTATATCAACGGTAAATCCAGAAGTATTAATTTACCGTTGATTGGTGGCGCGCCCAGGAGCGGCATATCATTCTGCGGCCTGCGCGTGTATTTACCTGTATCTATAATCAAAACAAACAAAAAGTTTGAGGCTGTTATAAGAAGGCGCGCAAGAAAAAAACATGGAAAACGGGTTTTTGTGATTACTCTTTACGCTGCCGGTTCTAAAAAGGAAAAGCTGGGCCATTGTCTTTGTCGTAATGTCAAAGGGAAATTAATGAGTTTAAACGCAAAGAGGTATGTAAATTTGACTCTAGACATAGAGAGAACAACAAAAGAGATATACATAAATTTCTTCATAAAGCTTAGAAAGAGAATAATTTCAATGCCTCCGGTTGAAGCTATGGAAGCGCGAACCTATAAAACGGGCAGCTTTTATTTGAAGGGGTTAGGTTTTGTCTCTTTGAATCTATCGCGTCATAATTACAACTTTGCTATTATTGGCGTTAATGAAACATCCGTCATCGCTGAATTTGACAGCTTAGATCGTCCAGGCCATAAGGAATGGAAGATGTTTTCCGGCAGAGGTATGGATAAAAGTGTTGCTTGCCGGTGGGGCATAGCCGTGATAGAGGAGAGAATGAACGCGTTAATGTTTTATCCTAATAATAACAAACAGCAGGCGATATCTTTTACCTTAACCCCGGCCTACCGAAAGTCGCGTGAATTGAAAAAAGAAATCAGCCCGCCTGCTCGCCTCGCGGCCCTCGGCTTCGCCGAGAGGCGAGCGAAGCCGAGGGCCGGCGAGGCAGGCAGCCCGCTTATTGTCCGGGGTGTGGGTTGTTGCGTGCGCACGGGGGTTAGTACGGAAGAAAAATGCGGTTGGGGTAACTTTATGGAAGTTGAGGATTTTAGGGCTGGAATGATTTATCCGGCAGTAGACAAAAGCTATAAGAATATTTTTGGGCCAAAAGCAGCAGTATTATTTTCTCATTCTACGCGGGTATTCTGCCGCGGGCCGCCATGAGCCATCCGGGATAAGTTTTTTATAGCTAACTTGTTTATTCATAAAAAGTTACGATTTTAATTGAAAAGTATAAAATAAATGGTAAAATAACAAATTAATGGGGGAGGTGATGGAAATGGAAAGATTGTTTGAGCGCCGGGTATTTGAGAGGATTAACGCGGATTTCAGCGGATGGTACGCGTTAAAAGATGAGGGCGGCCAGATTCAGGGTGAGTTCTGGGGGCTTGATTTTAGCGGAAGCGGAGTCAGGGTCCATTCTGTTAAAGAGATTGCTGAAGATAAAGTTTTAGAGGTGAGTATAACCTCATCAACCCTAAGTCAGCCGATACAGGAAACAGCCCGGGTGGCCTGGCAAAGGAGGATTGAGCCTGGTTTGTGGCAGGCAGGATTAAAGTTTTACCAGCCCAGGCTGATGCATTTTTGGCCGCTGGTAGAGTTAAAACAACACGAGATAGGGCAGTCAGGCGAAAGCGCGGGTTAATGACCAACACCCAAACAAATGCTTTACGCTTACGATCTTGAATTTTAACACGAGAGGGGGTGCCAGATGAGAATTGAAGAAAACAGAAAGTTCGCGCGTTGGAATATCAGTCGTCCGGTGCGCTTTAGCCTGGCGGGTAAAGATAATGAGGAGGAGAAAATGGCCCTGCTTAAGGATATCAGCTTCGCCGGGGCCCGGATGTCTCTCTTTGAAAGCCTGCGCCTGAATGATAAGCTGGATATGTTTTTGGAGATTCCGGATGAAGAACACGCCATACACTGCGAAGGAAAAGTAGTGTGGCAAAAGTCGCTTGAGGATATGAGTTCTCCACCATTCGCCTGCGGTTTGTCTTTTACCAGGATAAAAGACCAGGATAAAGAAAAAATGTTTAAATATATGAGTCAGAACGCCACCGATGAAGTAAAGAAGAAATGGTGGGAAGGGGTAAAATAAGTAGTTTCCACTGAAAAAGCATGGAAACTATGATTACGGCGATTAAAAAGCAGATTACAGAGATTAAACCTTAGGCGATAAATCGCTGTAATCTTATTAAAAATCCTTGTAATCAAGTTCTTTCCCTTTGCGATAAACTCGGGAAAGAACTTAAAAATTAAGTTGACGAAGCGCTGGAATTATGGTAAATTTTAGTAATATTCTTTGCTATGTTGTGAACAGTGACAGAAGGTAATTATTTAGTGGTGTATTAAAATGATTTATAAAGTATAAAATAACGGCTTACTAAAAGAAAGAGGAGTTTTGGGATATGATGGAAACAACACCTAACAGAAGTAAGGGACTAAAAAGTTATTCAGGATTAGTTTTATTTTTTATTTTCTCTTTTATGTTTTTTGGGTGCGTTCCGAAAAAAGAAGAATCTTTAACCGGAAAAACAGTTACTATCTGGCACTGGATGACTGATAGAGATCAGACCTTTCAGGAATTAGCCAGGAGGTATGAAGAGAAAACCGGAGTTAGGGTTGATTTTGAACTTTACGCTCCTTCGGATGCCTATTCCCAGAAGGTGCGGGCCGCGGCCCAGGGCGAGAATCTTCCCGATATCTTTGGCATCCTGGCCGAGAAGCGGGATTTCTCCTCTTTTGTCAAGGCCGGTTATGTGAGTGATTTGACCGCTTATATGAAGGAAAATAACGCTGAATGGGAAAAGAAATTTTTTCCCAAAGCCCTGGCAGTGAATGAATTCATAGAAGGGAATTCTTACGGCGTCCCAGCCGGGATATATGGAGTGCCTGTAGATGTAATGACCATAACGATGCTGTATAATAAAACCTTGTTTAAGGAATTGGGTTTAGACCCCAAGAGGCCGCCGGCAACCTGGAATGATTTCCTGGCTGTGGGAGAGAAAATAAAAGAGGCCAAGAAACAGGGCTTGGTCAGCGGCTGGGGTGAGATATGGATGATTGATTGTCTGGCCAGTAATTTTGCCTTTAATATTATGGGAAAGGATAAGTTTTTAGCTACTCTCCGGGGTGAAGTTCCTTATACTGACCCGGACTGGATCCGGGTTTTGACTTTATTCAAGGAAATGCAGGATAGCGGATTATTATATAACGGTTTGGTGAGTATGGTGAATAAGACCGCGGAACAAATCTTTGCCAATGAGAGGGCGGTCTTTGCCTTTAACGGCTCCTGGGGGGTTAACGTGTATGACGGGATGAACCCAAAATTGGATTATGGGGTGATGCTTCTTCCCAGGGTTTCAGATAAATTTCCGGTGAGTGTCTGGGGAGGGGCAGGTTCTTCCTTTATGGTTTATAATAAGTCGAAAAATAAAGATGAAGCAATTAAGTTTTTAAAATGGCTGACTGAGAAAGAACAGCAGGTTTTCTTGGCCGCCCAGACCAAAAACCTTCCGGCCAACAAAGAGGCTATAGGTAATATTTCGCCGATAATGGCCCAATTTTCTTTAGGCCTGGAATACGCCACCCATCCTAATACCTGGGGATTTTCCGAGTCTTCCCAGGTAACCGAGGCCTTTGATAAAGGGGTGCAGTCAATAATCATCGGGGAAAAGACGCCGGAGCAGGTAGCCGGCGAAGCGCAGAAAATCAAGGAACGGGAGTTAGCCAAGAAAAAGAGATTATAGAATAACGAACACCGAACAAGGAATATCGAATGATGCCTGCCGGCAGGCGAAATTCATCATTCCTTGTTTAATATTCAAAGAGCCCGCAGCTTACGAAATAATGAAAATTAAACTCAAATCCGCTTTAGAGAATTACCTTTTTGTCCTCCCTGCCTTTGTTATTTTCTCTATTTTTTATATTTATCCTTTTTCTCAGGTGTTTTTCTTAGGGTTGTATGAGTGGGACGGTATTTTACCGACCAAGACCTTTGTGGGTTTAAGTAATTTTAAGGATATATTTTTCTCTGACCCGATTTGGTGGAAGTCAATGCTTCAGGCCGGCTGGATTACCATAATTGCCCTGATCTTTCAGAATGTCCTGGCTTTTCTCCTGGCTTGGGCCTGCGATAGAGAGATAAAACTTAAAAACTGGTACCGGTTGATTTTTTTCCTGCCGCCTATTCTTTCCGAGGTGGTGGTGGGTTTGGTCTGGCAGTGGATTTTGGAGGGCAATTACGGGTTGTTAAACAGCTGGCTGAATAATTTAGGGTTAGCCCATTTAACCCGGAATTGGCTGAACGATCCCAAAACCGCCCTTAACTGCGTGGCTATTGTGCACTGTTGGAAGGGTTTTGGTTGGGGATTTCTGATATTCCTGGCCGGCCTGCAGACCATACCCCGAGAACTTTATGAGGCGGCCAGGGTTGACGGAGCTAGTTCCTGGACAGCCTTTAGAAAGATCACTCTTCCTTTAATGGTTCCGGTGGCCATCTTAGTGGCCATACTTACTATATTAGGCACAATGCAAGCCTTTGTCTTGATAATTGCCATGACCGGAGGCGGCCCGGCCTATCATACCCAGGTGCCGGTTTTAAGGATCCTGGCCTCAATGCGGGATTCCGGGCGTTTCGGATATGCCTGCGCCCAGGGAATTGTCTTTGGGATTATTTTAGTAGCTGTTTCTTTTATCCAATACCGCTTCTCCAAGAGAAGCCAGGCCCGAGGCGCGTAAAAACAGAGCTAAGAACTAAGAGTTAAGAGCTAAGAAAAATAATAAAAGCGACCAAATCATGAAAAATCCTTTATATTATAAGACTAAGAACATAGCGGTTAATACTGTTATCCATATTTTTCTGCTTACGATAGCAGTAAGCTGCGTCTTCCCTCTTTTATGGATGATTGGCTCCAGCCTCAAAACTCAGAGCACTATATTTTCTGATGTCTCTTTGATTCCCCGTCAGATGCATTGGGAGAATTATTATATCGCCTGGAAAGAAGGCGGCTTCGGCCGGTATTTTCTGAACAGCATTTTTTATACCACGGCGGTAGTCATCGGGATAATCGTGGTCTCTTCTTTAGCGGCTTATGCCTTTTCCCGTTTTAATTTCCGGGGAAAAAATCTGATGTTTTACTCCTTTATGGCGGCGATGATGATACCTATTCCGGGAAGCTTTGTTCCTTTATATGTCCTTTTGAATAAACTGCATTTGAGGAATACCCAGTTAGGCTATATTCTCTGTATGATAAATGTGGGGCTATCCACCAGCATATTCTTGTTCAAGACTTTTTTTGACAAAATGCCCCGGGAGCTTGAGGACGCCGCCAGGATTGACGGCTGCACCAAGTTCGGGATATGGTGGAATGTGGCCTTGCCTTTAGCCAAGCCGGTTCTGGCGGTGGTCGTGGTTTTTAACGCTCTTAATGTCTGGAATGAGTATTTACTGGCCTTGCTGATTTTTGACAGCCGCTCTCTTATGCCTCTACAGGTGGCCTTAATGACCTTTCAGGGAGAGTATATTACCCGTTATCATCTTTTGATGGCCGGCCTGACCATAACCGCCATACCCATAATTATTGTCTATTGTCTGATGCAGAAATATATCGTCAAAGGCGTGACCCAAGGGGCGATTGTAGGATGAGATTTAAATTCAAAATTCAAAATTCAAAATTCAAAATAAATTTAAATGCCAAATATCAAAACTTAAATCAAAGATTTTGTCATTTGTCATTTGTGCTTTGTCATTATTTTGTCATTTGTGCTTTGTCATTTGTCATTAATCCTATAACTTCTTTCGCTGAAGATAAAACCTCTTCTGAACTTATCACCAAGGCCTGGGCGGCGCAGGGGGAGAAAAAATTTGAAGCGGTATTTCAATACACTCAGGAGTGTATTGATCTTTATAAAGAGCAGGCAGATAAGGAGCATTCGGCCTTAAAGGATTATCCGGCTAAAGAACAGGCCCCTCTATCTGATGTGGCAGTGGCTTATTTTATCCAGGCCGAGGCCCTGATGCGCCAGGGAAAGCTTAAGGAGGCCAAGGAAAAGTTTCAGTTTGTGGTTGAGCATTACCGTTACGCGGTGGCCTGGGACCCTTCCCGGGGAATTTACTGGAAGGTGGCCGGGGTAGCCAAGGAAAGCCTTGATAAAATCAATGCCCAGCTTGGCGGACAGGCCAAGGAACCAAAAGAGCCGGTTAAGCCTAAAGGCCCTAAGACTTCAATTACCCTTTATGATGCCGGGACCGAAGAGGTGGTTAACTACGAGAAATACGGCGAATTCACCAATATAGGAAGCAAAGAATATAAGTATATAATTAAAGATCAGGAGGGCTTATCCCGGGCAGTCGGGGAGGGAATATATCCTAATACTACCTCAGTCAGGTGGGATCCCAACTTCCAAAAATTGAAAAAGGATAAGCGTATGGCAGGCTCGCATTGGGATTTTGTGAATTCACCGGATTTAGAAGCGGCTTTTTTAAAATGGGCCTCCTCCACCGAGCCGGAGGGGGTCCGGCTTTACTATACCGGATTGATCTTAGAAAAAAGCGGCTTGCTTAAATCCGCAATCAAGGCTTATTATTCAATCGTGGCGCATTATCCCGGGGCTATAGGCTGGACCTATTGGCATACCCCCTGGTATGTGGGCCAGGCGGCAATTGCCAAAATAAACTTTCTTCTCAGGCGGCATCCGGAATTAGGCCTAAGGCTAAGTGAGGCCAGGATCCGTATTGTGAACGGCTATGATAACGATATAAGTAATGACATTATTATTACCAATCCGGGTAAATTAGAAAAGATTTCGGTTCAGACCGCTAATATCTTAAGTAAGGTTAAGGATGCCTTTGGTAAGCTCACCCGGAAGAAAGAAATCAAAAAGACTGTCGGTGAAGGGAAGGTTAAGTTAGTACAGTATCAGGATTCTTCCTGGCAGGTCTTAGTGGATGGCGAGCCTTTTGTGGTTAAGGCCCTTACCTATGCCCCAACAAGAATAGGCCAGTCGCCGGATGAAGGGACGCTGGGTAATTGGATGAGAGAGGATTTTAACCAGAACGGCAAGATTGACGGCCCTTATGACAGCTATTTAGAGGATAGTCCGGGTAAGCCAGAGGGCGATGGTTTGCTTTCCGATAGGCAAAGCCATAAGCCGGTCGGTGATTTTCAACTGATGAAGTATATGGGAGTAAATTCCATCCGGCTCTATCACCACCCTAAGGAAATCAATAAAGAATTGCTCCGGGATTTATACCACACCTACGGGATAAGGGTGATGATTGGAGATTTCCTGGGGAAATACGCCCTGGGTTCAGGCGCTCCCTGGAATCCCGGCACCGACTACCGCAACCCCGAACACCAAAAAAATATGCTGGAGTCGGTCCGGAAAATGGTTGAGGAATTTAAAGATGAGCCTTATGTTTTATTCTGGATTCTGGGAAATGAGAATGTCTATGGAGTGGCTTGTAACGCGGATAAAGATCCGGAGGGTTTTTTTAAATTTGCCAATCAGGCCGCGCTTTTAATAAAATCTTTGGATAAGGATCATCCGGTGGCCATTGCCAGTGGGGATGTCATATACCTGGACCGTTTTGCCAAGTTTTCGCCGGATGTGGATATATTTGGCAGTAATGTGTACCGCGGTGATTACGGCTTCGGAAGCCTCTGGTATTCGGTGAAGGAAGAGGCGGATAAACCGGTTATGCTCACTGAATTCGGCTGTCCGGCTTATGCTGAAGGCCTCACTCAGGAAGAGGCGGAAGAGGCCCAGGCTAATTATCACAAGGGAGCCTGGGAGGATATTCTCTGTAATATGAATGTTAACTGCGGCTCGGGAAACTCTATCGGCGGGATAGCCTTTGAGTTTATGGATGAATGGTGGAAGGCTTACGAGCCCTCAAAGCACGATACCAAAGGTTTTTTTTCCGGGCCTTTTCCGGATGGATATATGCATGAGGAGTGGCTGGGAATAGTGTCTCAGGCCGACGGCAAGGACAGTCCTTTTAAGAGGCACTTGCGCAAAAGCTATTATATGTATCAGAAGGCCTGGGAAGAGTAGTGGCAGGCCTATGTGCCTGCCCAAAAGGTAATGGCTTGCCCTGTCTCGTAAGACTCCGCTGTCGGCGGGGCAACGGCGGGGATAATTGGTTTTCCCTTGCGTAAACGCTCGTAAATTTCTACGAAATTTACTTCGCACGCTTCGGGATTAATTCGCACAGTGACTTACGTTCACTCGCTTCGCTCGTTCCGTAAGTCACGTGCTCATTAGGAGGAAGTAAAATGAGTAAGAAGATGTTAGTTGTTATGGTGGGTTTTTTGGCAGTTGCTAATCTTTGCCGGGCGGCTGAAGAGGCGGCTGTCCCCGCGGCAGTTAGTAAAACAGCGGTTAGTCAGGCGAAAGAGGCCGGCAAGAATTTTAAGGTTTATACCGATAGGCAGACTTCGGATAACCATTATGCCCCTTCCGGGTGGATGGGCGATGTCGCCGATATTAAAATTAACGACCAGTCAACCGATAATCCTCACAGTGGAACAACCGCTATTCAGTTTGTGTATAGCGCTAAAAAATCTCAAGGCCAGGGTTGGGCGGGCGTGTATTGGCAGAATCCAGCCAACAATTGGGGCTCTAAAAAAGGTGGATTTGATTTAACCGGAATGACCAAACTTTCCTTCTGGGCCAGAGGGCAAAAAGGGGGAGAGATAATCCAGAAAGTTAAGGTTGGGGGAATCAAGGGCGTCTATCCGGATACCGCTGAGATAGAATCCGGCCCGATAGAGCTTACGGACAGCTGGCAGGAATATACCATTAATCTGGTGGATAAGGATCTTTCCTATATCAGCGGTGGTTTTTCCTGGGTGGTTACTGCCGATCAAAATCCGGAAGGGGCCACATTCTTTCTGGATGATCTAAAATTTGAGGCTGATATATCGGTAAAAGCGGCCAAGAAAGAAGCGCAAAAGATGCCTTTTTATGTTTTTGCCGACCGGCGTTCGGTGGGAAATCATTTTATTCCTTCCGGCTGGATGGGCGATTACGGGGATATTAAAATAGATACCGGATGGAAAGACAATCCTTATATGGGAGATACCTGTATTAAGATTACCTACAGCGGTAAAAATTCACAAGGGGCCCGCTGGGCCGGGATGTATTGGCAGAATCCTCCGAATAACTGGGGTTCTATTGATGGCGGTTATGATTTAAGCTCCTCCAGTAAGGTTACTTTTTGGGCCAGGGGCGATAAGGGCGGAGAAAGAATTGAAGAGTTTAAGATCGGCGGGATTATGGGTGAGTTTTCAGACACGGATATCGCCTCAGTCGGCCCGGTGATTTTAACCAAAGAATGGCAGCAGTATTCCATTGATTTAAAAGGCAAAGACATTTCCTATATTAGCGGCGGTTTTTGTTGGGCTACCAATGTGGATGTAAATCCAGAAGGGGCCGTATTTTATCTTGATGAAATAAAGTATGAGTAATGAAAACATAGAGTACAGAGTACAGAGTACAGAGTACAGGAAGAAAAAAATAAAATCTTTCTGTTCTCTGTTCTCTGTTCTCTGTTCTCTGTTTTTACTGGGGATGGCCTCTCGGCCGCTTCCTGAAGTTCGAATCCGCAAGCTGAAAAATAACGCTTACCAGTTATTAGTTAAAAATAAACCTTATTTTATTAAAGGGGTGTGTTATTCGCCTGTTCCGATAGGCCAGGGGCACGAGTATGATTTCTGGTCTGATCCCGCGGAACCCTGGAAGATAGACGGCAAGCTGATGCAAGAGATGGGGATAAATACCGTGCGTTTTTATCAGCTTCCCGGGAATCCGGATAGCGCTAAAAAGGTCATTAATGATTTGTATCAGCTTTATGGAATCCGTTCCATATTAGGTAATTGGCTGGGTTTCTGGGAATATCCCTGCCCGAGATACGCGGATAAAGACTTTCAGGAAAAAGTTAAAAAAGATGTTTTAGATATGGTGAGGATTTATAAGGATGAGCCCGGGGTTCTCTTATGGATTCTGGGAAACGAGAATAATTATTCATTTTCGGAAAGGGTAAATTCGTGGGGTTCACCGGAAATTGACGCGATTACCGATGTCCGAAAACGCTGTGATATCCGGGCGGGAATTTATTATAGCTTTGTTAATGAATTAGCCAAGGAGATACATCTGATTGACTCTCAGCATCCGGTGGCTTTGGGTAACGGGGAATTAATTTCTTTGGATGCGGCTAATCAGGTTTGCCCGGACATTGATTTGGTGGCGCTTATTGTGTATCGGGGAAAGACCTTCGGTAACCTTTTTAAGTCTTTGAGGGCGACTTTTGATAAGCCGCTTTTGATTAGTGAATTTGGCGCCGACAGTTATGATGCCTACCTTAAAAAAGAAGACCAAAACGCGCAGGCGCTCTTTTTAGAGTCCCAATGGAGAGAAATTTTTAAACATTCATATCCGAATAAAGAGGGAGCCCAGAATTGTTTAGGCGCGACGATGTTTGAATGGACGGATGAATGGTGGAAGCACGATGAGGCTTCTCCGGAGAGCTGGAAAATTCAGGATACCGAAAGCAACTGGTCAAACGGGAGTTATTACTTTGACATTAAGGCTGAGCGGAATATGAATATGAACGAGGAGTGGTTTGGTATCGCGGCCTTATCTGAAGAGCGTGAGAACGGCACAAATAAAAGGGTTTTGCGCAAGGCCTATTATGTCTTAAGGGAATTCTGGAAAAACCCGGTTTTAAATCATAAGGACAGAAAGAAGATTAAATCCAAATGACAAAGCCCAAAATTAAAAATAAATTCAAAGCCCAAATACCAAGCAACAAAATTCTTGTTTTGATGTTTGGTATTGGAATTTTAAATTTATTTTGTCATTTGCTCGCTGCTGAGGAACAAATCCCTAAAAATACAGAGCAACTGGAACAACAGATTCTGGCTAATCCTCAAGAGAATGCCTTAGCCCTGGAAGAATTGTCCGGGCTTTACTTTTCCGGGGGTCAGTATAATCAGCTGGTGGATTTTTTGAGGAAATTGGAGAAAACCGCTGTTTCCGGATGTGAATTGCCTTTAGGCTACCATATCGGATTGTGCCGTTATCATCAATTAAGGTATTTGGAGGAAACCAGGAATTGGCCGGAGTATTTTGACCGGGGCAATTTTTATAGAGAAGAGCTGTTTCAAGAGACACTGAAAACAGTTTCTTTATGCCCGGAATCTCCTTTGGCGATTAAAGCTCAGGTTATCAACTGGCTTGAGCATAAGGCCCAAAATGACTCTTTAGGCAAAGATGCCCTGGATAAATTGATAAGTTTAATTAATACCTATGTAAAACAAGAAGTAGAAGTATTAAATTTAGAGGTAATTAAGGAAGCGGCGGATATTTTACAAAGAGAAGAAGAGCCGGCTTTAGCCAAGGCCGTATATAATCTTTATGTCAGCCGTTTAGACAGCGCTAAAACAGCGAAGGAAGAACTGCGCTTGGCCGCCGAGAGCGCTTTAGAGAGCGGGAATATCTCTTTGGCTGAGATTGTCTACGAACGTTATATCAATGGCATTAAAGGGTTTCTTTCTAAAGAAGATTTAGCTAAAGAGTTGACGGTGATTGCCGAACACTTTAGGTTTAAGGATATGGCTTATGCCGAGAAGATATTTACTATTTTAGAAGATTCCTGCGGGACAGGCTGTTTCAGCGAGGAGCTTCAATATTCGCGGGCCTATAATTTACAGCGGTTAAAAGATTATTCCAAGGCGCTACAGGAATATGAAAAGCTGGTGAAAAATTTTCCCGCGAGTCTTCGTATTAATGAAGCGGAATTTAAACTGGGCGTGCTTTACACCTATATAATATCTCAGAAGGGAGAAGGCTTAAATTATTGGCAAAAGGTTATTGAGCGCGATTCGGATTTAATTTTAGTAGTGGAAAGTTTATATCATAGGGCTCTTATCAATCAATATGGTGAATATTTGACTCAAGCCTTGGCGGACTACTCCAGGATTTTAGAGCTCATTAATAATAATCCCGATTTTAAAGAACTCACGGAGCGCGTATACGGAAGGCAAAAAGAGATTCAGGAGTCAAAGCCTATAGAGTATAACCTGAAGACCTTTCTTGACGTTTCTTTAAAAAACGGGGGGATAATTAAATCTCAGGCGTTAGCTCTTAATCTTTCGGCAGAGCCTTTTAAAACTACCACGAGTCCTTCGACCGCGCTCATCATAGATAAACAGGTGAAATTCAGCCTCAATCAGCCTCAGGCAATGACCGGTTGCCTAGTTCCTGAGTTTACCTATCTTTGGTCCGGAGATTTAGGCGGTATTTATCCTGTTCCCGTAACTCCGGAATTTTCCGCCGATTATCAAACAAAAGGGGTCAAGGTTGTTAATGTGGTAGTCTTATCCGGATTAGAGCCGGTGGGAAGCGCCTTAGAAATGGTGGATGTAGATGATGCTAAAGAGAAACCAGAAACCAGTAACCAGTAACCAGTCCCGATTAACTATCGGGATCCCGACTCTGTCGGGAAAAAACGGGTTAAAGATAATAATCGTTATCTTTCTTCTGGCGTGCGGCGCGCGGCCTGCTTTTGCCCAAGGCGCGATAGGCGATTATCTCTGCGAGATTGCCGAATCCTATTATCTTAACGGCCGATATGAGGACGCCTTGCACGAGTTTAATAAGGCCCTGCTTGCTGATCCTGAGAATGTTAAGGCCAGGAAATATGTGGATAAGCTCACCGGAAAATCTAAAGACGCGCTCAAACAGAAAGAAACCAAAGAAATAAAGCTTAAAGAGAGCGTCTTACCTACCGGCCCTCGGCTTCGCCGCGAGGCGAGCAGGCAGGATTTTGACCTTTCCTTAAAGGAGAATGGGGAATTTATGCCGGTAACAGAGGAGCCGGTTGCCGTCCTTCCCTTTAAAAAAGAAAGCCCCAGGAGGAAAGACGCGGCTTTAATCGGTCCGCGCGAGTCCGCGCCGGAAGAGCCTGTTTTAGCCAAAGCCGGGCCAAAAAGAATAGAATCTGAAGCAAGTCAAAAGTCGAGAGTTATTTCTGAAAAAAAGCATATTGTTGAGCCGATTATTCCGGAAGAAACCAGGCCCAGGAAATTAATTACCAGGAACGAGGCGGAAAAGAGAAGAATTGTTTCTTCGGCCCTGAATGATTTTATAAAAGAAGAGAGACTTGAAAAAGGGGAAGTGATTCCGGTCAAACTTTCCGGAGAATATCAGATTGCCTTAGGCGCGACATCTGATGGCTTTGAGTGGAAAAAGGCCAATGGAAACCTTAATGAAAGAGATTATCATATTTTATCGGACGCGGCCTTAAATAATCGCGAAAATACCTTTGACCACCGGATATTTGACCGTTTCCGGGCAAATCTGGATACTAAGAATACCCAAGGCCTGAATTTCCATACCAATATAACAGTTGACCCCTGGAGCTTTATTGGTAAGTCCGACAAGTTTACCCTTAGCAATGCCTCTGGCACGGATAGCGCGGAAATAGAGCTGAAATACTGGTCAAACACCGGACGAGTTCTTAATGAAACTTTTTACACTAAAATCTTAGGTGATTCTTTTGCCATTCCGGAAATCAAGGTTAAGGATGACAAGACTTCGGCTCTGGCCCAGAAGACAACCTTTGGCGGGACTTTTAATATCCCGTCAAAAAAAATCCATCGGGAATTTCAGCCGGTAAGAGAGTTATGGTTTGATTATGCTCTGGATAATGCCAAACTTAGGGTTTTTCCCCTGGCCCTGAGCGATCAGGCCTTAACCAGTGATGACCCTTTAGGGCTCTCTAATCACCATATTTATTGGGAGGAAAGCCCTTGGATTCTAAAGTGGGAGCCGGGTCATGTTAATACTGGTACCGGCGCCCGCGATTTTAGTTTGGGAAGATGGAGTGATTCTTTAGCTTTTGCTACCCGCGACAGCAATCTGTTTCGGCTGACTGCTTTGAGGGGATTGTCTTTTGACTATCAACCTACGGATGAAACCTCATTTAAAATGACCGGCGCTTCTCCTAAGGGCCTGTGGCAGGATTATAATAGTTTTGATAGTTTTCCCATAGCCGCGCGTTTTAAGCAGGATATAGGCGATAAGTTGATGCTGGGCAGTACCTATACTTATCGCTTAGGCCTGAATGAAGATGAAAATTATGAGCGGGACGCGGTAAATTATACCTGGGGGCTTGACTCCGGATTTAGCCCGGTTATCGGAACCAAATTAGAAAGCGAAGTGGCTGTTTCGCTTTCTAAACAGGATATATCTTCCTCTTATTCCAGTAATAAGCGGGGAATGGCATATCATTTGGCTTTATTAGGTTCGCCGGATAGAGACCTTTTAGGTTTGAATTATAATTCCATCAAACCCCAAGAAACAGATTTTTCTTTTTTTAAGGGAAGGCTGCAATTTACCCGTATGGATGAAGGTTTTGACCCGGCCTTAGCCAGCTATCGGGAAACCCGTAAGGACAGATTTTGGTCCCGGCATATTCATTTTAGAAAACCCTTTGCCAAGCTTTACAGCGATACCGATTATGGTGAGCCCAGTTTAAGCTGGGATGATGTTGCCCCTTCCGCTATCGGTGATGGGATTGATATTGGCCGGAATGTTTTTGGCCTGCGCCTGGAAGCCTCAACCTTAGACCGCAGGCTGGATGAGCTTTTTGATGTCAGGAATGTGCATAAATCCAACGGTAAATACTTAGAAAATGTAGCCCGTTCCGAGACTACTTATAAGCCTACTGAGAAGCTGACCACCAAGGTTTTAGCGATCTATCACGATATGCATCAAACCCATGCCGGGAAAGACCCTTATTTAGTAGACGCGCAAAGCGACAGGATTGTTGATAACAGCATTATCCCGGATGATAAAAACCCCTCAACTAAAACTTTTTCTTTAGGAGCGAATTATGATTTTTTTGATTGGGTGTCGGCGTATAGCATTTGGGAATATTCCAATGATATTAACGCGGCCTACGAAGCCTTTCCCCGGGGGATTTTAAACAGCGGAAGTTTTGAGACCTTTAGGGAATACGGAAAGACCTTTCGCCGGTCAACCACCTTTTTGTATAACCAATATTATTTTCCCCTGCCGCCGTATCCTTTTAATAATTCTTATAAATTCGGGCTTACCTTGCGCCTGGCCCAGAGGTGGGAGATATTTTTGAATTTTACCCGCAATGAATATGAATATGCCGGGCCCATCACTGATGACATTAATCACGCCGGAATAGAGATAGCTTACAGCTTCAGCAAAAAGCTGAAATTTTTCACCAAGTACGCCTTTAGCGAGATGAACGATTTAATAATGATGAATGTCGGAGAGAATGTGCGGTATGAAAATCATCACAATTTCTTTTTTGAAGGTAAATACAGTTTTACCTCTGACGATGAGCTGACTTTTCAATTTGGCGAGTTCGGGCGCTCAGCGATAAGCGTGCTGACCTTTGATCCTTTCGGCGGCTCACTGGGAATTTTAGATACCCAGCATATTTATCGTCTTTATTATCGTCGTAAGTTCTAGTACCGCGAAAGCGCCAACGTTAAAGTGCGAAATAAATTTTTGCGTCTTTGCGGCTAAATATTATTTGACTTGCCAACATTTTGATATATAATGAGTTACAATTATAAGCAAAATCTTTAGCGCTCAAGAAGCAGATTTTGTAAGATCCTTCGGCAGAAGCTCAGGATCAACAAAATCTTTAGCGCTCAAGAGGCAGATTTTGTTGAAAAGCCACGGAGAAAGGCAACATAAAATGATTACTCCTTACTTAAGAGGTGAAGAGTATACCGAAAGAGAAAAACGCAACTTAGCTATACTTGAGATAGTCCGGCGCTTTGGGCCGATTACCCGTCCGGAGATATCCCGTACCTTAGGTTTAAATATAGTTACGGTATCTAATTACATTGAAGAGTTCATTAATAAAAATCTGGTCTTTGAAAAAGAATTTGATATTTCCGAAGGCGGCAGACGGCCTATTCTTTTAGACATTAATCCGGAGAGCGGTTTTGTCATCGGTATCGGGGTAAACCTTTTAAACATTGTCGGCGTCCTGGTGGATTTTAAAGGAAAAGTCCTCACCCGCAGTTCTTTAGAGCGTAAGGATATCGGAGTCAGAGACATAGTCAACTGCATCATTGAGGTAATCTCTCAGATAGTAAGCAAGACCAAAAACAATAACACCAAAATAAAAGGCGTGGGTATCGGCATAGCCGGGATAATCAATAAAAAAGACGGCTCCCTGCGCTGGCCGGAAAAGGTAGGCAGCGGATACGACTATGCCTCCATATATGTGCCCTTAAAAAATATCATTGAGAAGCAGTTCGGGCTTCCGGTGATCATTGAAAACGATGCCACCTCCGCCTGTTTCGGAGAGCAGTGGCTGGATTTAGAGCCGGGGATAAAACATCTGGTTTATATGTTTTCCGGGGTTGGCTGCGGGATTATGATCAACGGCGAGATATACACCGGTGCCGGCGGTTCGGCGGGCGAGGTTTCTATTTATAATCCTAAAGAAGAAACGCCTTTTAACTGTTCGGCGGGAAAGCCCTGTTTCTTAAAGCGCTGGGATATTGATTTTGGGATGACCCAGGAAGCCAGAAGAAGAATCGCGGGGCAATCGGATGCCAAGGAAGAAGGTAAAAGGATTTTAGAGCTGGCCAATGGCGAGGTGAAGAATATACACTTAAAACATATATTTCAGGCCGCCAAGGAAAGCGACCCCCTGGCGCTTGAGCTGTTGGACCAGGCGGCAAAACAGCTGGGAATCAAGATAGCCTATTTAGTTAATTTTCTTAATCCTGAGGTAGTGATTATCGGCGGAGGGCTGGAAGAGGCTGGGGATGTGTTTTTAAATACCGTTCGCTCAACCGTAAGCGCCTGGGCCTTTGAAGAGATGGTTTCTAACGTGAGAATAGTATATTCCACATTAGGTGAGAACGCGGTAAGCCTGGGGGCCGCGAGCCTTTTGATGCGCCAGGTATTTTGTCAGGCCTAAGGGAAAGATTGAGGGAGGGGTAATGGACAAGAAGATAAAGCTTATCGCCATCATTTTAGGGGCGTTGTGTTTAGCGGCTTTATTTACCGCTTTCAGCTATGTCAATAAATACAAAGCGGTTGTCCGGGATAATCAGCAATTAGAGAAAGATAAACAGGATCTGCGTCAGGAAAACAACGTCCTGGCCCAAAAGTCAGCCTCTTCCCAACAGGAGGCGTCCCGGCTTAAGGAGCGCTATGATGACCTAAAGTCGGAAAATGATCATTTGACCTCTGAAAGGGATGACCTAAAGAAGAGATATGATGATATTTCCGAAGAAAAGAATAAACTGATAGATAAGCTTCAGGACGCCCTGGCTAAAGGTACTGCTGAGGAAGCATCCGGCGCCCAAATGCCGGAAGTTATCGGGGATCAATATTGGGCTAATGTTTTAAAGGAAAAGCAGAATTTAGAGCTTCAATTGGCGGATTTAAGGGACAAATTGAGAAACAGCGAATTGATGATGTCTGAGCTTTCCGGAAATAAGAGCGATTTTGAGCTGGAACTTCAAAAGGTGAGCAAAGAGAAGGATGAAATTCAGCGCCAGCTTGAGTATAACGAAAAGATGGCTGACAGCTTATCTTTACAGTTGGTCAGGGAAAAAGATGATAAGCGTAAATTAGAAAAGCAGGCCAATCTCCTGAAAGAAGAGAATTATGCTTTAAGAAACCGCCTGAAAGAAGTTACCGGCACTAAGGTTTCTTTGGAGAAGAAACTTAAAGCGGCCGAAGACAAGCGTTTGGAATTATATAATAGATTAAATCAGACGGATCTGCTTATGCAGGAAAAGCTCTCAGAGGTTATGGATGTCAAACAGGATTTAAGAGATATCAGGAAGGGCGCAACTCCTATTTCCGGTTCAGCGGTTGAGCTTTCTCCTATTGTGGTTCATGGCAGTCAGGAGGAGGTTGCTTTTAGGGAGCCTGAAGCCGCGGTCAAAGAGCCTGAATACCAACAGCTAAATCCGGCATCGCTGCCTCTTGAAGTGCCCATATCTTCTCAGGAGATAATGGTGGACGCCAGTCAAGGCGCTGAGGACAATCCCCTGGCGTTAACCGCTAAAATCCGCAGCGTAGACAGCGATAATAATTTTGTAATTTTTGATGCCGGAGCGAATCAGGGAATCCGTAAGGGCCAGGTTCTGAATGTATTCCGGAATTCTAAAATGATCGCCGCCTTGGAGGTTATTGAGACCAAGGCCAATGTCAGCGCCGCGGATATCAAGGAAAAGATCTCAGAGCCCCGGTCAGGCGATACGGTAAGATAGTGCGCTGTTAATTTAATTTTTAATAAGACAGCGCACAGAGCAATTGAGCAATAGACAATAGAACAATAGACAAACAAAAGCTCAATTGCGGTCTAATGCTCTATTGTTCAAAAACTAATTTAACAATCAGACTGTGTCGCAATCTCTTAAAATGACCATTTTGTCATTCTGAGGGAGCAAAGTGACCGAAGAATCTCGTCGGTAATTTAAAAAACGAGATCCTTCGCTAGCGCTCAGGATGACATTATGACACAGTCTGAATACAATAGTCTTTAAACTTCTCTCTTTAGAAACATCCCTCCTATCCTATAAATGAAACAGAAAAAGACCGGCATCCAGGAAGTCGCGGACCTGGCAGGGGTATCCATTACTACCGTTTCCCGGGTAATCAATAAAATATCCAGCGTAAGCGAAGCCAACCGTAAAAGGGTGGAAGAAGTTGTTCGCCGGCTTAAGTTTGTCCCCTCTCCTGCCGCCCAGGCCCTGGCCCGGGGAGTTACTCACAACACTATATCCTTAGTTATCCCCCGATACGAAGGCATATTTTATTCCTTTTACGCTTTGGAACTTATCCGGGGAATCGGCACCCTTTGTGATGCCTTAAAACTTGACCTTTTACTGCATCTGACCGACGGAAGAGACGCCTTAAGCTGTAAGGCAGTCTCCGGAATAATCTTCGCCGATATCATCGGAAACCGCCAGCAGTTAGAATGGGCTTTAAACGAGAGAATACCCACGGTGGTTATCAATAACTTTATTGAAGATCTCAAGGTAAGCTGTATTGCCGTGGATAATTTTAAGGGCTCAAAAGACGCGGTGAACTATCTTATCAGCTTAGGCCATAAAAAAATAGCCCATATTGCCGGAGACACCATAACTCAGTCCGCGGCCTTGCGCCTGGAAGGCTATAAAGAGGCTTTGATTGAAAATAAAATTAAGGAGAACCCGGAATATATCATCAAGACCGATTATTCCCGGGGCGAGGCCCGCCAGGCGGCCGAGAAGCTTCTTTTGTTAAAAGACGCGCCTACCGCTATATTTATCGCCTCGGATTCGATGGCCTTAGAGGTAATCGCGGTAATTATGGAAAAAGGCAAAAAAGTGCCGGAGGATATCTCTGTTGTCGGCTTTGATGACAATCCCTCCAGCCTCTACGGCGCGGTTGCCATTACCACCGTGCGACAGCCTTTGATTAAGATGGCTGAAGAAGGGGTCAAGGAGTTAAACAGCTTAATTAACGGCAAAAAAGAACTGGCCATGGTTAAGCTTCCCGCGGAACTGGTAATCAGGGATTCCTGCAAGGCAATTTAATTTTAAAAATCCTAAATCCGAAATCCTAAACAAATCCAAAACCCAAATTCTCTAAATCCCCCGCCATTGGCGGGACAGGCAAAACATTCTATTTTGAGTTTGTTTAGAATTTAGAGTTTAGAATTTAGTGTTTTGTTTAATATAATTCTATCAGTAAAGCCAATAATCTTGAATACTCCTCTTGTTTTAAATAGATTCCTGGCTATGGGTGTGGGCAGCCTTCCTCATACCGAATCCGACCTCGCCTGCCGATTGATTTTTAAACATCTTAAACAGGATGTTCCTTTCTGGCCGCAGTTACCCAAAAGAAATTTTAAGGAAAATATGTACGTCCAGTTTTCTCAAACGCTTCCCGGCGTGGTTATAGATGAGGCCGGGCAGAGAATATGGATTGACGCCTTAAAAGATGATTATTCTCAAAACGTAGAGGCGCTTTACGAGCATTATCTCGCTGATGACCTGGATTATTTCGCCATCGGTAAAGATTACGCCCGGGGGTTTTATGAATTCTTAAACTGCTTAAAGGTTGAGCCTTGTTCTTATATCAAAGGCCATATTATCGGCCCGATTAGTTTTGGACTGACAGTATCTTCTCAAGATAAAAAGGCGAGTATTTATAATCTTGAATTCCGCGATTGCTTAGTTAAGGCTTTAGAAATGAAGGCCAGATGGCAGGCTAGGGAAATGAAATCCATAAGCCCTTCTTCGCGGGTGATCATCTGTATTGACGAGCCGTATCTGGTTTCAATCGGCTCAAGTTTTTTTAATATCAAGAACGAAGAGGTAAGCGCTATGCTTAACGATGTGGTTAAAGCGATTCATAAGGAAGGCGCCTTCGCGGCTGTTCACTGCTGCGGAAATACCGATTGGGGAATTGTGTTAAAGACCGATATAGATATCCTGAATTTTGATGCCTACAATTATTTAGAGACTATTTTTATTTACCGCGAAGAATTAGAGAATTTTCTCAAACGAAAGGGCCTCCTGGCCTTTGGGATTATTCCCAACAGCGCCCAGGGCCAACTGCCCGAACCAAACGCTTTGCTGGATAAAATCGGCCGCCAGGATAATTTTTGTCTGGTGAGCCCTTCCTGCGGATTAAGCGGGGTTTCCGAGGAGAGGGCGGATGAGGTGCTTGCTCTTACCTCTAATTTCAGCAGATTTCTCGACGGAGTTAAATAGGCATACACACTATTTGTTGTATCCCTGCCTTATTATATCCACAATATATAGTATTTTTACTTGACTTTAGTTTTTCTGCTGATATATTAGTTAGTATGAATTTTGAACATAAACCCTTTAAAACACGGAGGCGGCTATGACAATAAAACTTTCTGATAACGCGCTTAAGGTATTAGAAAGACGCTATCTTAAGAAAGACAAAGAAGGCAGGATAGTAGAAAGCCCGGAGGAGCTTTTTCGCCGGGTGGCTCACACTGTAGCCGCGGTGGAGAAGGCTTACGGCAGGAATGAGGCTCAGATCCGGGACCTGGAGAGTAAATTATATGATATGATGGCCAACCTGGAATTTATGCCTAACTCTCCCACTCTGATGAATGCCGGAAGAGAGCTTTCTCAGCTGTCGGCTTGTTTTGTCCTTCCCATTGAGGATTCAATGGAGTCTATCTTTGAGAGCCTTAAGGCCACGGCGATGATCCACAAAAGCGGAGGAGGGACCGGTTTTTCTTTCTCTAAGCTCAGGGCTAAAAACAGTATGGTTCTTTCTACCGGAGGCATCGCCTCGGGACCGGTTTCCTTTATGAAGGTCTATGACGCCGCGACCCAGGCGGTCAAACAGGGCGGCACCCGGCGGGGGGCCAATATGGGTATATTAAGGATAGACCATCCGGATGTCCTGGAATTTATCCGGTGTAAGGAATCGGATAAAGACATAACCAATTTCAATATCTCAATAGCGGTTACCGATGATTTTATGCGCAAGCTGGAAAAGGGCGAAGACTATGAACTGATTGACCCGCACACCAAAAAGCCGGTAAAGCGTCTTAATACCAAATATGTCTTTGATTTGATTGTCAAGCAGGCCCATAAGAACGGCGAGCCAGGGGTAATCTTTATTGATAAAATAAATGCTAATAACCCCACCCCTAAATTAGGCGCCATTGAAAGCACTAACCCATGCGTAATAGGCGATACCTTGGTTTCCACGGAAAAAGGGTTGATTAAAATTAAAGATTTGGCTAATGATTATCCGCGAGGCGGAATAGATATTGCCACTGATGACAGGGTGGGTGATATTCTTTATGGTGAGCCAGAGCAAGGCGGCGGGGTTTCGACATTAACTGAAAAGAAGACCGCCATTACTTTTAACCGGATTTCACAAGCATTTAAAACAGGAATAAAGCCGGTTTATAAGTTAATTACCGAATCAGGTTATGAGTTTACTGCTACTGCCGATCATAAGGTTATGACTCTTGAAGGCTGGGTGAGGTTTGAGGATCTAAAGCCAGGGACGCATAAAGTCCTTATTCAGTCTGAGGCTGGTAGATTTAATACTGATTCAGCGCTTCCATTCGAAGTTGTGAATGAATATATAGGAGAAAATGGCAGAATATATAAGCTGAATCTGCCTTATAGCTGGTCAAAGGAATTAGGCCAAATTTTGGGGTGGTTGATTGGTGATGGATGGCTTAAGGATGATGAAAATTGCCGCGCAGGGTTTACCTTTAGCCAGGAAGACAAAGAAGTGCTGGAGTGTTTAAAGCCGGTTATTAATAATTTTTACGGGGCTGATATTAAAGAGACGCTTCGGGAAAATAATGTGTATCATCTTTCCTATCATAGCAAATATTTTGTGGAGTTTTTTAAGAACCTTGGCGTAAAGGCGGCGGTAAGCGAAGACAAGGAAGTGCCTTTGGCAATATTTACTGCTACTGGCGACGCGGTAATAGGATTTTTGCAGGGATTATTCAGCGCCGACGGTACGGTGGGATTTACAGAGAATAAAAACTCTTATATCAGACTGACCTCCAAATCCATAAAATTGCTTAAAGGAACGCAATTACTGCTATTGAACTTTGGCATAAAATCAAAAATATATGATCGTTCGCGCCCCGCGCGGGAAGGTTTTGAATATATAACAAAAAATAATGAAAAACGGACATATAAACTTGACGGTAAACTTTTTGAACTTTCTATATCCAGGGAGGCGGTTATTTTATTTTTGGAAAGGATCGGCTTTTTATGCGATAAACACTCAATAAAGATTGATAAATTGCTCTCTAAAGATTATTATCAGACTTCGTTCAGTGAGGATATTAAAACTATTGAGCCTTGTGGCGAAGAAGAAGTTTATGACTTGACTGAGCCGGCCACTCATTCATTTATCGCTAGTGGTATTGTGATTTCAAATTGCGGGGAGCAGCCACTTTTGCCGTATGAGTCGTGCAATTTAGGCTCGATTAACTTAGAGCGGATGTTTATCAAGAAAGATACGGGTATTGAAATTGATTGGGAGAAATTAAAGAAGACCGCCCAGCTATCCGCGCATTTTCTGGATAACGTGATTGACGCCAATAAGTTTCCCCTGCCGGAAATTGAGAAAATGACCCGCCAGAACCGTAAAATCGGGCTGGGGGTAATGGGTTGGGCCAGCTTGCTTTGCCGCCTGGGTATCTCCTATGATTCTGAAGAGGCCATTTCTTTAGCTGAAAAAGTTATGTCTTGTATCCGGGAGGAAGCCAGGAAGAAATCCGAGGAACTTGCCCGCTTAAAAGGGCCTTTTCCCGCCTTTAAGGGAAGTATTTATGACCAGCCCAATGCTCAAAAACTGCGTAATGCCACTCTCACTACTATCGCCCCCACCGGGACCATCAGCATTATTGCCGGGCCCTGTTCTTCCGGGATAGAGCCGCTTTTTGCCATATCTTATTACCGGATGGTAATGGATCAGGATAAGCTGGTTGAGGCTGACCCGGTATTTGAGGAGATCGCTAAAGAGAGGGGATTTTATTCCCGGGAACTGATGGTTAAAATCGCCGAGAAAGGCTGTATTCAGGACATAGAGGAAATACCCCAGGAACTAAAAAAAGTTTTTGTGGTGGCCCATGATATTTCGCCGGAATGGCATATTAAGATGCAGGCGGCATTTCAGAAATACACGGATAACGCCGCCTCTAAAACCATTAATATGCCTCATGAGGCAACCTTAGAAGATGTCCGGCAGGCCTATCTTCTGGCCTATAATTTAGGCTGTAAAGGGGTAACCGTGTATCGCGACAGGAGCCGGGAAGAACAGGTGTTAAATATTGAGCGTCCAGAAAAAAATCCTAAGAAGGAGGCAGCTGTGCAGGAGGAGAAAAAAAACGAACCCCATGATAAGATTGCCCCTCGCCCCCGGCCGGAGGTGGTGGTGGGAACCACTACTAAAGTAGCCACCGGATGCGGCAATCTTTATGTAACCATAAATTCTGATGAAGAGGAAATGCCTTTTGAGGTTTTTACCCAGATGGGTAAGGCCGGAGGTTGCGCCGCCAGCCAGTTAGAGGCGATTGGCCGGTTGGTATCGCTTGCCTTTCGCTCCGGGATTGAGGTTAAGGTGATAATTGAGCAATTGCGCAATATTCGCTGCCCTTCGCCTTCCTGGGAAAAAGGGGTGCGGATCTTTTCTTGCGCCGACGCTATTGCCCGGGTGGTTGAGAAGAGGCTTTTGAATATCGGCACCGCGCACAAACACCGGGAGATTTCCTCCAAGGCCACTAAAGCCGAAGAGCATTTAATTGAACAGAATATTACTTCTGATATAATCGGAGTCTGTCCTGATTGCGGAGGAGCCCTTCGCCACGAAGAAAGCTGCGTCAAGTGCCAGTCTTGCGGATATTCTAAGTGCTAAAAAACAGTTTATAGCCGATGGTTTATAGTTTATAGCTATCAACCATTAACTATCAACTACGAGCTAATGAAGAAAATACTATATGTCGTTTTAGACGGTTTAGGGGATTTGCCGATTAAGGAATTAGGAGATAAAACTCCGTTAGAGGCGGCATTTACCCCCAATATGGATAAGTTGGCCCAAAAGGGAAAGACCGGAATAGTTTATCCGGTGGCTAAGGGAATCGCCCCGGAATCGGATGTGGCGGTGATTTGCCTGTTGGGCTATGACGCCCATAAATATTATACCGGCCGCGGCCCCCTGGAATCGTATGCCGAGGGTTTAGAAATCCATGACGGCGATTTAGCGCTACGGGTTAATTTCGCCACTGTGGATAAAGACGGCAAAACTATTCTTGACCGCCGGGTGGGAAGAAACCTCACTACTGAGGAAGCCAAGGCATTGGCCCAGGAATTAAATTCCAAGGTAATCTTAAGCTCCGGAACCTTTGAATTTCGCAGTACTATCGGACACCGGGGGGTGTTGGTTATTCGCAGCCAGCGCGGCCGTTTATCCGGCTGGATTACCAATCCCGACCCCGCTTATGGCCGGGAAGGGGTGTTTGGAATTGCCTTGGAGAAGTTTCCCAATACCATTCAGGAATCAAGGCCGGTTGAAGGCCATGAAAATGACCCTAAGGCAATTGAGGCGGCCAAGCTTCTTAATGAGTGGACCCAGAAAGCGCATCTGGTTTTGCAAGAAGCACAAACTAATAAAAGAAGAGCCGCTGAGAGCAAGATGGTGGGTAACGCCATTGTTTCCCGAGACGCGGGAGATTGTTTGCCAAAATTTCCTTCTTTCACGCAAGTCAATGGCTTAAGATTCGGTTCCTTTGTGCAGATGCCGGTTGAAAAAGGCATCGCCCTTTTAACCGGTATTGATGTGGTCAGCCTTCCTCTGTCAACCGGTAAGGATGAGGTGGATTATCCTCTCTGGGCTGAAACTGCTTTAAAGAAAATTCAGGATTTTGACGGCCTGTATATTCATATTAAGGGACCGGATGAGCCGGCCCACGATGGGAATTTTAATAAAAAGAAAGAATCTATTGAGGCTATTGATAAATATTTCTTCGCGAATCTGCTTCCCGGGCTTTCCTTAAGCGATTGCATTATCGCCGTAACCGCGGACCACTCCACCCCTTGTAAATTAAAGGCCCATTCCGCCGACCCCGTGCCATTATTGGTTGCGGGAGGAAGCATTAAGCCCGACGGCTCATTGAGTTTCTCTGAGAAGACCGCCAGGTTAGGCTCGCTCGGCGAGATTACCGGCCGGGAAGTCCTCCCTCTCCTTGTAAAGGCCGCTAAAAAATAGGGACACATCCCAATTTTCTCCCTACTTAATAAAATGAAAATTGGGATGTGTCCCTATTTTTCTATTGACATCTGATAATAAGGATGATAAATTTTAAGTATGCCGCGTATTGCAAGAGTCGTTGTCGCTGACTACCCCCACCATATAATCCAAAGAGGCAACAACCGCCAGATGGTATTTTTTGATGATACAGATAGGCAGTTGTATTTAAAATTATTAAGAAAGTACAGCTTAGAATGTGGTTGTAGAATAAAAGCATACTGTCTTATGGATAACCACGTCCATCTTTTATTGGTTCCGCTTGAGAGCGAGTCGCTTGCTAAAACAATGCAAAAGCTGAGTTTAACCTTTACCCAATATATTAACAAAAAATATAAAAGGACAGGTAGGTTGTGGGAGTGTAGATTTCATTCTTGTTTGGTGGATAAAGAGACATATTTGTGGGCTGTAAGCAAATATATAGAGAGAAATCCAGTGCGCTCAGGAATTGCTGTTTACCCGCAGGAGTATAAGTGGTCGAGCGCGGGAATCAGCACGGCTTTAAATTATTTGGATAGCTGGATAGAGCCTGTTTGGAAAGACTATTTGGGAAGCAGAGAAGAGTATATCAAATTTTTAAATCAGTTGGAATCAGAAAAAGAGGTAGAAGGAATACAAAAAGCAGTTTTCAGCGGAAAGCCTATTGGCACAGAGCAGTTTATAGAGAGAATGTATAAACAAGCAGGCATTAATATAGCAATTCGTTCGGTAGGAAGGCCAAGGAAAGAAAATGGGATGTGTCCCTAATTTAATTAGGAAGCCTTCGCAGGCAGCGGTTGACTCGGCATGGGCAATCCTAAAGGCAATAAGTTCTTTCTTGCCGAATACGGTAATGCCATAGGCGACTAAAATAAGTATCTTTTTTGCTTTGAGCGAGCCTTTGACTGAGATAGTAATTCCGTCCAGGAATAAGAATTGATATTCATCGAGCAATTTTCGTTGGTGGAATTCTTTAACTAGAGGATTCAGCCGCTTGGTGATTCTGAATACAGTGGAAGCTGAAAGGGTAGCGCTGAGTAATGGTTTTAACGCTCCGGCGACGTCTCTGGTGGATATTCCGCGCAGGAAAACATTGCAGATAATATCTTTAACCAGGCGGCGCAGGTGTTGATTAATATCTCCCCAGAAGTTCTTTTCCTGGCTGGATTGAAAAAAATCATTGACTCTTGCCCAACGGCGTCTTAAACTACCTTCTGTAACAACGTATTGCATAAGGCGTATCCTTTCTGGTAAGGGCCCTGGTTAGGCCCGGGTTGATAAATTTCCAAACAGAAAGATAGGCCTTTTTTAATGCTATTGCAATAGAAAACGGTTTTTTGTTTCCCGGAGCTAAAAGATATACCCTTTATCTTGCGCCGGAGGCACGATCTTTTATAGCCCCAGATAAAACCATTAACCGTTTATATCAATTTACACACAATCCAGTATACTACCCAACGCTCTTTTGTTTTGACATGAATCTGCTAAGGTGGTATCATATTTATAAATTTAATGGAGGAAATAATGAAAAAAACACTCTTCTCAGTACTTGTTTTAACTTTTTTTTCCTTAGCCCCAAATATATTCGCTGGAATAGAAGAACCTCACCCAACGCCAAGTGAATTATCGATTCCACCTGTTGAAGAACTCGCCAAACTTGATTACGGAACACCCATCACAATTAATTATGAACAAGCTATAAAGAAATACTGCGAAAATACCCTTAAAAACCCAGAAACTGCCATTTACAAATTTCAAGGAAGCCCACAAAAATATTGGTATCGTGAGATATTCTTTGAAAAAGATGGAGCGAGGTCAAAAATATATATGGGCTACGCCGTATTTGTTAAAATCGACTACAAGAACAAAATGGATAAGTTTGAGAGAGAATACGTTGGAGACCTACCATGGACTTTTATCTTTAGAGACAATGAAATAATTAAAGTCGCATCACCAGAAGAGACTAAAATGTGGGAAAAACATAATAAACATACATATCAAGAAACCAAAGAAAGAGAGAGTAATAGAAAGCCCGGTGGTCCAATACGACTATATTCATTAGTAGCTGCCTATGAGTGTGGCGGGAGAATAATTCCCTAAACAAATAAGAATAAGTTCTAAATCTGCCCTACAATCAACAAAGTCTTCTCCTAACCACAAATTTCAAAATTGCAAGCAATTTAGTGGTCTAAAATTACAAAAACCTTAGTTTTGAGCAACCCTCATATAGACGTAAAAAATGCTTATTTTCGTGCAAAAAAAGTGACACTTTTCGCTTTGAAATGAGAACCGTCCCTATAGATATAATTGTTATTGGCGCGGGGCATGCGGGGATTGAGGCGGCATTGGCTTCGGCTCGGATTGGTTGTAAAACTCTTTTGGTTACGATGCGCTTAGACACTATCGGCCATATGAGCTGTAATCCGGCCATCGGCGGGGTAGGCAAAGGCCAATTAGTTAAGGAAATTGACGCCCTTGGCGGCGAGATGGCTAAGGCCGCGGATGGCTGCGGGATACAGTTTCGGATTTTAAACAGCTCCAAAGGCCCGGCAGTGCAGTCATCCCGGGCCCAGGAAGACCGGCACCGCTATAAAGCTTATATGCAGAAGGTAATAAAGGCGCAAAAGAATTTAAAGCTTAAAGCAGGTGAAGTTATAGAAATACTGGTAAAAGATGGTACAGCCTATGGAGTAAAGCTGAAAAACGGTGAAATTATTCAAGCTAGGGCAATAGTGGTTACTCCGGGGACATTCTTGAATGGGCTTATGCATATTGGGTTAGAGCATACTCCGGGTGGAAGAATTGGAGAAGCGCCATCAATAGACTTGGCAAATTCTCTCAAGAATTTAGGGTTTAATATCCTGCGTTTTAAAACCGGGACCTGCGCGCGATTAGATTGCCGCAGTATAAATTTTAAGAAATTACAAGCCCAGGAAGGCGATAAAACCCCGCGGCCATTTTCCTTCTCTACCAAAAAGCTTAAATTAAGACAGGTTCCCTGCTATATCACCTATACCAATAAGAAAACCCACGAGATTATCCGCTCCGGCTTAGGCCGCTCTCCCCTTTATACCGGAAAAATCAAGGCTACCGGGGTGCGCTATTGCCCGTCAATTGAAGATAAAATAGTCAAATTTGCTGATAAAGAGCGCCATCAGATATTTTTGGAGCCGGAGGGACTAGATACTATTGAATATTATCCTAACGGCGTATCTACCAGCCTACCTTTGGATATTCAGATAAAGATGCTCCATTCCATAGAGGGCCTAGAGGATGTGGAAATCACCAAGCCTGGTTATGGCATTGAGCATGATGTGGTTGACCCCTTAGAGCTTTATCCGACCTTAGAAACCAAACGCATCCGTAATCTCTATCTGGCCGGTCAAATTAACGGCACCACCGGTTATGAAGAAGCCGGCGCTCAGGGTTTGATGGCCGGAATAAATGCCGCCTTAAAGGTCCAAGATAAGCCCGAGCTGGTCTTAGACCGTTCCAGTAGTTATATCGGAGTTTTGATTGATGATTTAACCACTAAAGGGACCAATGAACCGTACCGGATGTTTACCTCTCGGGTGGAATACCGTCTGGTTATCCGCGAGGATAACGCGGATTTAAGGCTGGCTGAATTTGGTTATCGCGTTGGCTTGATTCGAAGTAAGGATTTTAAAAAGACACAGACCAAACAAGCGCGGATTAAAGAGGGAATCAATTATTTAAAGAAAACAAGAATCAACCCATCGGATAAAATTAATAAATTGCTTACCCGATTACATACTTCCTGTTTGCAAAAAAGAGTAAGCCTTGAGGAGCTGTTGAAGCGCCCGGAAATAGATATGTGTGCTTTAGAAAGCCAGGATGATTTTAAATTTCCTAAGGATGTATCCCGGCAGATTGAGATTGAGGTAAAATATGCCGGATTTATCCGGCGCCAGTTATCCGAGGTTGAGCGCTTTAAGAATCTAGAAAAGATAAAATTGCCTTTAGATTTTGATTATAGGACGATTCCCAGTTTATCCCGTGAAATCAGAGAGAAGCTTATGAAAGGTAAGCCTCTTACTTTGGGCCAGGCATCGCGTATTTCAGGAGTAACTCCGGTTGCGATTTCGGTGCTTATGATTTGGCTTAAAAAATTAGGCGGAAAATAACAATGCGAGAGAAGATTCTGATTGTGGAAGATGAGCCTGATATCGTTACGATGCTGGAGTATAATCTTAAAAAAGAGGGCTTTCGCGTAACTAGCGCTTCTGACGGACAGGAAGCCTTAAGGCGGGCCGAAAGAGAACATCCGGACATTATTATCCTGGATTTGATGCTTCCTGAGATTGACGGCCTTGAGGTATGCAAAACCTTAAAACAGTCTTCTAATACCGCGAATATTCCTATTATTATGCTCACCGCCAAGGCCCAGGAAGCGGATAAGATTGTGGGGCTTGAGCTGGGGGCGGATGATTATATTACCAAGCCGTTTAGTATCCGGGAGCTGAACGCGCGGGTTAAAGCGGTGCTTCGCCGGGTGAGAGAAAAAGAGAAACTGCCGGAGATTTTTAAAATAGGAAACCTGACCATTGATTTCTCCAAGATTAAAGTAACTATTGGGAATAAGCCGGTTGAGCTTACGGCTAAGGAATTTGAGTTGTTATCGGCTTTGATAAAGGCCAAGGGCCGGGTTTTGTCGCGGGATTATCTTCTGGATAATATCTGGGGTTTTGACCAGGCCGTTGAGATTCAAAGCCGCACGGTTGACGTGCATATCCAGACCCTGCGCAAGAAGCTAAAAACAGAAGCAAAACGCGTTGTTACCGTGAAAAACTACGGTTACCGTTTTGAGCAAGAAGAGGAGTAAGAGAAACAAAATGTTTTTCTTGAGCCGAAGGCATATAAAAAAAATAACGGCAGTATTAGAGGAGATTGCAAAAGGCAATCTTCAGCAGAGAATACACGTTTACTCTAAAGGCACGCTCGGACGGCTGGCCCAGGCAATTGATGGGGTCCTTTCCGGGTTAACCTCCCAAATAAACGTTCTTAATAAGGAAGCAATCAAGGGTAAGGCCATTTTAACCAGTATGGTTGAAGGGGTCATTGCCATAGATAAAGATGCCAGGATATTGTCCCTTAATCCGACAGCAGAGAAGATATTTACTATCAGAAAACAGGATGCCGAGGGCAGGCTGTTTTTAGAGGTTATCCGCAATAACGATATTTCTGAAATTATTAGTCGTGTCTTAAAAAGCGGCGAGCCGTTATCCAGCGAACTTAACCTTATTTTGCCGGTACAGAAAGTATTTAGAATCAATGCCTCGGCTATCTTTGAAGATAGCGCTGTCGCGGGGTGCGTTTTGGTTATTCACGATATTACCCAGATGCGCCGCCTGGAGAGGGTCCGTTCTGATTTTGTGGCTAATGTTTCCCACGAGCTAAAGACTCCGCTTACCTCAATTAAGGGATTTGTGGAGACCCTTCTTGAGGGAGCTATTGATGATAAAAAAAATAACCGGGAATTTTTAAGGGTTATCCAGGAGCATACTAATCGCCTGGAGAACCTGATTAATGATTTATTGGATTTAGCTTCTTTGGAAGAGCGGGGGATAGCCCTGAATACACAGGAAGTTAATGTCCGGGAATTGGCGGATAAGGTTTTGGCGGGTTTTGAGGGTCAGCTAAAAAAGAAAGAAATTGAAGTTGGAAATGAACTCTCCGGAAATCTTATCATTAAGGCGGATAAAGATAAGATAGAACAGGTTTGGATCAATTTTATTGATAATGCCGTTAAGTTTAACCGCCCAAAAGGCGGTATAAAGATTTATGCCGAAGAAACAGCGGATAATAAGATAAAATTTACGGTTAAAGACACAGGCTTCGGAATCCCCGTCAAAGATATCCCGCGCATTTTTGAACGCTTCTATCGTGTAGACAAAGCCCGTTCGCGCAGTTTAGGTGGCACAGGTTTAGGTTTATCAATAGTTAAGCATATTATCGAACTGCATAAAGGAAGTGTTGGCGTAGAAAGCGTCGAAGGCCTCGGTTCGGAATTTTCTTTTATTCTCCCAAAATAGTTTTTCCTTCTCAATTCTAAACCCGCTTAAGCCATTTAGGTATGGCTTGGGCGGGTTTTTTTATTTTACCCGGATTTTACATTGCCTTGAAGCGGACTTTACCCGCATAGTTTATACTTTAGTTGAAAAATGAGAAAGAAAGGAGGTGAGTAAAAGATGACGGAAGTATTATTAAGCATGGAAAAGGATTTTCTGGCCAGTTCACTTCGGGCGCTGATTGACCGTTTGAAAAATGTGTTATCAGCGATTGAAGAAGGAGAGAGCATAGAAAATGAGTTTACCAATAACAGCCTTAAGTCCGTGGAAACGCAGCTGCGCCAGATACGGAAGTTTTGCGCCGGAGGATAAGGAGCGCGCAATGAGGACAGGGAATTTATTAGGAAAGGACAAGTGAAAATGACGAAGAGAATATTAATTATGATTTTAGCGGTATGGTTTCTGGGGGTTGGCCCCGTATGTTTCGCCGCGACTACCCAGGTGGATGCCCTGATTGAGAAATTAGTGGAAAAGGGAATTTTGGAGCGTCAGGAGGCAATCAAGCTAAAAGGCGAGATTGCTGAAGACGAAAAGATAATCAGGGAAGAGGGGCTTAAACAGAGTTTACCCGCTTGGGCAAGGGAGATGAAATTGAAGGGTGATCTCCGCCTGCGTCATCAGTATGAAAAGAGAAAGGGCAGTAATACCAACACCGGAAATACCGCTGAGCGAAACAGGGCAAGAATCAGGTTTAGGTTAGGCGCCGAAACCAAGGTAAACGACCAGACCAAAGTACTTTTTGGTTTGGCCACCGGAGGGACCGATCCCCGCTCCACCAATCAAACCTTAGAAAACAGTTTTGAGCTTAAGGATATTCGGCTTGACTATGTCTATGCCGAATACGTGCCTTTTGCCTGGGCAGCATTCTTAGGGGGAAGAATGAAAAATCCTCTCTGGGAGCCGGGGGATTTGCTTTGGGATACGGATATTAATCCCGAAGGCCTGGCAGCCAAGTTAAGCGGCAAAGTCAATGATAAATTAGGAACGTATCTTAATGCCGGCGTATTTATCCTTGATGAAAACGCGGCTGCTTCCGACCCTTGGATATATGCCTTACAACCGGGGTTAAAGTGGAAGTTTAATGATAAGGCAAGCCTTAATCTTGCCGCCGCATATTACGGAAGTAGCCAGGTTAAGGGAGCGATCCTGGATAATTCCGCAAGCAGTAATACCAATAACGGAAAGCGCGGCCTGTGGTATGGCCTTAGCGCTGTCAGTCCGAGTGTGGAATTAGCCGTTAAAGACCCCTTGCAGTTTATGGGCATAGGCCTGCCTTATGTTTCGCTCTTGGGAGAATATGTTCATAATCTGCCTTCCGCCAAAAGCGGATATTTGGGAGGGTTTAAGTTGGGGCATGAAAAAGTCAGCAATAGAGGGCAATGGCAGCTACGTTATTTCTATACTATGCTGGCTACCGATGCCTGGTTAGATATCTTCCCGGATTCGGATAGATACGGGGGAAAGACTGGAATCAGAGGGAATGAAATACTTTTTACCTATGGCTTAGGCAAGAATTGGAGCTTGGAGTTGGATTATTATCGTACGGATTTAACTACTACTCATAGTGATTCTCGGGTCAAGACCGAGAATTTATTTCAGGCGGATTTGAATTTCAAATTTTAACCTATAGAATCTAAAAGGAGAAAAAAGATATGAAAAGGATAATGTGTTTTATGGTAATAGCGGTTATCGCCTGCGGTAATCAGGCCTACGCCGCGAAATTAATCAAAGTGGACGGCTCAAGCACGGTTTTTCCCATCACCGAGGCCGTGGCCGAGGAATTTCAGAAGGAAAATAGCGGGATAAAGGTGATGGTAGGTATTTCAGGAACCGGCGGCGGGTTTAAGAGGTTTGGCCGCGGAGAAACCGATATCAGCGATGCCTCCCGTCCCATAAAACCCAAAGAGGTGGATTTAGCCAGAGAAAATAATATTGAATACATTGAGCTTCCGGTGGCCTATGATGGCCTGGCGGTGGTGGTCAATCCGCAGAACACCTGGGTAAACCATCTTACGGTTAAGGAATTAAAGAAAATGTGGGAGCCGGATGCCCAAGGGGCAGTTACTAAATGGAACCAGATACGAGCGGGTTTTCCCGATAAAGAAATGCGCCTGTTTGGACCAGGGACAGATTCCGGGACCTTTGATTATTTCACTGAGGCCGTATGCGGAAAATCCGGCGCAAGCAGAGGGGATTTCACCGCAAGCGAAGATGACAATGTGTTAGTTGAAGGAGTTGCCTTTGATGAGGCCGCGTTGGGGTATTTTGGTTTTGCTTATTATGAGGCAAATAAAGAAAAACTCAAACTCGTGGCAATTGATGATGAAAATGACGCTAACGGCAAAGGTCCGATAAATCCTTCGCTTCAGACGGTAAAGGATGGTACCTATCAACCTTTGGCCCGTCCCATCTTTATCTATGTAAGCGTCCAATCAGCGGAAAAGGAAGAAGTGGCAAAGTTTGTGGAGTTTTACCTTGCCCATGCCGCGCAATTAGTAAAAGAAGTCGGTTACATACCTTTGCCGGATGAGGCCTATCAGGCGGCTTTGGAGCGTTTTAAAAAGCGGGTCAAAGGCTCTGTCTTTGGCGGCAAGGGCGCGACCATAGGGGTTAAGATTGAAGATTTACTGAGGCGCCAGAAATAGGTTAAAGATATGTTTAGGAAGAATAAGTTTCAAAAATTAAAGGAAGATCTGATTGAGAAACTGCTTTTTCTCTTTAGCTTAGTTTCCATATTCGTCACCGTGGGGATTGTCGCGGTATTGTCTTTTGAGACCTTCGCCTTTTTTAAGGAGGTATCGCTTTTAGAGTTCTTTACGGATACCCAGTGGACGCCGCTTTTTGTCAGGAAGCATTTTGGCATCCTGCCGCTTTTGTGCGGGACGCTTCTGACTACCCTGATCGCGATGCTTATCGCGTTTCCCGCGGGCCTGATCAGCGCGGCATACCTAAGCGAATACGCCTCGGAAAAGGCCAGGGGTATCATCAAGCCGATAATGGAGATATTGGCGGCGGTCCCTACGGTGGTATATGGTTACTTCGCGCTTTTGTTTGTTACCCCGTTATTAAAGAAATGTATTCCCGGGATGAGCGGATTTAATTCTCTTTCCAGCGGACTGGTAATGGGGATAATGATTATCCCTTTGATTTCGTCTCTAAGCGAGGATGCCTTTCACGCGGTGCCTATGGGCCTGCGCGAGGCAGGGTATGCCTTGGGCTCAAGCCGACTGCAGGTGTCCTTAAGGATAGTCCTACCGGCGGCCTTTTCCGGGGTCTGCGCGGCCTGCGTTTTGGCCATATCCCGGGCTGTGGGTGAGACGATGATTGTGGCCATTGCCGCGGGCCAGCAGCCAAGGTTGACCTTTAATCCTCTGGTTCCTATTGAGACTATTACCGCCTATATTGTTCAGGTGAGTTTAGGCGATACCCCCCATGGCAGCCTGGAATACCGCACTATCTTTGCCTGCGGGATGTTTTTGTTTGTGATGACCTATTTTTTAAATATCGTAAGCTATAAATTAAGAAAACATTTTCAACAAGTATATGAATAGAAAAATAGTCAATAAACGGCTGGATAGCCTGTTTAAAGCGCTGGGTATTCTGACAACGGTTTTCGGAATATTGGTGCTTTTGGTCCTGTTTATTGATGTATTCTTAGATGGCGCGTCACGGCTGAGTATGAATTTTCTCACCAGTTTTCCCTCCCGTAAGCCGGAAGCCGCGGGGATACTTTCGGCGTGGGTAGGCACGATTTGGATTATGGCGGTTACCGCGTTAATCGCGCTTCCTTTGGGAATAGGTTCAGCCATCTATCTTGAGGAATACGCCCCCAAAAACAGGCTCACCGGTTTAATTGAGATAAGTATTGCCAATCTTGCCGGGGTGCCGTCAGTAATCTTCGGGCTTCTGGGTTTAGGGCTTTTTGTGCGCTGGTTTAATCTGGACCGCAGTGTCCTGGCCGGGGGCTTGACCTTAGCCATTTTGGTTTTACCGGTAATCATTCTTTCTACGCGGGAGGCGCTGCGGGCCATACCTTTTTCCATCCGGGAGGCCTCCTATGCCGTAGGGGCGACTAAGTGGCAGACGGTATATTTCCAGGTGCTCCCCGCGGCGCTGGGCAATATTATGACCGGAGTCATCCTGGCGATGTCCCGGGCAGTGGGTGAAACCGCCCCGTTAATCACCATAGGCGCGCTTACCTATATTGCTTTCCTGCCCCAGCCGCCGGTTACTTTTTCCGGAGGATTTCCCTTTATGCATTTTAGCCTTCAGGGGTTATTTGACCCTTTCACGGCCCTGCCGATCCAGATATTTAATTGGGTATCCCGGCCGCAAAAAGGGTTTTCGGTTAATGCCTCGGCAGGCATTATTGTTCTTTTGGGGATTACTTTGGCAATGAACAGTATCGCCATAATTTTACGTTACCGTCAACGAAAAAAGACAAGGTGGTAAAGATGAACAATGTGGCTTTTAATATAACACGGATGCGTGCCTCGTATGGAAACAAGGAGGTGTTAAAAGGAATTACTATTACTATCCTGCCAAATAGCGTTACGGCCTTAATCGGGCCCTCCGGATGCGGCAAGAGCACTTTTATCCGCTCACTTAACCGCATCAATGACCTGATTCCTTCTTTTCGGATTTCCGGAGATATTCTTTACCGGCAGAAGGATATTTATGACCAGGAAACGGATGTGGTAGAACTGCGCCGGCGTATCGGTATGGTATTTCAGAAGCCTAATCCCTTTCCGAAGTCAATTTATGAAAATATCGCCTACGGCTTAAGAATTCACGGTTTTACCATTAAGGAAACGCTTGATGAAATTGTGGAAGCCAGTTTAAAGAAAGCGGCCCTCTGGGATGAGGTCAAGGATAACTTAAAGCAGAATGCCCTCACCCTTTCCGGAGGTCAGCAGCAGAGGCTCTGCATCGCCCGGACACTGGCTACGCAGCCTGAAGCGCTCCTTTTTGATGAGCCCTGCTCCGCGCTTGATCCGATTTCCACCGCCAAAATAGAAGAACTGATTCACCATCTGAAAAAAAGTTATACCATTATTATTGTCACCCACAATATGCAGCAGGCGGCCCGGGTTTCTGATTATTCCGGATTTTTTCTGCTGGGAGAGTTGGTTGAATTCGGTAAAACCCAGGATATGTTTACCGCGCCCAAAGACAAGCGCACCGAAGATTATATTACGGGAAGGTTTGGGTAAAAATAGTTTATGGTTGATAGCGTATAGTTTATAGCATTTTTCTAATCGGAGGAAAATGATGGAACGGCATTTAGATGAAAAATTACAGGAACTCAAGGCGGATATCCTGCGTATGGGCAGCCTGGTAGAACATGCTATCGGCGCCTCTATGGAAGCTTTGAAACAATTAGACCGGGATGCGGCGGAAAAGGTTATTTGCTCCGATAAGGCGGTTGACGAACTGGAGCTTAGTATTGATGAAAAGAGTCTGGATTTACTCGCGTTGTATCAGCCGATGGCGGTGGATTTACGGTTTATTACTATGGCAATGAAGATTTCAACCGATCTGGAAAGGATGGCGGATTTAGCCGTGGATATTGCCCAGCGGGTTTTGGAGCTTGCCGGAAAGCCCCTGCTTAAGCCCTTGGTGGATATCCCGCAGTTAGCCGTATTAGCTCAACATATGACAAAAGACGCTTTGGATTCCTTTGTCAAGGCTGATGTGTTTTTAGCAAAAAAGGTGATTTTATGCGATAAGGATGCCGATAGCCTGCGTAATAAAGTGCAGGCTGAATTAATCAATGACTATATAGCCAAGGATAAATCTGCTGTTTCCCGCGCCATCCCTTTACTTTTAATTGCCCGCCATCTGGAGCGTATCTGTGACCATGCGACCAATATTGCTGAAGACGTAATTTATATGATTGAGGCAAAGGTGGTTAAACATCATCAGGAGAGATTGTAGGCCATTTAATTTAATTTGCTTTTTGGCTTTTTTGTTGACTTTGGGAACAGTATATGGTATTTTAATTTCAATGCGAAAAAATATCTTAAAATCTAAATTCATACGGTTATTTTTTATTTGCGGAGTTGTCGTCTTTTTCTTGTCTTATTTAGGAGTTTTTCTCTTCCATAGCCATAAAGACGATTCCGAAAGCCAGAATTGCCAAATCTGCCATCTTCTAAGGACCCCATTTTCTTATGACATACCTTCCATTGGATTCATCTCTTTAGCAGCCTCAGGCCTGCTTATCATTTTCACCCCCCGTTTTATTTCACAGCGCGATTTCTTAACAAAAACTGCCCGTTCCCCGCCTTTCTAATCCTTCCCACTCCCGGTTAATTTATCCCAAATTTTTCAATAGCCTTCCTGACGGTAGGCGGGCAAAATTTGCCCGGATTTTTCTATTGAAAAATCCGTGATTATATAAGTTAAAACGATTATCATGCGGAGGAAATATGCGTTATTTCGTATCCTTTTTAATATTTTTTCTATTATTCGCGCCTAATATCTTTGCTCAACAAAGCCAAGAGGCAATAGAAACTCAATTGAGAGAATTAAAATCAGTGGTGGAGAATTTACAAAAAACTACTCAAGAGCAGAATAAACGCATTGAAGAATTGGAAAAACAAAATGGCCAGCTTAGGCAGAAATTAGAATCTCCTCAAGCGCAATTAGTCCCGCCGCCTGCCGCTACAATACCTCAATCCCCAATTGCAGCCGGGCTTCAGGCATTTAATCCTGAGATTGGAGTAGTAGGGGATATTGTGGCCACTTCCTCCGAAAGCCGGGGAGATTCAGAGGGAAATGACCGGATTGCCTTACGGGAATTAGAATTAGTTTTAGGGCATTACGTTGACCCTTATTCCCGTTTTGATGCCACTATTTCCTTTTCTGACAGCGAAAACCCAAACGTAGAAGAAGCGCATCTTAGCCACTGGGGGCTTCCCTGGGACATAAAAGGAAGTTTAGGCCGTTTCAGGCCAAAGATTGGTAAGGCCTGCGCTATTCACCGCGATTCGTTGGATACGGTGGATGAGCCGTTTGTGGTAGCAAGATATTTTGGCGCGGAGGGATTTTCCCGGACCGGTTTTGAGCTTCACCGTTTATTTGAGGCGCCCTTTGGGCTGGATTCGGAGCTTACCTTTGGTTTGCTTGAGGGCGGCGTTGGAGAAGGAGGGACTGCTTTTGGCTCAAGCCGAAGGCATCCCACAGTTTTTAGCCATCTAAAGCTATACAAAGATATTACTGACGTATCAAGCTTTGAATTAGGCCTGACTCACCTTGCCGGCTCAAAAGATAATGACCCTAAAATGGAGGCGAATGTTTTGGGGTTTGACGCTGTTTACCTGCGTAATTTCTCGGCCTGGAATAGGTTGAAGCTGCAAAGTGAACTCTATTTCCAGGACAGAGACGAATCTTTTAGCGCGCAAGATGACGGAACGATCACTAAATTCAGGGACAATCCATTTGGATTTTATACCCTTGCAGATTTAAGGCTCAATCAGCGCTGGGCATCTGGGTTAAGATTTGATTATGTGGAGCTGGTAGACAATCCTTTAGTCAATAAGCGGGAGATGGATTTGGGATACAGCGCCTATTTAACCCTGCATCAATCTGAATGGGCAAGGTGGAGGCTGCAATACCGCCATACCGATTACGCTACCGGCAAGAACGACGACGCCGTAATGTTTCAGGGAACGTTTGCCATCGGAGTCCACAAACATAAATTACAATAAGGAGGGCTTCTCTATGTTACGAAAACTATTTTTCTTGAGTTTAGTATGCCTGTTTTGTCTTTCAACGAATGCTTTCGCGAGGGATAAATTAAAGGTAGTAACCACCCTTTCCACCTTCGCGGATTTAGTCCGACAAATCGCGGGAGACTACGCAGAGGTGCGCCCTATTTCACCGGGAATCTTTAATCCTCATTTTTATGAGCCCAAGCCGTCGGATATCCTAAAGACGCGAAAGGCGGATTTGTTTGTCCATGCCGGCCTGGACTTGGAGTTATGGAGATTTCCTTTGGTAGACGCGGCAGGTAACCCGGACATTTTTCCCGGCGCTAAAAATGAACTGGATTTGTCAAAAGGGATATCCCTTCTTGAGGCGCCGCAAAAACAACCTACGCGTTTAGAAGGGGATATTCATATCTACGGTAATCCTCATTACTGGGTTGATCCCAGAAACGGGAAAATTATGGCGGAAAACATTGCCGTGAAGCTTAAGGAGCTTGCTCCCGAACACTCGGATTATTTTGACAAAAATTTAAATGAATTCCTGAACAAGCTGGATGAAAAGATAACTTACTGGGAGGCCGAACTAAAGGTGGTGAAAGGCAAAGAGGTTGTCGCCTACCATAATGAATGGATATATTTTACCGAATTTGCGGGGATAAAACTGATCCGCTATTTGGAACCAAAACCGGGCATTCCTCCCACGCCAAAACATCTTGCCTTTATGGAAGAATATATAAAGAAGAATAATATCCGGGGGATAATTCAGCCGACGTATTTTCCTAAAGACTATTCCGAGGCCTTGGCAGGGAAGGTTGGCGTTAAAGTAGTCATTCTCGCGCAGAATGTGGGGGAGATCCCTGAGGCAAATGATTATTTTTCGTTTTTTGATTTTAATGTGGAAAAGCTAAAAGAGGCATTCACAGAATAGATGGGTAATGAAAAAAGAAGACCTGATTAAATTCAAGGATTTATCCGTCGGCCATACGAAGAATAATCCTGTTATGTCCGGGCTCAATGTGTCAGTGCCTGCGCACGGCTTCTTTGGGATTATCGGGCCGAATGGCTGCGGAAAGACCACGCTCTTACGGACTATCCTGGGAATTATCCGGCCTTTATCCGGCCGGATAATTTATTATTCGGACAGAAGAAACCTGCATTTTGGTTATGTTCCCCAGAAAGACACAATAGATCCGCTTTTCCCTTTAACTGTCACAGAGATCGTGATGATGGGCAGGTATAAAAGGATAGGTTTATTTAGAAAACCTAAAAAAGAAGACTATAGGATCGTTCAGGATTCGCTTTCCCATTGCGGGATAAAAAGGTTAGGGGATAGGCTGTATCGTGAGCTTTCCGGGGGGCAAAAGCAAAGGGCCTTGATTGCCAGGGCCTTGGCAAGCCAGCCGGATGTGTTAATCCTTGATGAGCCAACGCATAATATGGATTTACCAAGCGAACAGGCAGTTTTAAACTTACTAAGGGATTTTCATCAAAAAGAAATGATGACTATTATCCTTGTAAGCCATCTTATCGGGGCAGTGGTTAACTTTGTGAAAAGTATATTGTTGATTGAGGACGGCAGGTTTTTAAGCGGCGATACAAACACGGTAGTAACCGAAGAAAACCTAACCAGGCTCTATGGGCTTAAGGTGAAGATACAAGAATTCCAGGATCAGAAATTCATTGTGGTGGGAGAGTAAACCCATGGATTTTTTAGAAATTGTAAAGGCCTCATTTTTACGCAATGCCTTGATGGCTTTACTGATTACTTCAAGTTTTTTGTCTTATCTTGGCGTATATGTGGTCTTAAAAAGGATTGTCTTTGCAGGGATTGCTATTTCCCAGATTGCCTCGCTGGGTTATGTTTTAGGTATGCTGTTAAAGCTGAATCCGCAAATCTGTTCTTTGGGTACGAGCCTTATAGGCGCTGTATTATTTTCGTTCCATACCCGGGAGAAACGGTTTTCCCGTGAGTCTATGGTAGGGTTAGGCTACGCCCTTTCCTCTAGCCTGGGGATACTTTTTGTGGCAAAATCCGCGACGGCGGAGGCAGGCATGCTTAACCTTTTATTCGGCAATGTGCTTATGATTTCTTCAGGCAAAGTGTGTCTTGTCGCCGCGATAAGCCTCTTAATCTTTATTTTCTATTCTCTGTTTAACAAAGAAATAGCTTTTATCGCTTTTGACGAGGAGACCGCGCGGGCGCAGGGATTAAACGCGAGGTTATTTGAATTATTGTTCTACCTTTTACTTGCTGTCGGAATAAGCGCGGCCATTTCAATAATCGGGGCACTGCTTAGCTTTTCTTTTTTAACCGTTCCCGCCTTGTGCGGGCTTTGCGCGGCGAAAAGATTTTCAGGGGTGTTTAAGGCCGCCCTGCTCTGCGGTATTATCTCTTCATTACTTGGGCTTTATCTGTCTTATTACTGCGACCTTCCCACAGGCCCCGCCGTAGTTACCGCGAATATCGCGTTATTCGCGGTAATATTCTTCTTAAAAAGCCTAAGATAATTTTTTACACAGGCAGGCTATAAGGCAAGAGTTCTTTTCTGTTTACAGGCGGCGGATAAGATTATATAATATGGCTTCAAATATTAAATCTTTAAAAGGAGGAATAAAAAATGTGTTATGGAAAGAAAATATCAATGTTTTTATTAATTTTTTTTCTGGCTGCGGGTATAAGCCAGGCTGAGGATTTAAAAGGATCTATTCAAATCAAGGGTTCGGATACAATGGTTAACCTGGGCCAGGCCTGGGCTGAAGAATTTAGCAAGAAAAATCCAGGGGTAAACGCGGCGGTTACCGGCGGCGGATCGGGGACCGGGATATCCGCGATGATATCTGGCACCGCGGATATTGCCATTTCTTCCCGGACGATGAAGGAAAAAGAAATCAATAAGGCCAAACAGAACGGGATTGAGCCCTTTGAGATCAAGGCGGCCTTAGACGGGCTGGCGGTGGTGGCGCATCCTTCTAATCCGGTTTCCCGGTTGACCATTGACCAGCTCTCGGATATCTTTACCGGCAAAATTAAGAACTGGAAGGAAGTCGGGGGCAATAACCTGCAGATAGTCATTCTCTCCAGGGAAATAAATTCCGGCACCCATGTCTATTTTAAAGAGCATGTCTTACGCAAAGGCGGTGAAAAGTCGGTTGAGGAATTCTCTCCGGCGGCTTTATTGATGTCTTCCAGCCAGGCCATTGCCGAAGAGGTCTCCCAGAATCCCAACGCCATCGGTTATTACGGGATGGGGTATATCAGCCAAAAGCAGAAAGTAATATTCGTGGCTAAAGACGCTAATTCTCCATATGTCGGGCCGGTAATGGAGAATGTGCAGGATAATTCCTATCCCATCTCCCGGCCGCTTCTGCTCTATACCAAAGGCCAGCCGCGGGGAATAGTTAAGGCCTTTGTGGACTTTGCCTTGTCGGCAGAGGGGCAGGAGATTGTCAAAAAGACTGATTTTGTGCCGATTAAATGAAATTGCGCCAGATAAAAGAATTCGTTATTGAAAAGCTGATTTTCCTAAGCGGAATAGCCTCCATACTCTTTGTCGTTCTCATCTTTGTTTTTTTGCTTAAAGAGGGAATAGCGTTTTTTAGGGAGGTCCCGGCCAAGGATTTTATCGGGGGGAAATACTGGTATCCTATTTCTGATCCGGAGCGCTTTGGGATATTGCCGCTTATCCTGGGTTCATTACTGGTTACTTTTGGGGCGATACTCGTTTCGGTGCCGGTAAGCATTGCCTGCGCCTTTTATATATCCGAGGTGGCCCCGGTTAAATTAAAGGATATTTTAAAGACCGGGATTGAGATGCTGGCGGCTATTCCTTCGGTAGTTTTGGGTTTTATCGGGATGACCACCTTGGTTCCCTGGGTAAAAAAAATATTCCACCTGCCTACCGGACTGACTGCCTTATCCGGCTCAATTATGCTGGGGTTGATGGCCATGCCGACCATTATCAGTATATCGGAAGATGCCATCAATGCCGTGCCTAAGTCTTACAAGGAAGGGGCCCTAGCCTTGGGGGCGACCCGCTGGCAGGCAATGTATCGGGTAGTTATTCACGCCGCGCTTCCCGGGATTATTGCCGCCTCAATGCTGGGTATCGGCCGGGTAATCGGCGAGACAATGGCGGTGATGATGATTACCGGAAACGCCGCGGTTATCCCCCAGACCTTCTTACAGCCGGTGCGCACCCTGACTGCCACCATTGCCGCGGAGATGGGGGAAACGGTCCACGGCTCAAACCATTATTATTCCCTTTTTGCCATCGGGATAATCCTCTTTGTGCTTACCTTTATTATCAATATTACCGCGGATATGTTTTTGCACCGGAATAAAAAATGAGCCCCGCTCCTCCTTATGAGAATGATATGGCTGATAGGATGATAGAATATGAAGGAGGGGCGGGGTGAAGACGACCACTAAGCAAAAGATCGCCTTTAGTATTTTATTTCTCTGTACCATTATTGTTGTTTTGCCGGTTTTGTTTGTTTTGGGCGTGATTATTAAAAATGGCGCTAAGGGGATAAGCTGGCAGTTCTTGACTACTATGCCCTCTGATGGGATGCGCCAGGGAGGGATTTATCCGGCAATCGTCGGGACATTATATCTGGTTTCCTTGTCAATAGTGTTTTCCCTGCCGGTAGGGGTAATGGCCGCGATATATCTTAATGAATATGCCAAAGATAATCTTTTGACCCGCCTGATTAGGCTGGCTATTGTAAATCTGGCCGGGGTTTCTTCGGTGGTTTACGGATTATTCGGCCTGGCCTTATTTGTTACTTTTATGAAATTCGGGGTCTCTATTCTTTCCGGGGCGCTGACCCTGGCGATAATGAACCTACCGGTGATTATTACTGCCTCGCGGGAGGCATTGGCCAGCGTGCCTTATTCTTTCCGGGAAGTGAGCCTTTCTCTTGGCCTAAGTCGGTGGCAGACCATCAGGCATTCGGTCCTGCCTTTCGCTATCCCCGGAATCTTGACCGGGGCAATCTTGAGCCTGGCCCGGGCCGCCGGGGAAACCGCGCCGATCCTGTTTACGGTTGCCGCCTTTTATCTGCCTAATCTGCCTGTTTCCGTATTTGACCAAGCAATGGCTTTGCCTTATCATCTTTATATTATTTCTACCCAGATACCTAATATATCCATTCAGACCCGCTATGCCACAGCCTTTGTCCTGGTAGGGATAGTTTTTACGATGAATATTATTGCCGTAATCCTGCGTTCGCGCTTAAGAAAGAAGAAGAAATGGTAGAAAACAAAGGTAAAAGTCAAAAGGAAAAAGGCAAAAGCCAGGTAAAGATTGAGGTTAAAGAGTTAAACATCTGGTTTGGGAAGGTTTTGGCTCTGAAGAGTCTTAATTTGGAAATTCAAAGTAATGAGATTTTAGGAGTAATTGGCCCGGCCTCCAGCGGTAAAACCTCTTTTTTAAGACAGCTTAACCGGCTTAATGAATTAGAGGCGGGTTTTCGCATGGAAGGAGAAGTTCTCTTAGATGAACGCGATATCTGTCGGATTAAACCGGAGCATTTAAGAAAAAATATAGGAATGATTTTTGCTCTTCCCCAAGTCTTGCCGATTTCAATTTATGATAATGTTGTTTATGGTGTGCGTATGCACGATGGTAAAAGTAAAAGTGAATTAGACGCTATCGTTGAGGATTCGCTTAAGGCCTCGTTTCTCTGGGATGAGGTTAAGGATAGGCTTAAGGAATTTGCCACTAAGCTTTCCGGTGGACAGCAGCAGCGTTTGTGCATCTCCCGCACTCTGGCGGTCCGGCCGGAGGTGATTTTATTTGATGAGCCTTGTTCGGGATTAGACCCCATTTCCACTGCCAAGGTTGAGGAATCAATGCTTCGGCTTAAAGAGCAGTATACTATCGTTCTGGTTACCAATAATACCAAGCAGGCTGCCAGGGTGGCTGACCGCACCGCGTTTTTCCTGATGGGGGAGCTGATAGAGATAGATAAGACCCATAAGATATTTACCGCGCCCCAGGATAAAAGAACCGAGGATTATATACAAGGAAGGTTTGGGTAAAAAGCTATCAGCCTTCCGCCTTCGGCTTTCAGCCGATAGCCGATAGCCGATAGCCGATAGCATAATGTCTAAGATAATCGCCAATAATTTAAATCTCTGGTACAGCGCCTTTCATGCTTTAAAGAGTATTAATCTGGCTTTTGAGGAGAAACGCATTACCGCTATTATCGGCCCTTCAGGTTGCGGGAAGTCCACGCTTTTGAGGGTTTTTAACCGGATGAACGATTTGATTGAGGGGGTGCGTCTGGAAGGCGAGGCGCGCATTGATAGCGAAAATATTTTAGGCGGCAATTTTGATGATTTGGTGCGGTTGCGCAAAAAAGTAGGCATGGTTTTTCAAAGGCCTAATCCTTTTCCCCTCTCAGTGTATGAAAACATAACTTTTGGGCTCAAGGTGCATCATTTAGCCAAGAAAAAAGACTTTGATGCCATTGTTCAGGAGGCCTTAGAGTCGGTAATGCTTTGGAAGGATTTAAAGGATAAACTGCGTAAGAATGCCCTGGGGTTATCTTTGGAGCAAAAGCAGAGGCTGTGTATCGCCCGGTGCATCGCGGTTAAGCCGGATATTCTGCTTATGGATGAACCCTGCTCAGCCCTTGACCCGCAGGCAACCCTAAAGATAGAAGAGCTGATGCAGAAGCTTAAAAAAGACTATACCATAGTTATTGTAACTCATAGTATGCAGCAGGCCGCGCGGGTCTCTGATGACGCGGGTTTTATGCTTTTAGGTGAGCTGGTTGAATTTGGAAAGACGGTGCAGGTTTTTACCGCGCCCAAAGATAAAAGGACGGAAGAGTATATCACGGGAAGATACGGATAATTGCAACCGCGGAGGCGCTGAATAACTGTTAGAAGTAAATGTTCCGCAGAAACACAGAAGAAGGCTTATTGAATTTCCGCGCTTCAGCGGAAAAGCATAATTTTTATTCAAATTCCGCGTTTTCAGCGGTTGCAAGGGAGGGAAAATGGAAAGAATATTTGATGAAGAGTTAAAGCAGCTGCGTCAATACATATTGACTATGGCGTCATTAGTTGAAGAGGCCATTTTTAAATCAATAGAGGCGCTTAAGCAAAGGGATAAATCGCTGGCTGAAGCAGTGATTGCTTCCGATAAAAAGATAGACGAGTTAGAAAATAAAATTGATGAATTTTGCTTAGACCTTATCGCGCTTCGCCAGCCGGTTGCCCAGGACTTGCGTTTTATTACTATGGCGATGCAAAGCGATGCTGACCTTGAGCGGATGGCGGATTTGGCGGTAGACATTGCCCAGAGGGCAGAAGAGCTTATCGCTCAACCGCCGTTAAAACCATTAATTGATATTCCGAAATTGGCCGAAATTGCCCAGAAAATGGTAAAAGAGGCAATAGACGCCTTTATTAATAAGGACGTAGAATTAGCAAAGAAGGTTGTCTTTGCGGATAGAGAAGCAGACGCGCTTCGTGATTTGATTCAGAAGGAATTGATTTACGATTATATGGTAAAAGATGGCTCAACCGCGCCTCGCGCGGTTCCCTTAATTTTAGTTACCCGCCATTTAGAGCGTATCTGCGACCACGCCACCAATATCGCTGAAGACGTGATTTATATGACAGACGCAAAGATGGTCAGGCATCATCCCGAGAAACTCTGATACGCATATAGCAAATGGCATATGGAAAATAATAAGTAATTATATGGGGAAAGAGGAAAACTATAAAAGAATCAAGAAATTCTGCCTTAATTGGGGAGCGGATTTATTCGGCACAGCCGATGTTTCTTCGCTTAAAGATGGTTTTGCCGTTTCAGTCAAGGCCGCCAAAGACTTAAACACCGCGATTTCTCTGGGGGTGCGGGTTTCATCAGGGGTTCTTTCAGAAATCGAAAATCAACCGACCAAGCTTTACTTTCACCACTATCGCGTGGTAAATATGTTTTTGGATCAGCTGGCCTTGCGCCTGAGTAACTTTATCCAGAATTCAGGCTCTCAAGCCTTGCCTATCCCGGCTTCAATAATCGTGGACTGGCAGAAACAGACCGCTCATCTTTCGCATAAACATATAGGGCATTTGGCCGGCCTGGGCTGGATAGGCCGAAATAACCTGTTGGTGAATAAGAGGCTGGGCAGTCAATTCCGCTTAGTAACCGTGCTTACGGATATGCCTTTAAAATATGATAAACCAACAAAAGAAGATTGTGGAAAATGCCGGGCTTGTGTGGTAATATGTCCGGTAAAGGCTATAAAGGAAAAAAAAGAGGATTTTGACCATTTGGGTTGTTTTGAACTGCTGAAGGAATTCCAACGGCAGAAGGTAGTAGAACAGTATATCTGCGGAATCTGCGTTAAAGCCTGCAATCGCAAGGACCACGAAAAATAGCGTTATTAAACTGAAAGGACGTTGGGAGCGCAGAAATAATTTCGCGCTTTCGCGGTGGTAAAAATGCCAAAAGCCGGTAATCATATTGAAGCCCTTTCCAAGATAGCCCAGGCTATTACATCGGAGCTTTATCTGGACGACATCCTGCGCTTGATAGTTACGGTTACCGCCCAGACCCTGGGTTCAAAAATCTGCTCTTTAATGCTCTTAGATGAGAAGAAACAGGAGCTGATTATCCGGGCAACCCAGTCTATATCCGAGAGCTATAACAAAAAGCCGCCTCTAAAAATCGGCGAGGGCATTGCCGGTAAGGCAGTCTTAGAAAAAAGGCCGATCGCGGTGTATGATGTCCTTCAGGAAAAGGAGTATAAATATAAAGATATAGCCAAGAAGGAAAGCCTGGCTTCTTTGTTGTGTGTTCCGATGATGGTAAGAGGAAAGGTAATCGGAGTTATCAATCTTTATACTTCCAAGCCTCATAGCTTTACCAAGAACGAAATCCATATGCTGACTACCGTGGCTAATCAGGCGGCAATGGTGATTGAAAATACCGAATTGATAGTAAAGAGCCGGATTATTCAGGAAGAGCTGGAGACCCGCAAGGTTGTGGAAAAGGCTAAAGGGATATTGATGCGGGAACAAGGCCTGCCTGAGGATGAGGCCTATCGGACGATTCAGAAATATAGTATGAACTCGCGTAAGTCAATGCGCCAGGTAGCTGAGGCGATTGTTACCGCGCAAGCGGTCAAGGGAAAGTAATGGATTGGCGTATTTTTTTTACCGCGTTTACTACAATACTTGTCGCGGAGTTAGCGGATAAGACTGAGATGGCAATTTTAAGTATGACCGCGAAAACCAAGTCCCCTTGGCCGATATTTTGCGGGGCGATGCTGGCGTTCGCGGTGGCAACCCTTTTAGCGGTTTTGTTAGGGGACGCGGTAGCAAAATGTGTGCCTATCCATATCTTGCGTTTTGTAAGCGCGGGTATATTTATTCTTATCGGAGTCTTGACGTTATTGGGAAAACTCTAAGATGCGGGAAACGGAAGCGGTAAAAGAGGCGGCGAAACTTATCGGAATCTCTATCCGCACCGCGCCCAAAAGCGCGGGGGTGGATGATATTTCATATAAGATATTAAATGATTCTGAAAAGACCGCTTTGGTTAATGAAATTAAGAGGATGACCGTTTTTCTGATTAAGGAAAATAGCGGAGATATGACCAAAAAGGCGATAGAGCTGGATTGGCATAGCGACGCCGACGCGATTGATAAGTCTGATTGCCTGATCATTATAGGGGTCAAAGGCAGAAAGCCCTTGGGTTTTAACTGCGGAGGATGCGGCTTTAAAGGCTGTCAGGAATTCTTAAGCGCCCTTCGTCCGGAAACTATATTTATGCCCGGGCCTTTCTGTATTTTTAAGCTCCTGGACTTAGGGATTGCTATCTCCAGCGCTGCCAAGAGCGCCTCTACCTTGAATATTGATAACCGGATAATGTACCGGGCGGGGTTGGCCGGATATAAATTAGGCCTGCTGAATGAGTGTAATCCTGTTCTCGGTCTTCCCCTTTGTTCGTCCGGAAAAAATATTTATTTTGACCGTAAGGAAAAATTAGAAGCCAAAGACCTCTGGAAACAGATCAATAGTATGATATCTAAGTAATAATTTAAGTAACATGAAAATGACTAATGGCTAAATCCGAATGACGAATGAATGTCTAATAGCCCAATGACCAAATATCGAATTTCTTATTTAACATTAGGCGTTGGTCATTCATTCGGAATTCGTCATTAGAAATTCGGCATTAACATGTTATTAGACATATTATACGAGGAGGGGGGTAAGAAAATGGATGAGATTTTAGAGATTTTGGAAAAGGATGCCCGGGCCACGCCCGAAGAGATTGCCCGGATGCTCAAAAAAGATGTTTCTTCAGTCAAAAAGGCAATCAATAAATACGAGAAAGACAGGGTAATCCTGAAATATAAGGCGGTGATAAATAAAGAGCTTATCCGCGACGAGGAATCGGATGTCCGGGCGCTGATTGAGGTAAACATCGTGCCTCAGAAGGATTTAGGCTTTGATAAGATTGCCGAGAGGATATATTCATTTCCGGAGGTAACCAGTTGTTATCTTATTTCCGGGACCTACGATTTATTAGTAGTGGTTGAGGGAAAGAATATGCATACGGTCTCTAATTTTGTGGCCGAGAAGCTTTCCTGTATGGAGAATGTCCGGGGCACGGTAACCCATTTCTTGCTTAAAAAATACAAGGAAGACGGCGTATTACTGAAACACAAGGAGGAGAACAAGAGAATAGCGATTTCATATTAGACTCTTCCTTAACCAAAAAAGAAAGGAGTTACAATGTTGAAGAAGATCGGATTGGTGTCTTTAATTTTAGCCTGGGTCGGAGTTACGGTTATATCGGCGAATTTTGCCGCGGTGTCTACTGAGCAGTGGGGCGTGATTATGAATCTTTCCGGAAGACAGAGAATGCTTTCCCAGAAGATGACCAAGGAGGCGCTTCTGGCTACTTCCGGAATAAATGCCGAGGAAAACCGTAAGAATTTGAAAGAGACAATGAACACTTTTGAGAAGGTCTTAAAAGGCCTGCGGGACGGAGACGCATCTTTGAATCTGCCTGCCTGCGAAAATGAGGAAATTACCGCCAAGTTGGATAAGATAAACCTTTTGTTTGATGAGATGATTCCGTTATTATCCAAGGTTACCGAAGGGGGAGTTCTTACGCCGGTTGAACTGCCGGTATTAGCCAAGCTGAATCTGCCTATTCTCACCACGATGGATTCAACGGTTAAGATGTTTGAGCAGGAAGCGGGAAAGGTTTTAACTAAAGACCCGGCCTTAGCCCTGGTAATTAACCTGGCCGGAAAACAGCGGATGCTTACCCAGAAGATGTCTAAAGAGGCTCTGCTGATGTATTTAAAGATTGATATGGTAAGTAATAGTAAGATGTTGCGCGATACGGCTTCGCTTTTTGACCGGACTTTGAAAGGGCTCAAAGACGGCGACAGCGAACTCGGCCTTCCTATAAACAGAGATGAGGGAATAATATCCCAGTTGGATTTGGTCGGCAGTTTCTGGTCCGCGGTCAAGCCCCTGGTAGAGAAGACTTCTAATATGGACAATTATGTTTCTAAAGAGGAGACGGCCGCGGTGGTGGAACTGTTGAGCACCATCCTGAAAGAAATGGACAAAGCCGTCAAGATGTATGAGGCCTTGTCTAAATAACTACCACTGGGAAAATTTGTAAAGACCGTAAGATTGCGATTTTACTTGACTTAGGTAAATTGTTGTGTTATTTTAATCCAAAGGGATAGAATTTCCTCTTCTTGCCTTGCCGGCAGGCAGGTATTTAAGGAAAAGGTCTAAATAATATTAAAGGAGAAGTGGAGCGATGAAGAGAATGAATAGGCTTGTGTATGGGATTTGCGTTTTTATTATCGGTATCGGGCTTTCCGGATGCACCATAATTTTTCAAAAAGGCCGGCGTTCGGATGTGGAGAAAATTGACAAATTAAGCAGTCAATTGGATGAGTTGGCCTCAGCCCGGAACCTTCTGGCCGAACGGCTGAAGCAGGAGATTGCCGATAAGGATGTGCGTTTGGATATGGCTGAGAAAGGCCTGGTAATTACCTTTGTTGCCGATATCCTTTTTGATTCGGGTAAGGCTAAACTGCGTCCGGAGGCTATCCCTACCTTAGAGAAAGTGGCAGTAGTCTTGAAGGACAATTTGAATGATTTTAACATCGGGATAGAAGGCCATACCGATACCCAGCCGATAAAATATTCCGGATGGGAATCTAACTGGGAGCTTTCCTCTGCCCGGGCCTTAAGCGTCTTGCATTATCTGGAAGAAAAAAGCATTACCGGAAGAAGAATGTCGGCAGATGCTTATGGTGAGTTTCATCCGGTAGCTTCTAATGACAATAAAGAAGGAATGAAGATGAACCGGCGGGTTGAGATTGTGGTTCTTCCCAAGGTGGCTAAAGTAAGGAAACAAGAAGAGAATGCGTCAGCGGCAATCGAAGAAGAGCCGGTAACCAAAGGGCCCAAGTCATATTTCAAATAAAAAAGAAGCTGTGAGTTTTAAGCTTCTAATTTCTTAAAAGGAGATTGAATGGACGATAAAATAAAAGGTAGAGTAGCTATGATTCTTTCGGTTGTCGCGTTGATATTTTTTATTCTTTGGCTGGGGGCCTTAAATGAATTATCCCGTCAAAAGAGGCTGGCCGTAGATAAGGCGGCTCTTAGTATGGAGTTGGAAGAAAAAAATACCAAATTAGAAAAGGAAAAGGCTGACCTGTCCGGGGAGCTTAAAAGTACCCAGACCCAGCTTGCCGGGGAAAAAGCGGCTCACGAGATAACCAAAAAAACCTTATCCCAGGAGCAGGTTGCCGAGAATGCCTTAAAGGTTGAGTTAGAGCGGGTTACCCGCATCAACGAAAAGTTGGAAAACGATTCTAAAGAGGTCTTAGATGTAAAGAAGGAATAGGTTTTTCCGGCTTGTTTTTAGGAAATATTTAAGGAGAGGCAAGATGGAGGATAAGAAGTAAGCTATCCTCCATTTTTGTAAGATTGGAGGCGAGAGATATGGCTAAGGCGGTTAAGAAGATAAAAAAAGTAAGCTCTCCCGGTAAGGCCGGGATTCCGATTCTTCACCGGGTCCCGACAAGCTCGGGATCCCGGCTTTCCGTCGGGAAAAAAGTCGAATCTTTATCCAGCAAGGTGCGCAAGGTTTTGAGTAAGGTCGTATTCAAAAAAAAGCCGGCTGCCAAAGCCAAAACAACGAGGTTGGCAGTCTTTAGAAAGGCCCTAACCGCCCAGGAGGCCAAATACTTTACCCCGCCCCTTCCGCCGGAGAAGTATTCTCTAAAGAAAGAAGGGGCGGGGTTTACCCATCCGGAGAACAGGATTGCTAAAACTGTTCAGGCTGTTGAGCCGGCCCGGGTGGACTTTGAGAAAAAAGAGCTTCCTCAAGGCTATGATAAGGACCTTATCGTTTTGCAGGTGCGCGACCCCTGGTGGCTGCATACTTATTGGGAGGTGCGCGAGGGCACTTGGGGAAAACTGAAGAATGAATTAGTTAAATTATTTGAAACCGCCAAGAAAATCTTACGAGTTTATGATGTGAGCTGCATCAATTTTAACGGTTCAAACGCCCACCGCTCTTTTGACATTGAGATACATCAGAATGCCAAGAGTTGGTATATTGATACCGCGGGCCCGGGCAGGTCATGGTGCGTTGATGTAGGGCTGAAGCTTTCGGACGGAAGATTTATAACCATAGCCCGTTCTAATATAGTAACTACTCCCCTTGATGTTCCTTCCTGGGTTACGGATGAGGAGTGGATGGTGCCGGATGAGTTATTCAGCCGGCTTTATGCCTCAAGCGTCGGTTTAGGGGGCTCACCGGTTAAGCTAAAACAGCCCTGGTTAGAACTGCAAAAAAGAGCTCAAGGCTCAGGGGGTGTTTCTTCGGGGTTTTTTAGTCCGGTTAAGAAAGAGGAATACAAACGCGAATTCTGGTTAGTGGTGAATACTGAGTTGATTGTCTATGGGGCAACTGAGCCGGATGCCAAGGTTACAGTTTCGGGAAAGGAAATCGCCCTGCGGCCGGACGGAACCTTCTCTTTGCGTTTCAGCCTGCCTGACGGAAAACAGATTATCCCGGTTAAGGCCGTATCAGCAGACAGCCTTGATGAAAGAGTGATCACGCCTGTAGTAACCAAGGAAACCAGGTAGGGGCAGGCCTATGCGCCTGCCCTGCGAAAGGCCAATTATATGAAAACAGAACCATGTTTAAAAACGGGCAACCACATGGGGTTGCCCCTACTATGAATAAAGGATATCTTTGTCTGGTTTTACATACGCACCTGCCTTATGTGCGCCATCCGGAGTTTAATGATTTTCTGGAAGAAGATTGGTTGTATGAAGCCATCACCGAAACCTATATTCCTTTGATTGAGGTTTTTGAGGGGCTGGTTAAAGACGGAGTGGATTTCCGGGTGACGATGTCGCTTACCCCGACGCTCATTTCTATGCTCAGCGACAGCCTGCTTCAGGAACGTTATGTAAGGCACATAGGAAAGTTGATTGAGCTTTCCGGGCACGAGATTGAGCGTACCCGTTTTGAACCGGAGTTTAACGCTTTAAGCCGGATGTATTTTAAACGTTTTAAATCCTGCCGGGATATCTTTAATCAGTATCACCGTAATCTCGTCTCGGCCTTTAAAAGATTTCAGGATTTAGGAAAACTGGAAATTATCACCTGTGGGGCGACCCACGGTTATTTCCCCCTGATGGATGTGGCTAAATCTTCCATAAGGGCCCAGCTGAGGGCGGCGGTATCCCAATATGAAAAGGTGTTTGGCCGCCCGCCGCGCGGTATCTGGCTTCCTGAATGCGGTTATAATCCCGGGGACGACCAATTCCTGAAAGACGCGGGCTTAAAATACTTTTTTACCGATGCCCACGGCCTTCTGCATGGTTCACCCCGGCCTAAATACGGGGTATTCGCGCCGGTGTACTGCCGGTCTTCTCAAGTAGCTTGTTTTGGCCGCGACCTGGAGTCTTCAAAGCAGGTCTGGTCTTCAATTGAGGGTTATCCCGGAGATTATCATTACCGGGAGTTTTACCGGGATATAGGTTTTGATTTAGACTATGAGTATATTAAGCCCTATATTTCCTCAGACGGGACAAGGATAAATACCGGGATAAAATACTACCGGATTACCGGAACTACCGGCCAAAAACAGCCTTACCTGCCGGAGTTAGCCAGGCAGAAAGCGGCGGAGCATGCCGGAAACTTTTTGTTTAACCGCCAACGCCAGGCAGAGTATCTTTATGAGATCTTAGAGAAGAAACCGATTATAGTTTCTCCTTACGATACCGAACTCTACGGCCATTGGTGGTTTGAGGGGCCGATGTGGCTGGATTTTCTCATTCGTAAAATCTATTTTGACCAAAATATCATCCAAATGACCAACGCGGTGGAATATCTCGAGGAGAATCCGCGCAATCAGGTGATTACTCCCTCAATGTCCAGTTGGGGATATAAAGGATACTCCGAGGTCTGGCTGCAGGGGACTAATGATTGGGCCTATCGCCACTTGCATGAGGCGAGCTGGAGGATGGATGAATTGGTAAAAAGATTTCCCGAAGCAAGCGGTTTAACCCGGCGGGCTTTAAATCAGGCCTTAAGGGAATTGTTCCTGGCGCAGTCATCGGATTGGGCCTTTATTATGGCTACCGGCACCCATGTCAGCTACGCCTTAAAGCGCACCCAGGAGCACATTCAGAGGTTTAATAAACTTTATGAAGAGATTAAAGCCAATTCCGTGGAGGAGCCCTGGCTCAAGGATATCGAATATAAAGACAACATCTTCGCGGATTTAGACTATAGGATACACCAGTAAATTTTCGCTATGCGAAAATTTACAGAGCAATTGAGCAATAGACAATAGAACAATAGACAAACAAAAGCTCAATTGCGGTCTAATGCTCTATTGTTCTATTGTTCAAAACGACAGTTTTGTCGCGAAAAACTAATTTAATGCTTGATACATCCAACCTTCCTAAGCATATTGCCATAATTATGGATGGTAACGGCCGCTGGGCTAAAAGTAAAGGCTTTTCCCGCGCCCAGGGGCACCGCGAAGGGATAAAGCGGGTGGAAGAGATTTTAAGCCAGGCTTCGGATTTAGGAATTAAGTTTGTTACTTTTTATGCTTTCTCCTCCGAGAATTGGAAGAGGCCTAAGGTTGAAGTAGGTATCCTGATGCATTTACTGGATATTTTCTTGGGCCGCTATGTTCGGATGATGATGAAAAACAATATCCGGTTTCTGACCATAGGCCGTAAAGAGCCTATTCCGGAGCGCCTTTGGAAGAAATTGCTCGCGGCCAAAGAGAAGACCAAAAACAACCGCGGACTGACGGCAGTCTTTGCCTTTAATTACGGCTCACGACAGGAGATAGTTGACGCGGTTAAGAAAATAGCTGACGATGTCCTGGAGAAAAGACTCAGGCCGGAAGATGTAAGCGAAGAGCGAATAGGGGATTTTCTGGATACTAAAGGAATTCCCGACCCTGACTTGCTTATCCGCACCAGCGGAGAACAACGTATCAGCAATTTTCTCCTCTGGCAGTTATCCTATGCTGAGCTATTCTTTACGAAAACCTACTGGCCTGATTTTAAGAAGGAAAACTTAGAAGAGGCCATCAGCGAATATCAAGCCAGGGTAAGACGATTTGGGGCAATTTAATCAGTAATCGAGCGAATCGAGGGTAAATGTTTAAACAAAGGCTCACTAGCACTATAATCTGGGCAGGGGTTATTTTTCTGACAATTAAATATCAGCCTGTCTTTGCCGTGTGTTTCCTGGCTCTAGTGATCGGGGGGTTGTATGAGTTCTTCGGCCTGATTGAAAAAAAAGGGATACCTATCTATAAATATTTTGGGATGATTCTGGGGGTGGCCATTCCTTTATCCGTTCTTTTCAGGTTTGAGCTGACCAAGGGTTGGGAGCTTTTATTTATTGTGTTAGCCTTATTTACCCTTTTTATCCTGCAGTTGAAAAGGCAGGATAGCTCTCAGGCAGTGGTCGGTATATCTACCACTTTATTCGGCATCATCTATGTCTCCTGGTTTTTTAGTTTTTTGGTTAAGGTGCGTTATCTGCCCGGAGGCGAAGGGTATCTGGCGGCGCTCATTTTAATTACTAAGTCTTCGGATATCGGGGCCTATTTGGTAGGCAGCCGCGTAGGCAGGCACAAATTGCTTCCCCGGATAAGCCCCAAAAAAACCGTGGAGGGCTTAATTGGCGGATTGCTCTTTGGTATTCTCACCGCGATGCTCTGCCGGCCGTTTCTGGGTTTTTCCTATTTGCATCTGGCGGTTCTGGGCTTGGCTATCGCCTTGATAGCGGAATTAGGAGACCTTTCTGAGTCCTTGATTAAACGGGATTGTCAGGTCAAGGATTCGGGGCTTCTGTTTCCCGGACTGGGCGGGATTTTGGACCTGATTGACAGCTTATTATTCACCGCCCCGGCTTTTTATTTTTATATGAGTAATGTTTTTAATAAAGGCTGATCTTAGAGATGAAACGGGTCGCGATTTTAGGCTCAAGCGGTTCAATCGGGGTTACTACTTTAAAAGTAATCAAGCAGTATCCCGGTGAGTTTAAATTAGAGGCTTTAGCGGTAAACAAAAATATTGAGTCTCTTAAAAGACAGGCAGCTGAATTTAAGCCGGGTAAGATAGCTGTTGGAGATGAAGAGGCCGGCAAGAAGATAAATAAAATCGGCGCGCGCGATATCCATTACGGCATTGAAGGTTTGAACCGGATAGCCTCGGATAAGGATGTGGATATCGTAGTGATTGGATTGAGCGGCTCGGTTGCCCTGCATCCGCTTTTATCGGCAATCAGGGCGGGTAAGCATATTGCCCTGGCCAATAAAGAGGCCCTGGTAATGGCCGGCTCAATTATAATGGGTGAGCTTAAAAAGTCAAAAGCCAGGCTTATCCCGGTAGACAGCGAGCAATCCGCCATATTTCAGTGTTTAGAGGGCAAAGAGCAAGATGAGCTGAAAAGGCTTTATTTAACTGCCTCCGGGGGGGCGCTTTATGATGTGGCGCTGAAAGATTTTAAATATCTAAAAAAGAAAGATATTTTAAATCACCCCCGCTGGAAGATGGGCCGGAAAATAACCGTGGATTCGGCCACGCTGATGAATAAGGGCTTAGAGGTGATTGAGGCCAGATGGCTCTTTGACGTTGAGGTTAGAAATATTGAGGTGCTTATCCACCGTCAGGCAATAATTCATTCCATGGTGGAGTTCGTTGACGGAAGCGTGCTGGCCCAATTAGGGGTAACCGATATGAGCCTTCCGATACAATACGCCCTTACGTATCCCAGGCGGCTGTCCAATCCGAAAAACCACCTGGATTTTTTTAGTATTGAAAGTTTAACCTTTGATAAAGTTGATAACAAAAAATTTCCCTGCCTTGATTTCGCCTACCAGGCGGCCTATGACGCCGGGACGGCTCCGGCAGTAATGAACGCGGTAAATGAAGAGGCGGTTTCGGCCTTTCTGGATCAGAGAATAGGTTTTACGCTTATTCCCAAGATCATTGAAAAGATATTGTCTAAACATAAGACGCTCAAGAATCCCAACCTGAAAGCGATACTGGAAGCGGATACCTGGGCCAGGCAGGAGACCAGAGATTTAATTACAAGATTAGCCTCAAACCGGCAACCGTAAATATTTTTGCTGTATTCTGTTATCTGTAATCTGTAATCTACCCGAGCAAAGCGAGGGTGGATAGCGAGGGTGAATGTTTTCCTTATTGATATTCTTAATTATCTTAAGCATAATGATTTTGGTGCATGAATACGGCCATTTTGCCCAGGCGCGCCGGCTGGGCATCCGGGTGGAGAAATTTTCGCTGGGGTTCGGGCCGAAGTTGTTAAACTATAAAAGAGGAGATACTGAATATACTTTGTGTCTTTTTGCCTTTGGCGGATACGTGAAGCTGGCCGGAGATAACCGGGAGGAGTGTAAAGGCGAACCCCATGAGTTTTTAGGCCGCAAGCCTCTGGACCGGGCTAAGGTCATTGCCGCCGGGCCGGCCTTAAATTATCTCTTGGCCTTTATTTGTCTGTGGCTGGTTAACTTAGTAGGTTATCCTAATCTTACCACCAGGGTGGGTGAAGTAATGGCCGGTTATCCGGCGGAGTCCGCCGGAATCCTGAAAGATGATTTGATTATTTCCATAGAGGGAAAGAGTGTCCAATACTGGAACCAGCTTCAGGAGATTATTTATAAGAATAAATCATCGTCGGTGAAATTAGAGTTACTGAGAAATAACGAGAAGGTAGAATTAACCGCGAAGCTTACCCAGGAGACAGTTAAAAATATGTTAGGAAATAAGCAGAGAATAAGCCTCCTGGGAATAAGGCCAAAAGGTGAAACCGTAATTGTGAAGCATAATGTATTCATGGGTTTTGTTTTGGCCGGAGAAAACCTCTGGAATTTGACTACCCTTACCTTATCGGCTTTTGGCAAGATGCTTACCGGAGGGCTTTCTTTTAAAGATAATGTTACCGGCCCCTTGGGGATGTTTTACGTGACTAATGAGGCAGTTAAAATCGGCTTTAACGCGGTCCTGCATTTAATGGCGGTTTTAAGCGCCTCGCTCTGTATCTTTAACCTTTTGCCTTTTCCGATTTTAGACGGCGGGCATTTGTTTTTCTTAGGTTTAGAGAAATTGCGCGGCCGGCACTTAAGCCCGAAGGTAGAAGAAAAAATAGGTCAGGTTGGATTTGGATTTATTATCAGCTTGGCGGTGTTTGTCTTTTTGAATGATTTGGTAAAATTCGGGCTTTGGCAAAAGGCCGTGGATGTAGTGAATAAATTTAGATGATTATAAAACGCAGAAAAGCCAAGGAAGTAAAAATAGGGAAGGTTAAAATCGGAGGTAATAATCCGGTTGCCATCCAGTCAATGACCAAGGTGCCGACCAAGGATTACCGTAAGGTAATTGCCCAAATCAAGGTTCTGCAGACGGCTGGTTGTGATATCGTGCGCGTGGCAGTTCGGGATGAAGAAGATGCCCGGGCTATTTCCCGGATTAAAAGCGCTATAGCTATTCCTTTAGTCGCGGATATTCATTTTAACTGGAAGCTGGCAGTGAGCGCCATTTCGGCCGGCGCGGATAAGATTCGGCTTAATCCGGGAAATATCTTTAAGCGGGAAGAACTTAAAGAAGTAATTGCCGCGGCCAAGGATTGCTCTTTGCCTATCCGGGTGGGTTTAAACTCCGGCTCTATCCCTAAGATATTCAGATATAATAAAAAATTGCCCGCGCCGGTAAAATTAGTCAAGGCCGCTCTGGATTACCTCAAGATTTTAGAGGATTTAAAATTCACCAATATCGTGATTTCTTTGAAATGTTCTAACGTTCTGGATACCATAGAGGCCTATCAGCTGATGGCTAAAAAATGCGATTACCCTCTGCATTTAGGGCTTACCGCCACTGGTTTTCCCGAAGCCGGTAAGATAAAATCAGCAATTACTTTGGGGGTTTTGCTGGCTCAAGGCATCGGAGATACCTTGAGGGTTTCTTTAACGGGTGATCCGGTTGAGGAAATAAAGACGGCCCGTTATATTTTAGCCAGCTTAGGGTTGGGGAGTTTCGGCCCGGAGATCATCAGTTGTCCTGCCTGCGGAAGGACCGAGGTGAACATAGAGAAAATCGTGGCTGAACTGCAGGGTAAATTATCCGCCCAAAAGATGAATTTCTCCGCTAAGCCTTTTAAGATAGCGGTGATGGGCTGCGTGGTCAACGGCCCGGGTGAGGCTGAGGAGGCGGACTTAGCGGTTGCCTTTGGGAAGACCGAGGGCCTTCTCTATAAAGATTCTAAACCCTTTAGAAAAATTTCCGGGCGAGACGCGGTGAGTGAAATTATCCGGGAGTATAAAAAACTATGTCCAAAGAGCTGAAAGATAAGGTCAGGCACCGTCTTAAGGAACACAGCCATATCTTCACCAATGAGAAGATAAATGAGCAGGAACTGCGTTTTACCGTTGCCAGAATTGTTGAAGAGCTCAGGATCAGGGAGCGCCTGCAGTTGGACGAAAACGGCAGTAAAAAAATAATTGACGAGCTGATTGATGAATTTATGGGTTTTGGGCCGCTCAAAGCCCTCTTGGAGGATAAGGCGGTTACCGAGATAATGGTTAACGGCCCCAAGAAAGTTTATGTGGAAAAAGAGGGCAAGATGCTTCTTTCGGATATAACTTTTGAGAATAACCAGCACCTTCTTTATATCATCCAGAAGATCCTGATGCCCACCCGCCGCCATGTGGATGAGCTGAGCCCTTTTACCGATGTGTCTTTGCCGGACGGCTCCCGGGTGAACATAATCATTCCGCCGGTTTCTTTGGCCGGGCCGGTAATCACTATTCGTAAATTCATTAAGGAGTTCGGCAGTATTGAAGACCTGGTTACCTTAGATACCTTAAGCCGGGATATGGCGGATTTTTTGATAGCGGCCATTCGGGCTAAGTTGAATATTATATTTTCCGGGGCCACCGGTTCCGGCAAAACCACGACTTTAAATATATTATCTACCTATATTTCAACGCGGGAGCGGATAGTTACTATTGAAGATACCGCGGAGTTAAGATTAAACCAGGAGCATGTGGTAAGCCTGGAGGCCCGTCCGGGAAATATCGAAGGCAAGGGCGATATTACCATCAGAGACCTTTTCCGGAATACCTTGAGGATGCGCCCGGGCAGGATTATCCTGGGTGAGGTGCGCGGTGGCGAGGCCTTGGATATGCTTCAGGCAATGTGCTCCGGACATGACGGGTCTCTGGCGGTCTTGCATGCCAGCTCTCCCTTAGACGTGGTATCCCGGATTGAGACGATGATTCTGACCTCAGGGATAAATATCCCGGTCTGGGCGATAAAGAAGCAGATTGCCTCCAGCCTTAATTTAATCATCCAGCAAGAACAATTAGCCGACGGTTCGCGTAAAATTACCCATATTACCGAGGCGAGAGGATTAGATAAGGATGAGTTGGTTTTACAGGATCTATTTTCCTACGAAATAGAAGGCGTGGAAGATAGTAAAGTTAAAGGCACTTGGAAAAAACATGGGGTCGTGCCTTTATTTTTCAGCCGTTTCAAGAAAAAAGGCGTAGAATTAAGTGAAGAGATATTTAAAAGTAACAGTGCTTGAGTATAAAAAAAAGAAACCAGTTGCCAGTTACCAGAAACCAGAGGAAAGAAATAAAATCTGGTTACTGGTTTCTGGTTACTCCCGAACGAAGTGAGGGGAAATGCTTTGGTCTAAATCTTTTATTCCAACTTTAAGGGAAGTCCCGCAAGAGGCTGAATCCATAGCCCATCAGTTAATGCTCAGGGCGGGCCTGGCGCGGATGCTGGTTGCCGGGGTATATTCTTATTTACCTTTAGGCTTAAGAGTCTTAAATAATATTAAGAATATAATCCGTCAGGAGATGAATTCCGCGGGGGCCGGGGAGCTTCTTTTGCCGGCTCTCCAACCACAGGAGCTCTGGGATAAAACCGGCAGGAATGTCCAGATGGAAGAGATAATGATTCGTTTTACGGATAGGCGAAATAGAAAGATGTGCCTGGGGCCTACCCACGAAGAGATAATTACCGAGCTTGTGGCAAGCAATGTCAGTTCTTATAAACAGCTTCCCTTGATTTTATATCAAATCCAGACCAAATTCCGCGATGAGATTCGCCCGCGCTTTGGTTTGATGAGAGCCTGCGAGTTTATAATGAAGGATGCCTATAGTTTTGATATTAATGAGGAAGGCCTGGACAAGAATTATAAGCTTATGTCCGAGGCCTATAACCGGATATTCAAGAGATGCGGCCTTAATTGCTTCACTCCTGAAGCGGATTCCGGGGTAATGGGGGGAAGCCTCTCGCATGAGTTTATGGCGCTGGCTGATTCCGGAGAAGACACCCTGTGGGCCTGCGCTCAATGCGCCTATGCCTCGGCTAAAAATATCGGAAATTGTCCTAAATGCGGACTGGGAATCATTGAGAAAAAGGCAATTGAATTAGGGCATATCTTTAAATTAGGAGTTAAATATTCTCAGCCTCTTTCCGCCCTATTCACGGATGAAAAAGGAAACCGCCTGCCTATACTTATGGGTTGTTACGGAATAGGGGTTTCCCGGATGATCGCGGCTATTATTGAAACCAGCCATGACCAAAACGGAATTATCTGGCCGAAAGAGGTTTCGCCTTTTGATATTTTGGTCCTGCCTTTAAACATAACCGATGCCAAATCCAGGGAATTAGCTTTTAAATTATATGCCGAACTTAATTCCTCAGGCGTAGAGGTGCTTTTGGATGAGCGTGATGAGCGTCCGGGGGTAAAATTTAAAGATGCCGACCTGATTGGAGTGCCGCTGAGGGTGGTTATCGGAGAAAAGAATCTTAAAAATAATATGATAGAGCTGCAATTCAGGGCGGATAAGCGAGTTGAGGTTATCAATGTCGAAGAGGCCCTGAGTAAAATCAGGGAGGCAGTCCAGGGAGCCGGGTAAGAAATCCTCCCCTTACCAAGGGGAGGCGGGGAGGGGTATGATTAACAAACACCAGGAACTGATAGATTTCATAAAAAAAGACTGTTTGTCCCAGCTTGCCGAGAGTGATTTTCTCCAGTCTCAGGAGAATGAAGCGGCCTTCAGAAAAAAGATAGAGGCCATGATAAATGCCTCTCTGAAAAATAGAGGCGATATTTCTTTGAGCGCTCAGGAGCGCCAGATGATTTTGGCTCAGGTCATCTCGGATATTACCGGCTTAGGCCCGATAGAAAAGATGTTTCATGAACCTGAGGTAAGTGAGGTAATGGTTAACGGCCCCAAGCAGATTTATATGGAAAAAAACGGCAGACTGGAATTAAGCAGTGTTGTCTTTAAGGACGAAGAGCACCTGGAGTATTTTGTGGAGAAAATACTCGCGCCTTTAGGCCGGCATGTTACTGAAGCCGAGCCTTATATTGATGCCCGCCTTCCGGATGGCTCCCGGGTGAATGTGGTGCGTCATCCCATTTCTCTTATCGGGACAGTCCTGACTATCCGTAAATTCTCGCGTAAAATTTTGACTATGGAGGACCTGGTAGAGCGAAAAAGCTTAAGTCAGGCGGCGGGAGAATTTCTTTCGGCCTGCGTCCGGGCCCGGATGAATATTATTATTTCCGGAGGCTCCGGCGCCGGTAAAACCACAATGCTGAATGTCCTTTCCAATTTTATCCCCCAGGATCAGCGGGTTGTTTCTATTGAAGATATAGCCGAGCTCCAGCTTAAAGGCAGGCATATAGTGCGCCTGGAGGCCAGGCCGGCCAATATTGAAGGTAAGGGTGAGATAACCATTAGAAAGCTCCTGAAGAACGCCCTGCATATGCGCCCGGACCGGATAATTGTGGGTGAGGTGCGCTCCAGTGAAATACTGGATATGCTCCAGGCAATGACTACCGGACACGAGGGTTCAATGACAACCGTGCACGCCAATTCCGCCTTGGAGGCCTTAGACCGGCTGGAGATATTGACCCTGATGGATAACCCAAATTTCTCAACCTCAGTAGCCAGGCGCCACATCATCAGCGCCATAGACATAATCGCGCATATGACCCGTCTTCCCGATGGCTCGCGTAAAGTCTCTCAGATTTCGGAAGTAAGCAAGGAAAATAGAAATGATTTTAAACTTCAGGATATATTTTACGCCGGAGATAGCAACGGTTTTGAGATGAAATTCACCGGAAATATTCCTTTAGTGTATGAGCGGTTGAATAAACAAACCGGCTTCAGCAGTGAGCTATTCAAACACAAATAGTGTATGTATAACCGCGCGGATGAACTTCTGGATAAAATAAAACCGGTTGTTCAGGGTTATATAGAAGGCTTAGGCTATGAACTCGTGGATCTGAGTTTATCCAAGACTAGAGGAAATATAACCTTAAGGATCCTGACGGATAAGCCAAGAGGCGGGATAAGCCTGAAGGAGTGCGCGGATTTAAACCAGGGCCTAAGCGCGATTTTAGACCGGGAGAATACCCTGGAGGAGAGTTGTGTTCTTGAGGTATCTTCCCCGGGTATAGATCGTCCTCTTACATCAAGGAAGGATTTTTTAAGGGCCGGCGAAAGACAGATCCGGGCTGTGTTGAGCGAACCCTTTGAGGGTAAGTATGAAATAACCGGAATTATTACTAAGGTTGAAGATGATTATTTGTTTCTGGACTCAGGTAAGAAAATAATTGATGGTGAGCGTAGTCGAACCATCAAAATACCTTTAAACAAAATCAAGAAAGCAAAACAGGTGATTAAATGAATGGAGAGTTGTTAGCGGTTTTAGAACATATGGAGCGGGAAAAAGGCATCAAGAAGGATATTCTTATTGATGCCGTGGAGCAGGCCTTGGCCAGCGCGGTCCGTAAGATCGCGGATATAAAGCCGGGCATAGAAGTAAAGGTAACCCTGGACAGGGAAACCGGAAAACTCAAGGCCTTCGCCGGTGAGGAGGAAATCAGGTCCGAGGGGCTGGGCAGGATTGCCGCTTCTACCGCCAAGCAGGTTATCATTCAAAAGATAAGAGAGGCGGAGAAGGATGTGATTTTTAACGAATTTAACGCCAAGGTGGGTGAAATTATCAGCGGGACCCTGTACCGTTTTGAAAAAGGAAATATTATCGTGGACTTAATGGGTAAGGCTGAAGGAGTATTGTCTAAGCGCGATCAGATACCGGGTGAGGAATTTCATCAGGGTCAGAGAATCAGCGCTTATTTAACCGAGGTCAAAAGGGAGGCCAGGGGGGCTCAGATTATCCTTTCCCGGAGCCATCCCAGCTTTGTTAAAAAAATATTCGAGCGCGAGGTGCCTGAGATATATGAAGGGGTAGTGGAAATCCGCTCTATTTCCCGGTCCGCGGGCGAACGGACCAAGATAGCGGTCTGGTCTAAGGATGAGAAGATTGATGCCGTGGGCTCCTGCGTGGGGATGCGCGGGGCCAGGGTTAAGAATATCGTCAATGAACTGCACGGTGAAAGAATAGACATAGTCCGCTACAGCGATGACGCTCACGCGTATATCTCCGCCAGCCTTTCTCCCGCCGAGATAGCGGAGATTAAATTAGATAAGGAGAATAAAAAGGCTTTGGTGATTGTGAATCCGGATCAATTGTCTTTGGCTATCGGAAAGCACGGTCAGAATGTGCGCCTGGCTTCAAAACTAACGGGCTGGGATTTGGATATCCGCACCAAGGAAACCATACTCGCGAAAGAACAGGCCAAAGAAGAAACAGTTGTTCAAAAAGCCGAAGAGCCAAAACCGCAAGGATTGTCTTTGGATGAGTTAAGCGGTGTGGGAGAAAAAACCAAGGCCGCGCTTATTGAGCAGGGCTTCGCGGATGTTCAGTCTGTGGCCGGCTCCGCGCTTGAGGCTCTGGTTGAGGTTAAAGGCATAGGAAAGGCCAAGGCTAAAAAACTCATTGAGGAAGCCAAAAAGTTATTAAAAAAGTTGTAGTTGATCCGACCCGAGCTTAAACACTTAAAAATTTCAGGAAAATTTTTTGCGCAAGCTCGGGTCTAATTCGGCCAGACAACTTATATTCTTCCGACTGAAACGTCGGAGGAATATAAGTTGCGGCCTCATTAAAGGACTAAAATGCCAAGCAAGAATATTAAAATTAAATCTGTAGTTCCAAAGGAAGAAACCGCGCGTCTTGAGGATAAAAAAGATAAAACCAAGAAAGCAGCCGTAAAAAAGACCAGCCTTAAGCCTTCTAAAATAGCGCTTAAGCCCAAGAAGGCTAAAGAAGTGAAAATCCAGAAAACTCTTAAAGGGCCTTTAGTCAAAAAGACCGTCCCGGTTTCGCGTAAACCTAAAAAAGAAGAATCCGGGTCCACCCTTATTCCCCGGGTCCGCCCAGAGGCCCGGGTAATTACGGCTAAGCCGCAAGAAGTTATTCCAAAACCCGCGGGTATCACTCAAGAGTCTAAGATTACGCCTGAGGCGCAAAAAAGCGTTCCTTGGACAGCAGCGCATCCTCCGGTCAAGGAAAAAAAAGTAGAGCCGATAAAAGAAATCAGCTCCCAAGAACAAGTTAGAACCGAAACCACCGCTCAAAAGAAAGAATTGCCCTTAGGGCCTCAAGGTAAGGTTGTTCCCGTTATCCCGGCTAAAGAGACTCCTCCCCCCCCGCCCGAAAAAGAAGAAATACCCGAGAAGGCGAAAATCATTGAAATAAATATTCCTATTGTTTTAAAAGATTTAGCCTTGTGTTTAGAAGAAAAGCCGGCAGCCTTAATCAAAAAACTCCTCCTGGGCCATAAAATAATCGCCAATTTGAATCTTCCTATCGGCGAAGAATTGGCCGGAAAAATAGCTTCGGAATACGGATATCAAATAAAGAGAAAACCTACTGAGGAGGAATTGCTTTTTAAGCCCCATGAGGCGTCTGATCCGGCCAAGCTTAAACCCCGGCCGCCTATAGTTACCTTTATGGGCCATGTTGATCACGGTAAGACTTCTTTACTGGACGCTATTCGTAAATCTAAGGTGGCCGACTCAGAGTATGGCGGCATAACCCAGCATATCGGGGCTTATTCAGTTACGCTTTCCCACGGTAAAATCACCTTTTTAGATACCCCGGGACATGAAGCCTTTACCGCGATGCGGGCCAGGGGGGCTAAAGTAACTGACATTGTTGTTTTGGTGGTGGCCGCGGATGACGGGGTGATGCCTCAGACAGTGGAGGCAGTTGACCACGCCAAAGAGGCCAAAGCCGCTATTATGGTGGCGATGAATAAGATAGATAAGCCACAAACAGATGTTAACCGGCTGAAAAAACAGTTAGCTGAGTTAGGATTGGCTGCCGAGGATTGGGGAGGAAAAACTATTGCTGTGGGGGTATCGGCAAAGACCGGCCAGGGTATTGACGAGTTATTGGAAATGATTATCCTGGAGGCCCAGATGCTGGAATTAAAGGCTGACCCCTCAGCTCCAGCCAGCGGAGTGGTTCTAGAGTCTAAGATTAGCGAGGGAAAAGGGCCGGTAGCCACCCTTTTGGTGGAGAACGGCACCCTTAGGTATCAAGATACGATTATTGTTGGTCCGCATTTCGCTAAGATTCGGGCGATGTTTAATGAATATGGTAAACCCATCCAGGAGGCGCCTCCGTCTACGCCGGTGGAGATATTGGGTTTATCCGGATTACCCGAGTCGGGCGAACAGTTTTTTGTTCTTTCCGATGAGAAAAAAGCCAGGGAATTAGCCGGTAAACGTAAAGCTGAACTCCGGGAAAGACAACTTAAGCCAATCAAGATGAAATCTCTGGAGGATTTTTCTAAGGAAATCAAAGAAGGTAAAGTCAAAGAACTTAAGCTTATTTTGAAGTCTGATGTGGGTGGGTCGCTAGAGGCGATCAATGAGTCTCTGAAAAAAATATTCACCTTAGAAGTAAATCTGAATATTATCCATCAGGGCATAGGAGGCATAAATGTCGCGGATGTTATCTTAGCCGAGGCTTCCGGCGCCATCATCCTGGGTTTTCATGTGGCAACCGATGAGCGTTCCAAGGCCGAGGCCGATAAGACCGGGGTAGATATCCGCACCTATACGGTAATCTATGAACTGGTCAATGACATCAAGACGGCTTTGGAGGGTTTATTAGAGCCGAAATTAAAGAAGATATTTATGGGCAGAGTGATCATTCGTCAGGTCCTTAAACTAAGCAAGGCCGGGACCGTGGCCGGTTGTTATGTGGAAAAAGGAAAGGTTAATCGCTCGGCTAAATTAAGCCTCCTGCGCAACGGTGAGCTGGTATATGAGGGGACGGTTCAATCCTTGAAACGTTTTAAGGATGACGTGCGTGAGGTTACTGAGGGGATGGAATGTGGATTATCCCTGGCAGGCTTTAGCGAGATTATGGCCGGAGATGTGATTGAGGCCTACGATGTGGAAAAGATAGCCAGGAAATTATAGAAAAACAAAACGATCGTTGAAAGGTAAAATGACTAATGACGAAACCCGAATAACGAATTAATTTTTAATAACCAATGTCTAAAATATTAAAAATAATTTTTTAAGATTAAGGCATTTGAAATTAGGGATTCATTAGTCATTCGTCATTGTTCATCTTGTTTTGGATTATTAGGAAATGTTAAAGAAACGTATCTTAAGCGGGATGCGCCCTACCGGGAAGCTGCATCTGGGTCATCTGTTTGGGGTTTTAGATAATTGGAAAAAACTCCAGGATGAATACGAGTGTTTTTTTATGATCGCGGACTGGCACAGCCTGATGTCCGAGTATGAAGACCCTAAGAACTTAAGAGAAAATATCCTGGATAATGCCGCGGATTGGCTGGCCTGCGGTATCTCGCCTGAGAAATCCCATATCTTTATCCAATCCAATATCAAAGAACATTTAGAATTATACATTATTCTCTCCATCATTACCCCTCTGGGTTGGTTAGAGAGATGTCCCACGTATAAGGAACAACTGCGCGAAATTACCAACCGTAATCTAAGCACCTACGGTTTTCTGGGTTATCCCGTCTTACAGGCAGCGGATATCCTGTTATATAAGGCGGATTGCGTTCCGGTGGGTGAAGACCAGCTTCCTCATCTGGAATTGACCCGGGAAATCACCAGGAGATTTAACAGCCTTTATAAAAAAGAGCTTTTCCCTGAGCCAAAAGCGCTTTTAACTTCCGGCCGGGCCAAGGTTTTAGGCACCGACGGCAGGAAGATGAGCAAAAGCTACGATAATTATATCGCGATTTCTGATGAGCCTGAGGTGATTGAGCGCAAAGTCCAATCAATGTTTACCGACCCTTTAAGGATAAAGCGAACCGACCCCGGCCATCCCGATAAATGTAATGTGCACACCTACTACGAAGTTTTCTCTCCGGAAAGAAAGCCTGAGATTGATCAGCTTTGCCGCTTAGCCAAAATCGGCTGTACTGACTGCAAAAAAGAACTCGCCCAAATTATGGTTAAATATTTAGAGCCTATCCGGGAGAAGAAGAATGAGCTCCTGAAAAATAAGAAGACGCTCCTGGATATTTTAAATCAGGGAGAGCTTAAAGCCCGCGAGGTTGCTGTAGAGACTATCCGGGAGGTAAAAGAGCTCTTAGGATTAACTGTCCAAATATGACCGAAAATAATGCAATAGGTTTGTTGAAGCGAAATAATTGAGGAAGGAAAGCGATGGAGTTAAAACAAATAAAAAGTCTAATAGATCAAAAAGACTATCGGCTTACTCTCCACGCTGAGTTTGAGAGAGAGGCTGATCAGATCACCATCGAGGAAATAGAAGAGGCCTTATTTTCACCAGAGGCTAAAATTATTGAAGATTATCCTAATGACCCGCGCGGGTCTAGTTGTCTGGTGTTGGGCTTTACAAAACAAAAACACCCTATTCATGTTGTCTGTGGGACAGGGGATTCTAATACCTTAGTTGTTATTACAGTCTATCGACCAGATTCAGAGGAGTGGATAGATTGGCAAATTCGGAAGGAGAAGAAATCATGAAGAGATGTTACTTTTGTAAGGGTGAAATTGTAGAAAAAAATATTAACCACATGCACTCTTGGGGAGATAAACTTATTTTTTTTAAACAGACTCCTGCTGAAGTTTGCAAACAGTGTGGGGAGGTTTATCTTAAACCAGAAGTAGTAAAAGCCTTTGATAGGGTCACCGCGCATCTCGAAAAGTTTACACAGACTATTCAGGTGCCGGTTGTGCCTTTTTCTGAATTAGCTGCGATTTGATATGGGATGTGGCGACGACATTGAGGTATTATACGCCTGCCCCGTACAAAAATCGAAGATTTTGTATGGGGTGTTTCCGGAAGATTTAGAGGAGGCAGCAGAGATGTTGGCGGGGGAATAGGAGGAGAACTATGCGAAAACTAAAATTATATTTGGATACTTCCGTTTGGAATTTCTTTTTTGCTGACGATGCGCCAGAGAAAAGAGATATAACCAAAATATTTTTTGATTCCATTCAGGAAGGTATTTATGAGATATTTATTTCTGAAGTAGTGATCAGAGAAATAAATGATGCTCCTGAGCCCAAGAGAAAAGCATTGTTCGATTTAGTCAATAAATATGCTCCTACGGAATTAGAGACTACAGAAGAAGCAGATGAGTTGACCGAGTTTTATATGGAGCGCGGCATTATCCCGAAAGGTAAAAGAGCTGATGCTTTTCACGTTGCTATTGCTACAGCCCACGAGATGGATGCAATTATTACCTGGAATTACCAACATTTAGCTAACTTGCGAAAATCTGAGTTATTCAATGGGGTTAATTTAGAAAAAGGTTATACTAAAAGATTAGAGATAGTTACACCTATGGAGGTGAGTAGATATGAAAGTTGATAAGTCATTACAGGAAGTCTGGGACTGGAAGGATAAGGTTTACGAGGCGACGAAACATCTTTCTGTAAGAGAAACGGCCAGAAAGATCCATGAAGATGTGCAGCAGATTAAGAAAAAATACGGCTTAAAACTCAAGATGCTCCATCTATCAGAGAAATAGGTTTAAGGATGTGGCGACGACATTGAGGTATTATGTGCCTGCCCCGTACAAAAATTGAAGATTTTGTATGGGGTGTTTCCGGAAGATTTAGAAGAGGTAGCAGAGATGCTGACGGAAAAGTAATTTAATCTCGACAAGGAAATTTCAGAAAAAAAAGAAGTTCGTATATTAATTATTAGAACTATATGAAGTTCGATAAAATATTAAATTCTAAATTTAGTCTTCTTGTAACAGGATTTGTATTGACGGGTTTAATCGGATCTTTTCTGAGTTATCAATTTCAGAATATTTCATGGAAACGACAAGCACGCTTTGAAATAGCTAAGAGGCAGATAGAACAAGCAAAAAGCTCTATTGATGAAACGCTTTTACTAGCAAGAGAACGTTTTTATGCAATGCAAAAAGTTTTTTGGACACTCGAAAACTCAAAGTCAGATATCGCGGATCAATGGTGGAATGAATATTACAAAATCAAGGACGAATGGAACATTATGGTAGGTGAATATCGCAGTAAAATTAAAATTTTCGTAGATCCTATGCTTGCATACGAATTGCTTGACAGAGATGACGCTAGGAATTATCCAAAAAAAGAAAGTTTGCACGCTATTTTTGTTGTAGCCCATTATAAACTTAAACAATTATTCGAATATGCTGGAAAAAACTCAGAAGAAAGATTTAAGATTGAAAAGGAAGCTTTGAATGCCCTATCAGAACTTGGGGATAATTTAGGTGATTTTTCTGATAGTTGCTATAAAATATATCTTAAAAAATACGATCTTTTAAAGAATATTTGCAATTAATTATATTCTAACAACTACATTCAGCGGACACTTCTATGGGGGTATAAATGATCATGCAATTTGGATGGGCACTCGTAGTCATCTTCGGACTATCAAGCTTGGTTCAGGATGCGAACGCCGCTACGACAGCTACCGCTGAAGTGGGCGTGGTGACGTCCGTGTCAGAAGGCAGTCTTTATATCGGCGGCATCCCACACAGCATTGCAACGGTTAATACTGGTTATGGGGATAAGCGTGTTGCGGTTCCTACAATGGGCGGAATGCAGCCGCTTCAAGTCGGGGAGTCCTTGACATTTTCGGGTCCAAACATTTTTATCAATTCCGATCCGGTCATAAACACGCGCGAGGGTTATATTTTTCGAGCGTCCGAAAAGAGCATGGCTGCATTCATGGCGGATATGACAAGCAAGGCTCAGGCTCAAGCGGAGAAAGCAGCGAAGAACGGCATCCCGAATGCGGTGCCAACGATGCTTATGGAAACACCGGCGCAATTGCAGGAAAAAGCTCAGACCCAAGCCGCCGATGCCGCAAAATGGCGAACAGACCTGTTGCTTACACTCTTATCGCTGATAGTTGTTTTGTTAGCGTTTGAAAGAATGCAGCGTATAATAGTAGTTCCCATGCGGTGGATCAAATCCCGGTTTGCAAAACGGCCAATGCCTAAGACCGAAGAACCTGTGCGTTAGTTGACTGTCGCAAAAGTAGACCTTTTGCGACGTTGAAACAGAAAACATGAAGATAGTAGTTACTGAAAATGAAATAAAAACTTATAAGACGGAGGGCAATGCCTGCCTGCCGGCAAGGCAGGGTGTGGTTTCCGATAACCAAAGTCATAAATATCCTGATGATTTTATCAATAAAATTATCTGCGGCGATTGTCTTGAGTTAATTAAATCAATACCTGATAAGAAAATAGATTGCGTCATTACCGATCCCCCTTACGGCCTTAATAAGAATGGAATTAAAAATGATAAAGATTTAAGCTTATTCTATAATATCCTCCCGGACTGTTATCGCGTTCTTAAAGATGACAGTTATTTTAGGCTTTTTGGAATCTCCAGCGGGTAAGATAGAAATCCTCCCCTTACCAAGGGGAGGCCGCCGCCGCTGGCGGGGCAGGCGGGGAGGGAAGAAATCCTCCCCTTACCAAGGGGAGGCGAGGAGGGGTAAGAAAAGCGGCTTTGTGGTAAACGAATGAATTTGCTCACTCAAAACTTCAAAGAACCTAAAATCTTTTAAGAATTCGTCTGACCTTTTGGGCAAGTCATCTGTTTCGGGGGATAAGCTAAGATATGTTATTAGCCAAAGTAACGTTCAAAATCTTTTAAATTTAATGAAAGTTTTCGGTATGGCCTCCAAACGTCATAATTACGATATTGTTCAAATTATTCAAACATTGCTTAAAATAATTGGGTGATCATTATGCAAGGAAAATCGCGGAATTTTATAAAATTAAAATTGATAATACAGGTCCTGTTGATAAAATAGAGAAGACAATTAGAAATAGATTGAATAAGCTGGTTATTTGATGGTTTAAGTTTAAAATAATGAGCTATAAGATAAAATTAGAGTTGTTTGAGGGGCCGCTGGATCTTTTGTTGTATCTGGTGAAGAAGGATCATTTGAATATCTGCGATATACCTGTTGCCCAGATTACCGACCAATACCTGCGGTATATGGAGCTGATGCGCCTTTTGGACCTGAATATCGCCGGTGAATTCTTAGTAATGGCCTCTACCCTTATTCATATCAAATCCAAGATGCTACTTCCTCCTGAGCCTAAAGAAAATGAGCAAGAGGAAGAAGAGGATCCGCGTTCAGAATTGATTAAGAAGCTCCTGGAATATCAGAGATTTAAGGAGGCCGCCGGGCTCCTGCGCCAGAAAGAGCTCAGCCGTCAGAATATCTTTACCCGTAACCAGAGCCCCGTGCCGGTAAATTCCGGCGAAGAGGTTTATTTTGAGGCCAGCCTTTTTGACCTTCTCTCGGCTTTTTCCAAGGCCCTTAAAGATATCCCCCGGGAATTATTTTATGAGGTAATCAAAGATGAGTTCACAGTTGAGGAGAAGATTCACGATTTATTGCATATTCTTTTAAATGAGTCTTCTTTGCAGTTGAGCTATTTATTCGCTAAGGTTAAGAACCAGGTGGAAATGGTGGTTACTTTCTTAGCCGTATTAGAGCTTATCCGCCTGAAAGAGATTGTTATAGTTCAGAAGGATATCTTCGGTGAGATTCAGGTTATCCGTAATCAGGAGAGAATAACTTCTTATGGGACAAGAGTATAATCCGGTTTTAGTCAAGAATAAGAATAATAATCCAAAGAATGCTTCTTCCGCCCTGATTAAGGCCCAGGAGAGCGATGAAGACGTAGTTTTAAATCTTTCGCTGCGTCCGGCGAGGCTTTCGGAGTTTATCGGCCAGAAGGACCTGGCGGATAATCTAAAGATTGCTATTACCGCCGCGGGTATCAGGGGCGAGCCTTTGGAGCATATTCTTTTTGACGGGCCCCCCGGACTCGGAAAAACCTCGTTGGCCCATATCGTCTCTCATGAGATGTCCGGCAAAATTACCGCCACTTCCGGCCCGGCTATCGAGCGGGCCGGGGACTTAATCGGGATATTAACCAACTTAGAAAAAGGGGATATTCTTTTTATTGATGAGATACACCGGCTTTCCAAGGTGGTGGAGGAGTTTTTATATCCGGCAATGGAGAATTTTCAGATAGATTTTATCATTGATAAAGGCCCTTATGCCAAAACCATCAAGTTTAACCTTAAGCCCTTTACTTTAATCGGAGCAACTACCAGGCAGGGGCTGTTGAGCGCGCCTTTAAGGGGAAGATTCGGGATGTTTTATCATCTTGATTTTTATGAAGTAGAAGACCTGGCTAAGATTATCCGCAATTCGGCCAAGCTTCTTAGCGTGGATATTGACGAGGAGGCCTGCCGCTGTATAGGACAGCGCGCCCGGGGCACCCCCAGGATTGCCAATCGTCTTTTAAGAAGGGCTCGCGATTACGCCCAGGTGAATAAAATAAAAAACATTAATGCCGAAAGCGCCTGTAGCGCCTTAGATAACCTGGGTGTGGATACCATGGGCTTAGACGACTTTGACCGTAAGGTCTTAAGGACTATTGTCGAAACCTATAGCGGAGGTCCGGTAGGAATTGAATCCCTGGCCGCCACCTTAAATGAAGAGATAGATACCCTGGCGGACGCGGTTGAACCCTATCTTCTTAAGGCCGGTTTTCTTAAGCGCACTCCCCGGGGTAGGGAAGCGATGGATCTTGCCTTTACGCATTTGGGATTGCCGAGAAAACAAAAAGAGCTTTTTTAAGCCTTTGCCGCCGATGGTGGCACCCCGCCATTCGGCGGTGGCAGCCTTCAGCGGTTGAGCTTTTAGCTGATAGCCGATGGCTTGCGCCGTAGGCGCATCCGCCTGCGGCCGAGAGAGCTGATAACGAAGTGAAAGTTTTACTACATACCTGCTGCGGGCCCTGCGTTATCTATCCGCTGGAGATTTTACGTAAAGAAGGCTTTGAGGTGGAAGGTTATTTTTACAATCCTAATATCTATCCTCAAGAAGAATTTATAAAGCGCAGAGACGTTTTTTTAAGTTTCGCCGAGTCTGAAAAACTTAAAATTCATATTCCCCAATATAAGGAAGATGAGTATTATGGCGCGGTTACGGATAATCGCACACCTGAGCGCTGCCTAAGCTGTTGGGATTTAAGGCTTCTTAAAACCGCGGAGTTTGCCAAAGCAAATAATTTCTCCGTTTTTACTACCGCCCTTTTGGTCAGCCCCTACCAGGACATTGAAGCAATAGGCACTATCGGACAGCGGATTTCTAAACATTTAGAGGTGGAATTTCTGTTTCGGGATTTCCGAGCCGGTTTCCGGGAAGCCCACACCAAAGCCAGGGCCCTGGGTATGTATTGCCAGAAATACTGCGGCTGTAAGTGTTCTTTGGAAGAAAGGATGATGAAACGGTAATGTCGGGCTTAGGGGATTTAGGAAAGATTTTGATATTTTTGGGGTTGGTGATTGTTTTGTTGGGCGTGTTTTTGCTTATCTTCGGTAAGATTCCCTTTCTGGGAAAGCTTCCCGGAGATATTTATGTCAGCAGAAAAAATTTTACCTTTTATTTCCCTTTAGCGACATGTATATTGCTTAGTCTTATACTTTCGCTTATCGCGCGCGTATGGTCAAAAAAATAGCTGTTTTCTGGTTGTTTCTGGGGTTGAGTTTTATATATCCGGCCCGCGGCATTTATGCTGATGAAGCCGTGCGCATAGCCATACTTCAGGATTCTGCCTCTTTTTATCTTAGGGTTAAGGGCGCTTTTGAAATTCAGGATGAAAGCGGCAGGTCAGTTTATAAGGGGAAAAATCTTAAAAGCCGTCCGATTAAGGCTGATTCCGGAAAAATAATCCTTCCGGGAGCGGTTTTAAATCTTTCCCGGTTCAGGATATTTTCCAAGAACGGGTATATCTATATAAATAATCGTCTTTATAGAGGAGTAGTCAGCATTATTCCTAAAGATACTACCCGTTTTTTAGTGGTCAACGAATTAGACCTAGAGCATTATCTGCGGGGAATCCTTTGTAACGAAATTGCTCCCTGGTGGCCGCTGGACGCCCTTAAGGCTCAGGCGGTGGTGGCCAGGACTTACGCCCTCTACCAAAGGCAGTTCACTAAAAACAAAGATTTTGATTTAACCAATGACATCTATTCCCAGGTGTATGGAGGCAAAACCTCGGAAAAATGGCGTTCCAACCGGGCGGTAGATTTGACCAAGGGTGAAATTTTAACTTTTAAGGGAAATCTATTCCCGGCCTATTATCATGCCGCCTGCGGCGGGCACACCGAAGACGCGAGCATGCTCTGGAAAGTTGATCTCGCGCCGCTTAAAGGTGTCCGGTGTGTTTTTTGCGCCGCTTCGCCGCATTTTAAATGGCAGGCTGAAATTTCATCTGAGGAGATAAAATCTAAACTTTCAGCTAAAGGTTTTAAAATGGACTATTTTGATGAGATTGAAATCGTCAGCCTTAATCCCTCAGGAAGAATTAACGAGCTGGAAATTAAAAGCGCGGACAATAGCTTAGTTATCAGCGCGAAGGATTTTCGTCAGGCCCTGGGCCCTAATTTAATCCGTAGTACGAATTTTACCCTGAAAATAATTTCCGCTAAGGTTTATTTCGCGGGATTAGGCTGGGGCCACGGAGTGGGGCTGTGCCAGTGGGGAATGCATGAACTGGCCAAAAGCGGAAAAAACTATAAAGAGATCCTGGAATACTATTACCCTGAATCCAAGTTAACCAGGAGATTATTATTTTAATTCTGAATACTTTATACAGTAATTTGTAGCGGTTGCCGTAAGGCAACGGATATTGCAGGGTCAGCGGACGCTGACCCCTACTATGGTAACAGCCCGCCAGGCGGGATAAAAAATGAAAAAGCGCATCAAAATTCAAGGCCTGTCCATTTTTATTTCAATTGTGATAACCGTTTTTCTGCATAAATGGCTCTTTCCGCAATGGAAAAGGCAGTTGTTTAATGAATTATTTAATTTCTTGGGAGTTGTCTTGGTTTTATTCGGTTTCCTCTTTCGCGTTTGTGCCCGGGGACATAAGGAAGAAAAATCTTCCCAGGGCCGGAGCCTGGTTAAGGACGGACCCTACGCCCTGATAAGAAATCCCATGTATTTTGGCACCCTCTTAATCGGGATAGGAACCATAGCCATTCTTTTTCAATTTTGGACAATTTTTTTGTTTCTGGCAGTATTTTTATTAATATATATTCCCCAGGTCAGAAAAGAAGAGGCTTTATTATCAGCAATATTTAAGGAGGAATACCGGGAATATTCTAAAGCCGTGCCCGGATATTTTCCCCATATCCGGTCTTTATTAAATCTCCGGAAACATCTGGACTTAAAATTATCCTGGGTAAAAAAGGAGCTTTCCTCTTTTATTTTTACCATGATAGTAATATCAGCCATAGAAATCTGGGAGGATACGTGGTTATTCGGCTTGCTTGAGCTTATAAAAAAGCCGCTGGAGTTAGTCTTGGTTATTTTATTTCTGGTTCTTCTTTTGTTTTTATTTCGTCAAAAAAAACTCAAATAATGTTTAACCTTTCAGATTTCGATTACTCTCTGCCTAAAGAGCTTATTGCTCAGGAACCCTTAGCTAAGCGGGATTCTTCGCGTTTGCTGGTGGTTGACCGCCAGAAGAAAACCATCGCGCAACAGCTGTTTAAAGACCTGCCGAAATATCTCCAGGAAGACGATCTCCTGGTGTTGAATAATACCAAGGTTGTTCCGGCAAGGTTGTTAGGCTTTAAGAAAGACACCCTGGGTAAAGTTGATGCCCTTCTGGTAAGCAGGCTTTCCGATAATAAATTTCAAGTTTTACTCCGGCCAGCCTTAAGAGTTAATCAAGAAATTGTCTTTAACCACGGTTCAGTTAAAGCCAGGGTGATTGAGCCAGGGATCCTGGAATTTGACCAGGATGTATCTGCTGAAATTCTGGAGAAAATTGGGGTTATGCCTTTGCCGCCGTATATCAAAAGAACGCCCCGGCTTGAGGATAATCAGCGTTATCAGACCGTATATGCCCGCAATCCCGGAGCGATTGCCAGTCCCACCGCGGGATTACATTTTACCGCGGAGTTAATCGCCAAGCTAAAAAATAAAGGCGTAGAAATAGCGTATCTTAGCCTGCATACGGGATTGGGCACCTTTAAGCCGGTAAAAACCGAAGATATCCGGACCCATAAGATGGAAAAAGAGGAATTCCTCATTCCTCAGGAAACCCTGGAATTATTAAGCCAGGCCCAAAAGAATAAGCAAAGAATATTCGCCGTAGGCACTACCACCACCAGGGCGCTGGAGACTACCGCTCTTCAGCCGCTAGCCGCCCCTGCCGTTGGCGAGGCAAGCAGTCTTCATGGCTATGCTGATCTTTTCATCTACCCCGGCTACAACTTTAAAGTGGTGGATTGCTTATTGACCAATTTCCACTTACCCAAGACTACTCTTTTTATGCTGGTGTGCGCCTTGGCCGGCAGGGATTTGATAATACGGGCCTATCAGGAGGCGATTAAACAGAAATACCGGTTTTACAGTTACGGCGACGCGATGCTGATTTTATAAATCCAGAATAAAATTATGCAAAAAGAAGCCAGAGCCGGAATTTGAAAAGTTTGTCGCGATTTATAAGCCGGATAACAAATACGCGCTTCCAATAAAAAATTATCTCAAAGCGTATATTACAGATTCCGAAATTCGCGACATTGTAGAAACTAAAGAATACGGTCGATTTGCCACTAATCCAAAGGTTACCATGAAAGATTTTCGCGAACTCAACGGCTATCGCGAAGTCGTGCCGGAATATGTAAAGGACTATGTTTCTATTAACACTTTTATGTGAGGAATTTTCATGAAAAAAGACAAACAAGTTGTAATTTTTGAAGGCAAGAAAATTCGTAGAGTGTGGGATGAAAAACAAGAAAAGTGGTATTTTTCAGTGGTTGATATAGTGAGTGTTTTGACGGATCAAGCTAATTTTCAATTAGCCAGAAATTATTGGAAAGTATTAAAAAACCGTTTAAAAAAAGAAGGAAGTCAAGTGGTTACAGATTGTAACCGGTTGAAAATGCTGGCCGAAGATGGAAAATTAAGAGAAACCGATGCCGCCGATGTAGAGGCAGTTTTGCGATTAGTGCAATCTGTTCCGAGCCCCAAAGCCGAACCAATAAAAATGTGGTTGGCAAAAGTTGGCTATGAAAGGATACAAGAAACGGTTGATCCGGAAAAATCCATTACCAGGGGGCGCAAAAATTGGCAAAGAATGGGCCGCAGTGGGAAATGGATCCAACAAAGAATGATGGGGCAGGAAATTAGAAACAAATTAACGGATTATTGGAAAAATAATGAAGTTAAAGAACAAGACGAATACGCGATTTTGACGAATATCATTCATAAGGAGTGGAGCGATTTATCGGTTAAAAAACATAAATCGCTGAAAAATCTCAAAACGGAAAATTTACGTGATCATATGACTGACGCGGAACTGGTTTTTACTGCCCTGGCTGAACTTTCAACAAGGCAAATCGCTGAAACAGTGGAGGCGAAAGGTTTAGAAGAAAATAAAATTCCCGCGCGAAAAGGCGGGAGAATTGCCAAAAACGCGCGGCTGGAATTAGAACAAAAAACCGGCAAAAAAGTAGTGAGCGATGAAAATTTTAAATTAGCCATTGGAAATAAAAAGCGTTTGAAGAAATAACCATGCTTAACGCAGAAGGCGGAATGGGCAGGAAGTAAAACAATTTTCAGGTCTTTTTGGTTTTGCCATTTTAATTTTCTAATTTGAATTTACTCAAATGTCTTTTACTCTTATTCATCAGGATACTAAAACCAAGGCTCGGTTAGGACGGCTGGAGACTGCTCACGGCATAATTGAAACGCCTACCTTTATGCCGGTGGGGACCCAGGGCACGGTCAAGGCACTTTCTCCCCGGGAGCTTATTGAGGCTGAAAGCCAGATAATCTTAGGCAACGCCTATCATCTGTATCTTCGCCCGGGTTTAGAGATAATCAAGCGCGCCGGCGGCTTGCACAAATTTATCAGCTGGGATAAACCGATACTTACCGATAGCGGCGGCTATCAAATTTTTAGCTTAGCCGGTTTTCGTAAAGTCCGGGATGAAGGGGTTGAGTTTCAGTCGCATCTGGACGGCTCGCGCCATTTCCTGACTCCGGAAAAAGTAATTGAGATTGAAAATATCTTAGGCTCAGATATAATGATGCCTTTAGATGAATGCGCGCACTACCCGTGTCCTAAAGAATACGCCAAGACGGCTATGCAGAGGACCAGCTATTGGGCCAGGCGGTCTAAATTAGCTTTCAGCTCTCAGCTCTCAGCTTTCAGCAGTCAACTTTTATTCGGCATTGTGCAGGGCTCAGTGGACGAAGAGCTAAGAAAGCAGTCGGCCCAGGAGATAGTTGAGATTGGCTTTGACGGCTACGCCTTGGGCGGATTATCTGTTGGCGAACCGAAGAATTTAAGGTATAATATAATATCCTGGACCTTGGAATTCATACCAAGTGGGTCCGCGCGTTATTTGATGGGCTTAGGAACGCCGGAGGATATAATTGACGCGGTCCGCCAGGGGGTGGACATGTTTGATTGCGTGATTCCTACCCGTTACGGAAGGAATGGGACGGCCTTTACCTCTCTAGGTAAGATAGTGGTTAGAAATGCCCTTTACGCTAATGATTCCGGGCCTTTAGATGCTCATTGCGATTGTTACGCCTGCCGGAATTTCAGCCGTTCTTACCTTAGGCATCTCTTTAATGTGGAGGAAATCTTAGGGCTACGGCTGGTCTCATTTCACAATATCTATTTTTACAATCATCTTTTAAAGGCCATGCGCCGGGCAATCAAAGAAAATAGATTAAATGATTTTAGCTTGAGCCAGGTATATGAGTCAGAGAAGAAACCAGAAACCAGCAACCAGTAACCAGAAAAAATCTGGCCTCTGGCAACTGGCCTCTGGTTTCTCTCGAGCGCCTGCCGGCAGGCAGGAAGCGAGGGTAAATGCTCATTGATATAATCACTATTTTTCCTGAGGTGTGTAAGCCTTATCTGGATTCTTCTATTTTGGGCATTGCCCAGGAAAAAGGAAAACTGGAAATACGCCTGCATAATTTGCGGGATTACACCTTAGATAAACATCGTAAAGTTGACGACCGCCCCTTCGGGGGAGGCCCGGGAATGATCCTGACCGCCGAGCCGGTATTTAGGGCAGTTGAAGCAATTAAGCGGACAGCGGACAGCGGACAGCGGACCACCAAGGTAATATTGCTGACTCCCCAGGGAAAAACCTTAAATCAAAAGCTGGCTGAGAAATTATCTAAACGCAAGCATTTAATATTAATCTGCGGACGGTATGAAGGGGTGGATGAGCGGGTGCGTGAGTCTTTGGTTGATGAGGAGATTTCCATAGGCGACTATATTTTAAGCGGGGGAGAGCTGGCGGCGCTGGTGTTGACGGATTCACTGGCCAGGCTTTTGCCCGGAGTTTTAGGCCATAAAGATTCTAATGTGCGCGAGTCTTTTAGCAATAATCTCCTGGAGTATCCCCAGTATACCCGCCCGGCGGATTTTCGCGGCCTGGGCGTTCCGCAAGTGCTCTTATCCGGGGATCATAAGAAAATAGAGGAATGGAGGAAGCATCAGGCAGTTAAAATAACTAAGAAAAAGAGGCCGGATTTATTAAGGGGTCCATAGTCGATAGTCTATAGTCCATTGACTATTAAAAGTGAGGTGAACAAAATGATAGATAAGATAAAACTTATTGAGGGCGAACTTAGCGCGAAAGAAATGCCTAAGTTTAATATCGGTGATACCATAAAGGTGTTGACTAAAATTCCCGAAGGAGATAAGGTGAGACTGCACCCTTTTGAGGGAGTGGTGATTGCCAAAAACGGCTCAGGAGTCAGAACTACCTTTACCGTGCGCAAGGTGTCTTTTGGCGAAGGGATAGAGAGGGTTTTCCCGCTTTATTCTCCGGCAATTGACAGTATCAAGTTAGTTTTCAGCGGCCGGGTCAAGCGGGCCAAGCTTTATTATTTAAGAGGGAAAATCGGTAAAGAAGCCAAAATAAAACCGGCAGTTAAGGCCGCAAAGAAGGCGTAAAAGCTTGCCTATCACCAAATAATGCTTGCTTACGAGCAAAGGTTCGAATCTCAAGGCTATAAAGCGATAGCCGGAGTGGATGAGGCCGGACGCGGCCCCCTGGCCGGGCCGGTAGTCTCGGCGGCGGTGATTTTAAGGCAGGTGAAGTTTAAAAACCGTATTGATGATTCCAAGGTTTTAAGCGCGTCTCAAAGGGAAAAGGCCTATTCAGAGATAAGAAAAAAGGCCTGGGTTGCCATAGGTATCGTCGGTGAGAAGATAATTGACCAGATAAATATCTTAGAGGCGACTATTTTAAGTATGCGCCGGGCAATTTCTTTTTTGAGCCCTCAGCCGGATTTTGTTTTGGTTGACGGGAATATGTCTTTAAATCTCAATATCCCTTATGAAAGTATTGTCCGCGGCGATGCCCAAAGTCTTTCAATTGCCTGCGCCTCCATTATCGCCAAGGTAACCCGGGACAGGATTATGTCTATCTACCACCGGAAATATCCGGAATATGGATTCTTAGAACATAAAGGCTATGGAACCAAGAGTCATTTTGAGGCCTTAAAAAGAATCGGCCCTTCGCCGATACACCGGATGAGCTTTGCCCCGTTAAAAATAATAGCTATAAGCTAGTGCGCTGTGACATCAGTTTTTAATATGACAGCGCACAGAGCAATTGAGCAATAGACAATAGAACAATAGACAAGCAAAAGCTCAATTGCGGTCTAATGTTCAATTGTTCTATTGTTCAAGAATTTATGTCACAGTGCACTAGCAGTTTTTATCATTAATGAACAGGCATAACCTGGATTTTGGAAAGACCTCTGAATCCGCGGCCGCGGAATTTCTAAAAAATCAGGGATACAAAATCTTAGAGCTTAATTACCGAAGCATATTCGGCGAGATTGATATTGTGGCCAGGGATGCCCAGGCAATATGTTTTATAGAGGTGAAATCCCGCTCTTCATCAGCCTTCGGCCTGCCCAAGGAGGCGGTGAACCGGCGCAAGCAATATAAGCTTTCTCAGTCCGCGTTAGCTTACTTAAAAGAACGGCGGCTTTTAAACCACAGCTGCCGTTTTGACGTTTTAGCGCTCAACCGCGATGAACAGGGCCAGCCGGGCTTTGAATTGCTCAAGGACGCTTTTGAGTTAAATAGTAGGTATACATATTAAGGAGGAAACAGAACGTGCTTTCTAATTTAGAAATAGCCCGAAAGACCAAGCCCTATCCTATAACCAGGGTTGCCAAATCCATAGGCATCAAAGAAACTGAACTGGAATTATACGGAAATTATAAAGCCAAGATAGATTTATCCGTTTTAAAAAGGATAAAGAATAAACCGCGGGGCAAATATATCCTGGTTACCGCGATTACCCCTACCCCATTAGGAGAAGGAAAAACCGTCACTACCATCGGATTATCTATGGCTTTAAGTTCACTCGGTAAAAAAACCATCACTTGTATGCGCCAGCCTTCCTTAGGCCCGGTTTTTGGAATCAAGGGAGGAGCCTCAGGCGGCGGATACTCCCAGGTTATTCCAATGGAAGATTTGAATCTGCATTTTACCGGCGATGTCCATGCCGTGGGAATGAGCAATAACCTGGCCTGCGCCTTCTTAGATAATTATATTCTTAAAGGTAATGCCTTGAATATAAATCCGGAAAAAATTTACTTAAGAAGGGTGTTGGATGTATCGGACAGGTTCTTACGCAATATCAAAATCGGCCTGGGTGGTAAAGACGACGGCGTGAGCCGGGATACCGGATTTGATATCGCGGTTGCCTCGGAGGTAATGGCCATACTCGCCTTAACTATCAGTTTAGCTGACCTGCGTAAACGTTTGGGCCGGATGGTGGTGGCAGAAGACTTCTCAGGAAAACCGGTAACCGCGGATCAGTTGGGGGTGGCCGGCAGTATGTGCATATTATTGAAAGACGCGATTAAGCCGAATCTGATTCAAACTTTGGAACATAGCCCGGTGATGGTGCATGCCGGCCCGTTTGGAAATATCGCCCACGGTAACAGCTCAATTATTGCCGACCAGATTGCCTTGCGCTTGGCCGACTTCGTGGTTACCGAAGCGGGATTCGGCACGGATTTGGGAGCGGAAAAATTCTTTGACATAAAATGCCGCTATTCCGGCCTTAAGCCGGACGCGGTGGTGATGGTCGCCACCATCCGGGCCCTAAAGATGCACTCCGGAAGGTTTAATGTAGTTGCCGGTAAACCCTTGGAACAAGGTTTAATTACCGAAGATTTAGACGCGGTTAGTGCCGGAATATGTAATTTAGAAAAGCAGATTGAAAATGTGCGCTTATTTGGACTTCCCTGTATTGTGGCTCTGAATAGATTTACCACTGATACCGATAGAGAGGTTGAATTAGTGAAGAAAAAGGCGGTCTCCGCCGGGGCCAGCGGTTGTTTTGTCAGTGAGGTTTGGGCTAAGGGCTCTAAAGGGGCGATAGCTTTGGCCAAAGCGGTAGTCAGCGCGGCTAAAGAAAAAAATAATTTCAAGTTTTTATATCCTCTGGATATGCCGATTAAAGATAAAATAAAGACTATTGCCACCAAGGTTTACGGGGCCAAGGATGTGGAGTATGAGCCTATAGCTGAAGAAAAAATAGCCAAGTTCAGCCAGTTAGGCTACGATAAGCTTCCTATATGTATGGCCAAGAGTCATCTGTCTTTGTCCCACGACCCGAACCTAAAAGGAAGGCCGGAAGGATTTATCTTACCGGTGCGGGATATCCGCGCCTCGGTCGGCGCGGGCTTTCTTTATCCCTTATGCGGCAAAATGCAGACTATGCCCGGCCTACCCTCAAAACCCGCGCTTTTACGGATGGATATTGATAAAAAGGGAAACATTGTAGGTTTATCGTGAGAAACCAGCCTGCCCCGGTAAAGCGAAACAGGCCGGGGAGATCGGTAACCAGTTACCAGAGAGCATCTCTCAAAACCTACTTAGATGATTTGGCGGCGAAAAGGCCTACTCCTGGAGGGGGGTCTGCGGCGGCTTTGACCGGGGCTTTAGGGTGCGCCCTTTTGAGCATGGCCTGCAATTTTACTATCGGTAAAGACAAGTATAAAGATGTAGAGTCAAAGATAAAATCCGCCTTAAGGGAAACCGAGTCGTTAAGAAAGAGACTTCTATCTTTAGTGGATTTGGATGTCCGGGCCTACAATAAGGTTTTTAACAGCCGCAAGGCCAAAGAAAATATTTATCAGAAAAATTTAATCGCGGCCACCAAGGTTCCGCTGGAAATAGGTATTTTGGCGCTTAAGGGATACGGGCTTTGTCCGCTCTTAAGGAAGATTGCCAATAGGTATTTAATCAGCGATGTGTATGTAGGGGAAGAATTATTAAAATCTTGCTTTAAATCCGCGGAATTTAATGTTATAATTAATCTTCCGCAAATTAAGGATAAGAGTTTTATTCTCCGGACTAAAAAAACAATTACCGATCTAAAAAATAAATTAAGATGAGTGCCAAGCTTTTGGAAGGCAAGCCTCTTGCTTTAAAGATCAAGGAAGAGATAAAAAAAGAAGTTATCCGGCTAAAGGCCAAATCCGGCAGAGGCCCGGTTTTGGCCGGGGTGCAGATTGGGGATAATCCGGCGGCCGAGGTTTACTTTAGGTCCCAGATAAAATGCGCCGCTGAGCTGGATATAGAATACCGCCATCATAAACTCACCCAGGATATAAACCAGGATAAATTTTTTTCTTTTCTGGATTCACTTAATAGCGATAAAGATACTTCGGCTGTTTTTATCCAGATGCCTTTACCCGGCCATATTGATTCGCGTTTAATCCCCCGGCACATCTCACCCTTTAAGGACGCCGAAGGCATGCATCCGGAAAATTTAGGTAAACTCTTTTTCGGCCAGGCCAAATTTATTCCCTGCACCGCTAACAGCGTAATGGAGCTATTACGCTCAACCGGAGTTAGTCTGCGCGGGAAGGAAGCGGTGGTGGTCGGACACAGCGAGATAGTGGGAAAGCCCTTGAGCCTGCTTTTATTAGAGCAGTTCGCCACGACTACTGTCTGTCATATCGCTACGGCTGAGCGGGGCCTGACCCAGGAGCATATAAAAAGGGCCGAGGTTCTGGTGGTCGCGGTAGGCCGGGCCAACCTGATTAAAGGTGAATGGATTAAAGAGGGAGCCATTGTGGTGGATGTGGGGATAAACAGGGTGAAGGAAAGAATAGTCGGCGATATAGAATTTGAAGAAGCCTCTAAACGGGCTTCCTGGATTACCCCGGTACCCGGAGGGGTGGGTCCTTTAACCGTAACTATGCTGATGCGTAATGTGGTTGAAGCGGCGAAATTACAGCTATAAATACATAATTTTATAACCTGGAGCTTAAGATGACTTTTAAAGAAAAAATTCAGGCGGGAAAGTTTATCCTTACCAGTGAAGTCGGTCCTCCTAAGGGGATAGAATCCGGGCGTATCTTAGAAGACGTGGAATTGGTGCGGGGCAGGGTGGATGCGATCAATGTTACTGATTTGCAGAGTTCAGTAATGCGTTTGGGTTCTTTGGCGGTAAGCATCCGGCTCAAGGAAAAAGGTTTTGAGCCGGTGTATCAAGTTACCTGCCGGGATCGTAATCGTCTGGCTTTACAATCGGATATCCTATCCGCGGCCAATTTTGGAATTGAGAATATCCTGGCCTTGACCGGGGATCATCCTAAATTAGGGGACCATCCTCACGCCAAGGCGGTTTTTGATATTGATTCGGTCCAACTTATCCAGGTTATTCGTCGGCTGGAACAAGGCCTGGATATGGCCGGGAAAAAATTAGAAGGTGTTTTGCCGAAATTCTGCGTGGGGGCGGTGGTCAATCCCGGCTCGGATCCTCTTGAGCCGCAGATTATGAAGATGGAGAAAAAGATAGACGCGGGAGCGGAGTTTTTTCAGACCCAGGCAGTGTATGATTTAAAGACCTTTGAAAACTTTCTTTCTAAAACTAAGCATCTCAAGACTACTATTATTGCCGGAATAGTTTTGCTGAAATCCGCGGGGATGGCCAAATATATGAATGAGAATGTGGCCGGTATTTCTGTGCCGGATAATCTGATTCAAGAAATGCAAGACACCAAAGACAAACAGGCTACGTCAATTGAGATTGCCGCCCGTTTGATTAAAGAACTTAAGCCGATATGCCAAGGCATACACATTATGCCCATCGGCTGGGATAAATTAGTGCCCAAGGTTTTGGATGCCGCGGGATTATAGAGTTAAAAATATTTCTTCGCGTTTTTGCGGTATAAGGTTTTTTTGCGCTTTTGCGTTACTATGAAGATTGCCATCAGCGGTAAGGGCGGTTCGGGTAAGACCACCATTGCCGCGGGTTTAATAAAAATATTAGTTGAAAAAAATAAGTCGGTAATCGCGCTGGATTGTGATCCGGATATAAGCTTAGGCCTGGCTTTGGATTTTCCCGCTTATAATGAGATTAAGCCTATCAGCCAAATGAAGGATCTCATCTTTGAGCGCACCGGCGTAGATCCCGCTAATCCCCAAGGGTTCTTTCAGATTAATCCCAAGGTAGACGACATCCCGGAAAAGTTCTGTCCCCAGGATAAGGGCATCCGCCTGATTGTGATGGGTAAGGTGGATAAGCCTCAAGGGGGTTGTCTTTGCCCGGAGAATACCTTTGTGCGCTCATTAGTCGGACACCTGGTCTTAAGGCAGAATGAGGTGGTAATTTTGGATATGGCTGCCGGCTCCGAGCATTTGGGAAGGGCCACCGCCCGCGGGGTGGATGTTTTTTTGATTTCGGTTGAGCCCTCAGCAACCAGCCTCCAGACGGCCAAGCATATCAAGGAATTGGCTGAAGGCTTAGGATTAACGAAAATATTTTTTATCGGAAATAAAATAAAAAATGCGTCCGATCTTGATTTTATCCAGTCCTCTTTAGGAAATGAGCTTATCGCCAGCGTAAGTTTTAACCGGACCCTGGAAGGCTCAAGGGGAAAGTTTGTTTTTGATCAAAACCTGCGTAAAGAATTTGAAACTATTTATAATACACTTGCTGCCGTCTCTGGCGCGGATAATCCGCGCGATTAACGGCTGCAATGGAGGTGAATAATGGCTGAAAATAAATTTTATGGAGATAGCGCCACCCAGGAAATGCGCCAGGTGGCTGAAGATTTAGGTATTCAGACTGTCTGGGATAGAGAGCTCTTGCAACAGCCCCACTGCGGATTCGGATTATTGGGAATTTGCTGTAAAAATTGTAACTTAGGCCCTTGCAGGATTGACCCTTTTAATCCCAACGGCCCCAAGCTGGGCGTCTGTGGCGCTGACGCGGATGTGATTGCCGCGCGTAATCTCCTGCGCCATATTACCGCCGGCTCCGCCTGTCATAATGACCACGGAAGGGAGCTTACTAAAGCCTTTAAGCTTGCCGCCCAGGGCAAGGCTCCGGGTTATCAGATTACCGATGAGTCTAAGCTTAAAGTCCTGGCTCAGGAATACGGGGTTAAAGTTGAGGGCAGAAGCCCTCAGGATATTGCCGTGGATTTAGCCGACCGGATTTTTGCCGAATACGGACAGCAGGAGGGAGAACTGGTTCTTATCCAGCGCGCACCCAAAAAGACCAAAGAGATGTGGAGAAAACTGGGGATTATGCCCCGGGGCATTGATCGGGAGGTGGTTGAGGCCTTAGCCCGGACCAATATGGGCGTGGATAATGATTACCGCTCTCTGATGCGCCACGGTATGCGGGTGGCCTTAAGTGATGGCTGGGGCGGTTCAATGATTGCTACTGAATTAACCGATATTCTATTTCGTTCTCCCCGCCCGCTTGATTCCCGGGTCAACTTAGGGGTTTTGAAATACGACCAGGTGAATATCCTGGTTCACGGCCATGTGCCGGTTTTATCCGATATGATTGCCCAGGCCGCCAGCGACCCGGAGTTGATAAAGTTAGCCAAGGAAAAAGGCGCTTCCGGAATAACTGTGGCCGGAATCTGCTGTACCGCCTTAGAGGTTTTGATTAGGCGGGGGGTGCCGGTTGCCGGAAACTTCTTGCAACAGGAGCTGGCCTTGGTTACCGGCGTGGTTGAGATGCTCATAGTTGACCTGCAGTGTGTTATGCCCTCTCTGCCGAATATCGCTAGTAATTTTCACACTAAGGTGGTTTCCACCAGCCCCCGGGCCCATTTTCCGGGCAGCGAATATGTTGAGTTTAAGGAAGAGCAGGGTTATGAAATTGCTAAAAAGCTGATTCAGACGGCGATTGAAAATTATCCTAATCGTAACCAGGAAAAAGTCCATATCCCCCGGGCCACGGAAAACTTAATTTCTGGTTTCACCACTGAGTATATTTTTGAGATGTTAGGGGGCAAGACCTTATCCACCTATAAGCCGCTTAACGACGGGGTGGCAATGGGAAGGATCAGAGGTGTGGCCGGGGTGGTCGGATGCGATAATCCTAAGATGCAAAGCGGTGAAACTCACATTAAGTTAATCAAAGAACTGCTTAAGAACGATGTTCTGGTGGTGCAGACCGGCTGTGCCGCCACTGCCTGCGGCAAGGAAGGCCTGCTTACCCCTGAAACCGCTTTTAAATACGCCGGCAAGGGCCTTCAGGAAATCTGTGAGGCGGTGGGATGTCCTCCGATTTTACATATGGGGCCTTGCGTGGATAATTCCCGGATTTTGACTGCCTGCTGCGAAATAGTCGGTGCCGGAGGCTTAGGCGTGGGCCTGGATGAACTTCCGGTTGTCGGAATCGCCCCGGAATGGATGTCCGAGAAGGCCATTGCTATCGGCTGGTATTTCGTGGCCTCCGGGGCTTTGGTGATTTTTGGCCAGCCTTTTCCGGTATACGGCGCTAAAAATATGACTAATTTTGTTACTAAAGAGGTTGAGGAATTAACCGGAGGAAAGTGGGCCTTTGAAATTGACCCGCTTAAAATGGCCAAGATTACCATCGAGCATATGAATTCTAAAAGAAAGGCCTTAAACCTCAAGCCGATGATGTACCAATAAAAGTCAAAAGTCAAAAGTAAAAAGGTAAAACCAAAACGTAAAAATCAAAAGTTTTGATTTTTGACTTGTGGTTTTTACTTTTGCATTTTTAATTTTTAGTTAGCGTATTGTTATGAAGAAATTATATTACAATTCCAAGAAATGCACTGCCTGCAAAACCTGCGAGATTGTCTGCGCCATAGGCCATTCTCCTTCTAAGGATTTGTATACCGCCGTCTTAGAAGAGAATGTGGCTCTTCCTTCAGTCAGGGTGTATGTCGGCCAGGAGGAAAATTATCCGATGGCCTGCCGGCATTGCCAGGATCATCCTTGTGTTCAGGCCTGTATTGCCGCGGCTTTAAAATACGACCCTCAGGAAGGCCTGCTTTTTGATCAGGAAAAGTGCGTAGGCTGTTGGATGTGTGTTATGGTCTGCCCTTATGGGGCGGTCCGGCCCGATTTTCGGGATTCCAAGTCGGTCCGATGCGACCTCTGCGTGGATATTAAAGACCCTCGCTGCGCCAAGAACTGCCCGACTAAGGCAATCCTTTATGTAGAGGAAAAGCGATAAATGTCTAATGACGAAGCCCGAATGGCGAATGAATTTTCAAATGACTTAATGCCTAATTAGACATTTTGGTATTAAAGAATTAGACATTCATTCGGGATTCGTCATTAGAAATTCGGCATTAATCTCAATAGGTTCGATTATGAAACGAGTTGTTATTATAGGTAATTCCGCGGCAGGGATATCCTGCGCCGAGGCCTTGCGTAAGAAAGATAAAGAGATCAAGATAACTATCCTTTCCAGGGAGGATTACACCGGCTATAACCGTTGTCTGATTTCTTATTATCTGGCCGGAGATATTAAAGAAGACAAATTAGTCTATAAACCCAAAAAATTCTACTCCGAAAATGATATTGAACTGCTTTTAAACCAAAAGGCAGGCAGGATTGACTCTAAAAAAAATCAGGTAGTACTGGAGGATAAGACCAGGATTGATTATGATTATTTGGTTTTGGCCTGCGGCGCTTCTCCTAAATTACCTGAGATAAAAGGTATCCATAAAAAGGGGGTTTTTGGCTTTCGCACTATTTCTGATGCCAAGGGAATGCTGGAACTGCTTCCTATTACCCAGACTGCCTGCGTCTTAGGCGGAGGGCTGATCGGCCTTAAGGCCGCTTACGGCCTGAAAAAAAGAAAAATAGAGGTCAAGGTAATAGTTAAGTCTTCCCAGATTCTTTCCCAGATTTTGGATAAAGAGTCTGCTGAGATGTGTAAACGGCGTTTGGTGGAAAACGGAATTGAGATAGTCAGCGGTTCGCAAGCCCAGGAGATTATCGGAGAAGGTGACTGCCGGGCGGTAAAATTAGATTCCGGAAAGGTGATTGCTGCATCCATTGTGGTGGTGGGAAAAGGGGTCAAGCCGAATATTGAACTGGCAGAAGATTCCGGGATAAAATTCGAAGAAGGGGTCCTGGTGGATGATTATATGCGGACCAATATTCCCAATATTTATGCCGCCGGGGATATTGCCCAGAGTTATGACCCCATATTAGAGAAGACAGCGGTCAATGCCCTTTGGCCGAACGCGATCGAGCAGGGCTTGATTGTTGCCGCCAGTATTTCCGGCGAGAATAAAAAATACCCGGGTTCGGTGGGGATGAATTCGGTGGAGTTCTTCGGCCTGCCGGTAATCTCTTTTGGGATAACCAAAACCCCGGATGGCTTTGAAGAAATAGCGCTTAAGGATATCCGGCAGGATATTTACCGAAAGATTGTCTTAAAAAACAATGTCATCAAGGGAGCGGTATTCGTCAAGAAAATAGAGAATATCGGCATACTGCTTAAGCTGGCCAGGCTTAAAGTAGATGTCTCCGGCATCAAAGATAAATTACTGCGCCCGGATTTTAATTTCTCCTTTACCAAGGATCTTCAATACGACAAAGAAGAAGTGTATATTTAATAACCAATAACCAAATTGTAAATGAAAAAGGTTAAGGTTAAGGCTGAGGTCAAGGTGGAGACAAGCTTAATCTAAGCCTTGGCCTTAACCTTTATTTAAACAGGGGGTTGGTAAAATGTCTAAAATAGTTGCGGCTGCCGCGATAAGGGGCTCGAGAGTTATTGCCCGGGAGGCTGAGGAATTTCTGAATAAGGCTTTAAAAGAACATGGGCCGGATACTAAGATTGGTTTTCCCGAAACTGCCTTTTTCCTGCCTATGGCCAATGCCTTATTGGGGGCAGAGGTAAAGACTTTAAAAGAGGCGGTCAATGTTTTTAATTATGCTAAGGGTTTGCTGCCGCTTGAGCCCCGAGAAAAACTTTGGCTGCCTTATCTGGGGGATGCCCTGGATGCCGGCATCGCCACCCTTCTTTGCGAAGAGATAATCACCGTTTTACGCTATCTTTATAAGCAGGAGCCTCAAACCGACTGTAACGGTTTCTTTACCGATACCATCCTGAGATCCCTGGGAATTCAGCTGGTTGACGGAAGAATGCCCGGATTTGCCGCGATTCTGGGAGCGGCCCCCACCAATGAAATCGCGGTGAGCGTGGTCAGACAGCTTCAGGAAAGAAATATCCTGATTTTCGTGGGAAGCTCATCCGGCGGCCGTTCTATAATTGATCAGCTTAAGGAATCCGGGGTGGAGATGGGCTGGGATAATTACATCGTTCCTTACGGCCGGGACACTATCAGCGCGATTTATCCTCTGAATTGGGCCATCCGTTCAGCGATGACCTTTGGCGGCCTTAAGGCCGGACAGGGCAAGAAGTGCCTGCTTTATACCAAAGAGCGGGTTTTTGCCTTTGGCTTAACCCTGGGTTTGGTGGATGATTTAAAATACGCTACCGGAGCCGGGGCAATTAATATGGGTTTTCCAATTATTGCCGATACTGATATCCCGGAGATTAAGCCCTCAGGCATCACCACTTACGAGGCCTTAGTCAAAGAGTTTGACTATAAAAAGATTGTCCCCCGTTGTATTGAGGTTCGGGGAGTCAAAGTTAAGGTTTCTAAAATTCCCATACCGGTTCTCTATGGCGCGGCCTTTGAGGGAGAAAGAGTAAGGCGGGAACAGCTTTATTGTGAGTTTGGCGGGAAATCTTCCCATGCCTTTGAACTGATTTTAATGCGAGACGCTTCTGAGATAGAAGACGGTAAGATAGATTTAATCGGCCCGGATGTTGACCAATTGCCGGAAAAAGTAAAATCCCTTCCTTTGGGGATTTTGATTGAGGTTGCCGGACGCAAACTACAAAAGGATTTTGAGCCGATACTTGAGCGTCAACTGCACCGGTTTTTTAACTATTGTATGGGGGTAATGCATATCGGGCAAAGAGATATGAACTGGATTCGTATCAGTAAGGATGCCTTTGCCAAGGGCCTCAGGGTCAAGCATTTAGGCATAGTTTTACACGCGATGATTCACGAAGAATTCGGAGCGATTGCCGATAAGGTTCAGATAACCCTTTTTACCAAGGAAGAGGATGTGCAGAGAGAGTTAATCAAGGCCAGACAGGTCTATGCTGAGCGCGATGAGCGTTTAAGCGGAATGACCGATGAAAGCGTGGATACCTTTTATTCCTGCGAGCTTTGCCAGTCTTTTGCCCCGAATCATATCTGCGTGATTACTCCGGAAAAGGTGGGTTTATGCGGAGCCTATTCCTGGTTAGATACCAAGGCCGCTTATGAGATTGCCCCCAGCGGCGGCAACAAGCCTATCCCTAAAGGAGAGTGTCTTGATTCGGTAAACGGCGAGTGGGCCTCGGTTAACGCCTATGTGAATCTGCGCTCTAACCGCACCTTGGAAAGATTCTCAATGTATTCTATGGTCAATAATCCTTCTACTTCCTGCGGATGCTTTGAGTGTATTATGGCGGTTATTCCGGAGGCTAACGGAATAATGGTGGTGCATCGGGATTTCTCCGGGATGACTCCCTGCGGAATGACCTTTACCACCCTGGCCGGTTCGGTCGGGGGCGGAATACAAACTCCGGGTTTCTTAGGGGTGGGTAAAATCTATCTTACCAGCAAGAAATTTATCTCAGCCGACGGAGGCTTAAGAAGATTAATCTGGATGCCCAAGGAGCTTAAAGAGCTCTTAGGTGAGAAGCTGATAAAAAGAGTCCAGGAGATAGGTGAGCCGGACCTGATTGATAAAATTGCCGATGAAACAACCGCCACTACCTCTGAGGAGCTGATGGTATTTTTAGAGAAGGTTAAGCATCCCGCGTTGACTCTTCCGCCCTTATTTTAGGCCGCGAAACCGCGAAAATACCCTGCTGCTTACCGGCAGGCAGAGGCAGATTTTACTTGACAATAATATTTTGTGTATTATGCTATTGGTTATACTAAATGACCCGTCTTGAAAGATATTCTTCCGGTAAGATTCAACTCATAGTAACTCTTTTATTTTTATTCTTTAGCAGTCCCGCCTTTTGCGCTCATTTACTCAAAGAGGAAGCGGTTGAATTTCATAGACAAGGCCACTCTGCCCAGGAATCCGGCATGCTTAATGAAGCCTTGGGGTTTTACCAGAGAGCATCCGCTATAGACCCGGCCTCAGCCCATCTTTATAATGATTTGGGTTCGGTGTATGAGATGCTGGGAGAGTTTGAAATTGCCTCAGGATGCCTACTGAAAGCCGTGAGTAGTGAGCCCGAAAGTATAGAGGCCTATTCGCGCCTGGCTCTTTTGTCTGAGAAAGACGGTAATTTCCCGCGGGCCGCTAAATACTGGCTGAAATTCATAGAGCTGGGCAATAAAAATAATCCGGCGGTTCGGGAGGCAAAAAACCGGGTCTATGAAATCGGCAGGGTTATTCCTGAGGTGATGGACAGCTATATCGAACTTGAAGCCTCCAGCCTTAAGAAAGAAATTTCCTCATTTAAGCGCGCGGGGCCAAGTGATAAGAAATTACGCCTCCAGAGGCAGCTAAGCAAAGGAAATGCCTTCTATCAGGATAAAGATTATCTCAATGCCTTAAAGATGTATATGGAAGCCAAAGAGTCGGACCCCCAAGACAATCAAGTAAACAGCCTGCTGGATGCTGCTCTAAGCAAGCTGCTTCTATAAACCAAAATTTCCTCATAAAGTCTCTAATATCTAATAAAGATTCGAAAAGCAGGAAAGTTTAGTTTTTCTCTTCTGTATGTCAAATCCCAGGCTATATCTTATTGACGGTTCAGGCCTATGTTACCGGGCTTATTATGCCCTTTCGAATTTTGCCACATCCTATGGCCAGCCCACGGGAGCGGTGTTTGGCTTTGTGAATATCTTAAATAAAATTTTAAAAGACGCGCCCGAGTATATAGTCTGCTGTTTTGACGTCTCGCGGGAGACCTTCCGCCAGAAAAAATATAAAGAATATAAAATCCAGCGCCCCCCCGCGCCCCAGGGATTATCCGCCCAGATGGATCTTATCAAAGAAACGGTTTCCGCCTATAATATTACCGTATCGGAATTGGCCGGATATGAGGCGGATGACCTGATTGCCAGTTTCGCGCGAATTGCCAAAGAGAATTCCTGGGATACGGTGATTGTGAGTTCCGATAAGGACCTTCTGCAGTTAGTGGATGAACGGGTGAAGGTGTTTGAGCCCAAGAAAGAGGTGTGGTATGATAATGAGGCGGTTGTCCTTAAATACGGACTGGAGCCTAAAAGGTTAATTGATGCTTTTTCCTTGATGGGCGATACGTCAGATAATATCCCGGGGGTTAAAGGTGTGGGGGAAAAGACGGCGACAGCCTTAATCAAAGAATTTGGCAGCGTGGATAGCCTGATTGATAATTTAGCGAAACTAAAATCCGCTTCTTTAAGGGAGGTCTTGCTTAAGAATATTGAGAATATTCGTTTAAGCTATGAATTGTTCCGGCTGGAGGCGGATATTCCGCTGGATCCCGACCCGGAAAAACTTAAGCGCGTAGAACCGGATTACGAAAAACTTTTTCTCCTATTTAAAAAGTTAGAATTTAACCGCCTGCTTAAAGCCTTGCCTGTCGCGCCTGAGAAAGAAATAAATAGCGTGGTGAAGATAATACCCCTGGAAGATAATCTGAGGAAAAAAGAAATCCTGGAACAAGTCCACACCCGCGGCGAATTTATTTTCTTAATCGCGAAAGTCGAGTCTAAAGTATATTTCGGCGCGAGAGAAGATAATGCGGAGTTTTATTCTTTGGCCATGGATGATGAGGATCTAAGGAGAGTATTTTCTGATTCAAAAATCAAAAAGATAAGCCATAACCTAAAAGATGCCGGGATTTTTCTGTCTCAAAATGATATTGAGCTTAACGGATTATATTTTGATACCATGCTGGCGGCGTATCTTTTAGAGCCTTCACTCGTCAGCTTTGATTTGGTTGAGCTGGCTTATAAGTATTTAGAGCGCAGGTATCAGTCGGGTCGGATAAGCCCGGAGCAGGCATTAGATGTTATTATCAGGATCAGCCCTGCCTTAAGAGAAAAAATAGGAGCACATTCTCTGAGTAATCTTCTCTATGAGTTGGAGATCCCCCTTATAGCCGTGCTGATGGATATGCAGGCCAGCGGCGTAAAGATAGATGTCCGGGCCTTGGCTATTTTATCCCAGGAGCTCCAGGTGAGGCTCACTCGACTGGTCCAAGAAATTTATGCTTTGAATTCAGGGCAGGAGTTTAATATAAATTCGCCCAAGCAGTTAGCCAATGTGCTCTTTGAGAGATTAAAGCTTCCGGTGGTCAAAAAGACCAAGACTGGGCTTTCCACTGATGAAGAGGTCTTGCGTAAGCTTTCCAAAAAGCACGGCTTACCCCTTCTCCTTTTGGAATACCGCCAGCTGACCAAGTTAAAAAGCACCTATATAGACAGCCTGCCCTTATTGATTGACCCCAAGACCAAGAGGATACACGCGGTCTTTAACCAGACCGGCACAGAAACAGGGCGGCTTTCTTCAAATAATCCTAATCTTCAGAATATCCCGGCCCGGGGTGAAATTGCCCGTAATATCCGTAAGGCCTTTATCGCCGAAGAAAATAACCTGCTTATCTCGGCGGACTATTCCCAGATTGAGCTGAGGGTCCTGGCGCATTTTTCCGGCGATGAGGCCCTGATTTGTGCCTTTGGCGAGAACCGGGATATCCACAAATTTACCGCCAGCCTTATATTTGGAGTTGAGGAGAGTTTGGTAACCGATGAGATGCGCGAGACTGCCAAGAGGATAAACTTCGGCATTGTCTATGGGATGGGCAGCTTTGGTTTGGCCAAGGACCTGGAGATACCCGTGAACGAGGCGCAAGATTTTATTGATAATTATTTCCTGCGCTACCCTAAGGTGAATAAATTTATCGAGAGCCAGATAGCCCTGGCTAAAGATACCGGATTTGTCACGACAATTTTAGGCCGCAGAAGGTATCTTCCCGAGATAAACAATAAAAACAGCTCTCTGCGCGGCTTTGCCGAACGCCAGGCGGTAAATTCGCCTATTCAGGGTTCAGCCGCTGACCTGATAAAATTAGCGATGGTCAATATCCATCAGGTTTTATCCGAGATGAAATTAAAGGCCAAGTTGATTATGCAGATTCATGATGAATTGGTTTTTGAGGTTCCGGAGGCGGAATTTGACGCGGTATCCGGTTTAGTCAGGGACAAAATGGAGAATGTCCATAAATTGGATGTGCCGGTAAAGGTGAATATAAAAAAGGGAAAGAATTGGCAGGAGATGGTAACCGCGGAAGCGCGGAGTAACTGTGAGAAGTAAATGTTCCGCAGAGGCGCGGAGTAAACGGAAAAATAGATAAAACTCCCTTCATCCCCCTTTGTAAAAGGGGGAAACCTGCCTGCCGGCAGGCAGGGAGGGGGATTTAAAAAGAGGGATTTTCAAGTGAAAGTTTTAATGTGTGCCAGCGAGATGGTGCCTTTTGCCAAGACCGGAGGGCTGGCTGATGTGGTGGGCGCGCTTCCTCTGGCGCTGGAAGAATTGGGACTGGAGGTAAGGGTAGTTATTCCAAAGTACAAAACAGCTCACCTCTCACAACCCGCGGCGCGCGGTATTGGTTCGGATATAGAAGTAACAAAAATCGGGAAGAATGTGCAAGTGTACTTTATAAAAAATGACGCCTATTTTAATCGCGAGGCACTTTATGGAGATAAAAACGGAGATTACCCGGATAACTTAGAGAGATTTTCTTTTTTTTGCCGCCGGGCTTTAGAAATATTACCTGAGATAAATTTTAAGCCGGATGTCATCCATTGTCACGATTGGCAGGCCGGGCTCATTCCGGTATATCTAAAGACTGTCTATTCTAAAAATAAATTTTATAAACATATTAAAACCGTATTCACTATCCATAACTTAGCGTATCAGGGAGTTTTTAGCAAAGAGAAATACCCCAAATTAGGATTAAACTGGTCTTGGTTTAAAATTGAGGGATTAGAATTTTATGGTAAGGTTAACCTCTTAAAAGGCGGGATTATCTTCAGCGACAGCTTAAGCACGGTAAGCCTTGCCTATTCAAAAGAAATTCAGACCAGGGAATTCGGCTGCGGGCTGGAAGGGCTTCTTCACCAAAGAAAAAAAGACCTTTTCGGTATAATCAACGGCCTGGATTATAAGGTCTGGGATCCTGCCAGAGATCCCTATATTTATAAGAAATATTCCCCGCTTAATTTAGAGGATAAATACGCCAATAAGAAACTGCTTCAGGAAGAACGCGGTTTATCGGTCAGAGAAGATGTGCCTTTATTAGGGATGGTCAGCCGGCTGGTTACGCAGAAAGGCTTAGACTTGGTTACTCAAGGCCTGGAGGAACTGATCGAGCGCTCGCGCGTTCAGATGATAGTCTTAGGAGACGGAGACGCCAAGTATCACAATCTTTTAAGAGATATGGTTAAAAAGTATCCGCGTAATCTGAGCCTGTGTTTTGATTTCAACGACCCGCTGGCGCATAAGATTTACGCGGCCGCGGATATTTTTCTGATGCCTTCTTATTATGAGCCCTGCGGCTTAGGCCAGATGATCGCCTTAAAATATGGAACGATTCCCCTGGTTTTTAAAACCGGCGGGCTTAGTGATACGATTTCCGAAGATAATGGTTTTGTCTTTAAGGATTATAGCTTGAGGTCATTCACCTACGCGGTCAAGAGGTCGGTCTTCGCGTATGAAGATAAAAAAAGATGGCTCAAATTAGTCAAGAGGGCGTTTACTTATAATTTTTCCTGGGAGTGCTCGGCCAGGGAATATGTTAAGCTGTATCAAAAAGTAAGTTAAAGATATATAACCAGTAACCAGTAACCAGTCCCGATTAACTATCGGGATCTCGATTCTGTCGGGAAAAAAATCTGGCCTCTGGTAACTGGACTCTGGTTACTCCCGAGCAAAGCGAGGGTAAATGATTATCGGCGTAACCGGAAGCTTGGCCACGGGTAAGACTACCGTCAGCCGGATGTTAAAAGAGCTGGGGGCCTATGTTATTGATGCCGATAAAATAGTCCATGGCCTGATTGATCCGGCCGCCAGAATTAAACTCCGCGGTGTTGTCTTTGACGATAAAGAATCTTTGGATAAACTCTGCGAGGTGATCCACCCTATAGTAAAGAAAGAAATTCTGCGAAAGATAAGAGAAAATAAATCCAGGAAAATGATTGTGATTGACGCTCCGCTTTTGATTGAAAGCGGATTTCACAAAAAATGCGATTACCTGATAGTGGTAAAATCCAGCCTCAGTAAACAGTTAGAACGCTCAAAGCGTGGGCTGGGCTTATCTAGAGCTGAGTCTTTAAAAAGAATAAAACTGCAGATGCCTTTAAAGGAAAAGACTCGCCTGGCGGATTTTATAATAGATAATAACGGTTCGTTAACACAGACAAGAAAGCAGGTAGAGGAAGTTTTTAAAGACATCGCGGGACGCGGTAAAGGCATTTTGCCTCGCCCCGCCTGACGAGAGGGATAAGTAAGCTTCTAAGGAGAATAAGTATATGGAAAAAGTAAACATCGTAAATTTAAAAGAAATGAAAATCACGGAGTTGAATAAGCTGGCCAAAGAATTGAACGTCAACGGCTTAAGCGGAATAAGGAAACAGGACCTTATTTTTAAGATCCTCCAGGCCCAGGCGGAAAAAGACGGATTGATGTTCGGAGAGGGGGTCTTGGAGATTCTCTCCGAGGGCTTTGGTTTCTTGCGTTCGCCAAATTATAATTATCTGCCCTGTCCCGATGATATCTATGTTTCTCCTTCTCAGATTCGTAAGTTTGATATGCGCACCGGCGACACGGTAAGCGGCCAGATTCGTCCGCCCAAGGAAGGCGAGAAATATTTCGCCCTGCTTAAGGTTGAAGCGGTGAATTTTGAGAATCCCGAAGGCCTTAAGGAAAAGGTACTTTTTGATAATCTCACCCCCGTGTATCCTCACGACAGGTTTATTTTAGAGATCAGCCCCAATGAGGTTTCGATGCGGATTATGGATTTGCTTGCCCCTATCGGCAAGGGCCAGCGCGGTTTGATTGTGGCTCCTCCTTACAGCGGCAAGACCGTGCTTCTGCAAAGAATCGCCAATTCCATTATGCACAATAACCCGGATGTGATTTTGATTGTTCTTTTGATTGACGAACGTCCGGAAGAGGTAACCGAGATGCAGCGTTTGGTTAAGGGTGAGGTGATTTCTTCAACTTTTGACGAACCGCCGGAGCGTCATGTCCAGGTAGCTGAAGTGGTGCTGGAGAAGGCCAAACGTTTAATTGAGCACAAGAAGGATGTGGTGATCCTTTTAGACAGCATCACCAGGCTGGCCCGGGCCTATAACTCAGTTATTCCCCACAGCGGAAAGATTCTCTCCGGAGGAGTTGATGCCAACGCCTTGCAGAAGCCCAAACGTTTTTTCGGGGCGGCCAGGGCTGTTGATGAGGGAGGGAGCCTGACCATAATCGCTACCGCCCTCGTTGATACCGGCAGCCGTATGGATGAAGTTATTTTTGAGGAGTTCAAGGGAACCGGCAATATGGAGATTCAGCTTGACCGCAATCTCTTTCAAAGAAGGATATATCCGGCAATAGAGATTAAACGTTCAAATACCCGGCATGAGGAGCTTCTGCTTAAGCCGGATGAGTTGAACAAGATTTGGATCCTGCGCAAGGTGCTTAATGAATTAAATAATGTGGAGGCAATGGAGCTTTTGATTGAAAAGCTCGGTAAGACCAAGTCCAATACTGAGTTTTTAAATAGTATGAATCGATAATCGTGTATTTGTTAATCTAAGGAATCATAAAATAACCAATGACCAAATCCCAAATCACAAACAATAACCAAACACCAAATAACAATAATCAAGTAATCAGGAAAAAAGATTATGTTTGGATAATTGGTTATTGGAATTTATTTGGTTATTGGAAATTGGTTATTGGTGATTTAGCATAGGAGGTAATAAAAAATGAAAGAAGGAATTCATCCCAAGTACCAGGATGCAACCATTATCTGCGCCTGTGGCGAGGTCATTCATACCCGTTCCACCAAGCCGAATATCCGGGTGGAAATTTGTTCCAAGTGCCATCCCTTTTATACCGGCAAGCAAAAACTTATGGATTTGGCCGGAAGAGTGGATAAATATGTGAAGAAGTATAAGAAGTAATGCCGAATTTCTAATGACGAATTCCGAACGAATGCCTAATTCTTTAATACCCAAATGTCTAATTAGGCATTAAGTCATTTGAAAATTAATTCGTCATTCGGGTTTCGTCATTTGTCATTAATGTAAATTATATTTATATTTGTAATAACTATGTTTGAGAAATTAGAAAATATAGAAAAGCGTTATGTCGAGCTGGAGCATAAGCTGGCTGACCCGGTGCTTATCCAGGATAAAAACCAATATCAGAAATTGGCCAAGGAGTTCTCCGACATTGGGGAGGCGGTTAATAAATACCGCCGGTTAAAAACTTTGTCGGGAGAATTAAAAGAGCTTGAGGAAATGGCCAAGAATGAATCCGCGGACGCGGAATTCGGGCTGTTGGTTAAAAAAGAAATTCCGGAATTAAGGGAAAAAATAACTAATCTTGAAAGAGAATTAAAAAAACTCCTTCAGGGGGAGGATACGGAAGAAAACCGGGATGTCATAGTTGAAATCCGGGCCGGAACCGGAGGGGATGAAGCCGGTATATTTGTGGGAAATCTTTTTAGGATGTATAATAAGTATGCCCTGAATCATAAGTGGGATGTAGAAATGATGTCCGGGAATCCTACGGAAGTGGGAGGCTTTAAAGAGGCAATTTTTTCAGTTAAAGGAAAAGGCGCCTACAGAGGCTTTAAGTATGAATCCGGGGTGCATCGAGTCCAGCGGGTGCCGGCAACCGAGGCCTCGGGGCGAATCCATACCTCAACCGCCACTGTGGCGGTGATGATGGAGGCTAAGGATGTAGAGATAGTCATTGATCCTAAAGATTTAAAGATTGATGTCTTCAGGTCTTCGGGGCCCGGGGGACAATCGGTAAACACCACGGATTCGGCAGTGAGGATTACCCATCTGCCCACGGCAACGGTGGTAACCTGTCAGGACGAACGTTCGCAGTTAAAGAACAGGAATAAGGCCTTAAGGGTGTTAAAGACCAGGATCCTGGATAAGATGCGCCAGGATGAGCTGGCCAAGATTACCCAGGAGCGCCGCTCGCAGATCGGCACCGGAGACCGCAGTGAGAAGATTAGGACTTATAATTATCCGGATCGCCGGGTAACCGACCACCGGGTCGGGCTAACCGTGTATCAATTGGAGAGTGTTTTGGAGGGCGAGATTGAAGAGTTTGTGAACGCCCTCTTGGCAGCGGAAGAAGTCAAATACAACGCCGCAACTTAAAAATATGACCGAGAAAGAGATTTTGCTTAGTTCGATATTTAACTGTTCCCGAAGCGCCTTGTATAGCCAGGAGTGGTCTTTAACTGCCGCGCAAGCTAAAAAGTTATCCGAGGCTTTATTTTTACGCTCTCAAGGGGTGCCTTTGCAGTATATCCTGGGTGAGGTGGAGTTTTTTGGGCTGGTGTTTCAGGTAGACAGCAGGGTTCTCATTCCCCGTCCGGAGACGGAAATTTTGGTGGAGACAGTTTTAAAGAAAATCAAAAATCAAAAAATCCCTGTCTGCCGGCAGACAGAAAAAATCAAAATTCTGGATGTGGGAACCGGTTCGGGCTGTATTGCCATAAGTTTAGCCAAATTTCTCACCTTCGCGCGAGTAACCGCGATTGATATGTCAGGGGATGCCCTAAGCGCGGCCAAAGAAAACGCGAGCAAGAATTCAGTCCGCGATAGAATAAATTTTCTTCCGAGCGATCTGTTTTCAGTTTTCAAGAAAAATAATGTTAATAATCGCTTAGGGAATTATGATATAATTATCTCTAATCCTCCTTACGTGCGTTCCGGCGACATCAACGGTTTGCAGAAAGAACTTGCCTATGAGCCGAGAATGGCTTTGGACGGAGGGGAGGATGGCCTGGATTTTTACCGGCGCGTAATAGCTGAGGCCGGCAATTTTTTGAACAAAGAAGGCCTGCTTTTTCTGGAGATAGGTTTCAACCAGCGAGAGGATATTGAGAAAATAGTTTTCGCGGGAAATGATTTTGCTGTTGATGAGATAATCAAGGATTATTCGGGGATAGAAAGAGTGATGATATTGAGGAAGCATGGAAAAGTTAGTAATTGAAGGCGGAATTCCTTTAAAAGGAATTGTTACGGTAAGCGGGGCCAAGAACTCGGTGCTGCCTCTTTTGGCGGCTTGTCTCTTGACTAACGAGCGCTGTCGGATTAAAAATGTGCCTAATCTCAGGGATGTGTCTACTATGATTAAGATATTGCGTTCCCTGGGGGCAACCGCTGAATTTTCTAACGGTGAGGTAACTGTTGAAGCCAAAAATCTGAAAAGTCACACCGCTGATTATAAATTAGTTTCTACTATGCGGGCATCATTTTGCGTGTTGGGGCCGCTTTTGGGAAGGTTTAGAAAAGCCAAGGTTTCCCTTCCCGGAGGCTGTATTATCGGGGTGAGGCCGGTGGATTTACATCTTAAGGGAATTCAGTCCTTGGGAGCGAAGGTAGATATTCAGGGCGGCTATGTGGTGGTTGAAGCCAAACATCTTTGCGGGGGGAATATGTATCTGGGAGGAGCCTTTGGCTCATCGGTCCTGGCTACGGACAATGTGATGATGGCGGCGGTGTTAGCTAAGGGTAAAACCGTGATTGAATCAGCGGCCTGTGAGCCTGAGGTAGTGGATTTAGCCAACTTTTTAAACAAGATGGGAGCTAAAATCCGGGGCCAGGGGACGCCCTGCATTGAAATAGAAGGGGTGCGCCACTTGCACGGAACCGATTATCAGGTAATTCCTGACCGCATTGAGGCCGGCACGCTTGTTTTGGCGGCGGCTATCACCAAAGGTGACTGCGTCATCAAGGGAGCGTTTAAAGAGCACTTAGCGGCAGTCTTGGATAAGCTGGCTGATTGCGGGGTTAAGATTGAAGACGCGGATGGAGGGTTAAGAGTCCGGCCGCGGAAAAATTTAAAGCCGGTAAATATTACCACCCTGCCTTATCCTTGCTTTCCTACGGATATGCAGGCCCAGATGATGTCGTTGATGAGCGTAACCCCGGGAGTAAGCGTGTTTACCGAGAAAATCTATCCGGACAGATTTATGCATGTGGCTGAACTTAACCGGATGGGGGCAAAGATTATGCGCGAAGGCCCCCACGCGATTATCGAAGGCAAGAAGTCATTGTCCGGAGCTCCGGTGATGGCCTCGGACCTGAGGGCCTCGGCGGCCTTAGTTTTGGCGGGACTGGTGGCTAAGGGTAAGACTGAGATTTCCCGTATCTATCACCTTGACCGCGGCTACGAAAATATGGAATTAAAACTGCAAAAGTTAGGGGCCAGGGTCTGGAGGGAGAAGGAATGAAGCCGAATCATTCCCATGGAATTATCAACATTATTGTAGGGGCAGGTTCAGAACCTGCCCCTACTCCTGAAAACCATCGGCTTCATTGATAGAGGAGTTGTAAAGATATGATTCTAATGATTGATAATTATGACTCTTTTACTTACAACCTGGTGCAGTATCTGGGTGAATTAGGAGAAAATCTTAAGGTTTTCCGCAACGATAAGATTACCCTTAAAAAGATAAAGGCTCTGTGTCCGGGTAAGATTGTGATTTCTCCCGGCCCCGGCACGCCCGCTGAAGCCGGCATATCCAAGGAATTGATTCGGGAGTTTGCCGGTAAGGTTCCGGTATTAGGGGTATGTCTTGGCCATCAGTGTATCGGTGAGGTTTACGGGGGAAAAGTTATCCCGGCTAAAAGGCTGATGCACGGCAAGACCTCGCTTATCTATCATAACTCTAAAAGTATTTTCAAAAATATACCCAACCCTTTTGAGGCTACCCGCTATCATTCCCTGTTGGTAGAAAAAAAATCCTTGCCGGATTGCTTAGAGATAACTGCCTGGACCAAGGAGGGTGAGATTATGGGCCTACAGCATAAGGAGTATCCTTTATTCGGGGTGCAGTTTCATCCTGAGTCAATCTTAACCAAGGCCGGTAAAGACATCTTGAGGAATTTCCTGAAAGTCAAGTTATGATAAAAGAAGCCCTCACCGCCTTAATTGACAAAAACGATCTTACTCAGATTCAGGTGCAATCCGTGTTTGAAGAGATAATGCAAGGCAGGTTGAGTCCGGTGTGGATATCCGCTTTTTTAATTGCCTTGCGGATGAAGGGTGAAACCGCGCAAGAGATTACCGGAGCAGCCTTGGCCATGCGCAAGTTTGTCAAAAGAATAAATATTAAAGAAGATGTTGTTTTGGACACCTGCGGCACCGGAGGGGATATTAAACATACCTTTAATATTTCTACTATTTCGGCCTTGGTGGCCGCCGGATGCGGCCTGGTGGTGGCTAAACACGGAAACCGCGCGGTCTCTAGTTTATGCGGAAGCGCTGACTTGTTGGAGGCCTTAGGGGTAAATATCAATATAGATGAAAAAAAGGTTGAGGAATGTTTAAGGACCGTAGGCATTGGATTTCTTTTCGCCCAGAGCCTGCATCCGGCAATGAAATACGCCGCCGGGGTGCGTAAGGAATTAGGCCTGCGCACCATCTTTAACCTCCTGGGCCCTTTAACCAACCCGGCTTTTGCCACCCATCAGCTGTTGGGGGTTTACGATCCTAAGCTATTGATTGTTTTGGCTAAGGTCCTGGCTAATCTGGGGGTTAAGCACGGTTTGGTTGTTCACGGTTTAGACGGCTTAGATGAAATTACCACTACCACTTTTACTAAGATATGCGAGCTAAAAAATAAGAAACTGCGCTCTTATAAAATCAGCCCTTCTGATTTTGGAATCAAAAAGTCCCGGCTTAAGGATTTAGAGGGTGGCAATGCCCAGGACAACGCCCGGATTACCTTAGAGGTTCTCCAGGCCAAAAAAGGGCCCAAAAGAGACATCGTCCTGCTTAATTCCGGCTGTGCTATTTATACCGCGGATAAGGCCGGCTCAATCAAAGAGGGTATAGAATTAGCCCGGCAGTCCATTGATTCCGGCTCGGCCCTAAGAAAATTGGAAGAATTAAGACGCGTTACCAACAACAGGTAAAAATGGCAGAATACGCGGATTTCTTAAAAGAAGTGGTTTTGGAAAAACACAAAGCCATTAAAGAAACAAAACGGTATTATCCCGAAGAAGAACTGCGCCTGAAATTAGAGG
>JAUSCZ010000015.1 GCA_030674475.1 Candidatus Omnitrophota bacterium
AGTTCCGGGGACACATCACTTAATTATTGTTTTTCGGCCCTGGTTTTCGTTTCTTTAGTTCCCTTCCGGTTTCATCCTCAATAGCCTTTATAAACTTATCATCTCCTAGCGGCCTGCCTGTAGCCGCATGTAATTTAAGAAGATTAACATTGTCAGGCTTGTCCTCTTCGGACAGAAAAGCTTTCCAGTCTGGAATATCTGAAGTGAGAAAATTATTATCTAGCATTATATCTCTTTCGTTAAATACATGAGCTCTAGCGCTTGACCAAGGATAATCCCAGGCATTTTTAACTATTTTTGCTCTAACAGGATTTCTTTCTATGTAACGGATTGCGGCATATAAATGAAATTCGCTCAAAGGGTAAGACTTAAATCTTCCTTCCCAGAGATAGCCGCGCCAATTTTCTCTGAAGTTTATTCTGCGAGTATAATGTTTATGCGCTTGCGCAAAACCATAAGCAAAGCTATCTTCCTTTTCAGGAACAGCAATAAGATGAACATGATTATCCATTAAGCAATATCCCCAAAAACTAATACCCGCTGGCTTAGCATATAATATTAAATAATCAAGGTAGGCTTTTCGGTCGTCGTCGTTAAAAAATACCTTTTGTCGACGATTCCCTCTTTGTATGATGTGATGCGGACAACCAGGAACTACCACTCGCGCTAAACGTGCCATAAGGAGATCATAGCAGGAATACTAACAATATCAATAATTAAGTGATGTGTCCCCCGAACTACCCCCCGAACTACCTGCGGTTAGCAGTTAGGGGGACAATACTTAATTATTGATTTTATTATACTGTCCCCATCGTTTTTACACCTTAAGTATGAATAAGAATAATAACGCTAAAATGATACGGTAAATACCAAAAAGAATAAAATTATGGTTTTTTATAAAACCGAGCAAGCATTTTATGGATAAGAGCGCCACGATAAACGATACCAAAAACCCCAGGGATAGGGATAAGAAATCTTCGGGCTTAAAGGCGCCAGCGCTTTTTATTAAATCTAATGTTGCCGCCGCTCCCATTGTCGGCACAGCCAACAAGAAAGAAAATTCCACTATTGTCTTCCTTCTTAGGCCCAGGATTAAGCCGCCTATTATGGTGGCCGCCGCCCGGGAGACCCCCGGGATGACCGCGATGGATTGAAAAACCCCGATTATAAACGCCTGCGCGTATGACATTGAAGCAATTTCTTCCAATGCCTCTTCCTTTTCGCGATGCAATAATTCAAAAACAATCAGGAAAATGCCCCCTAAGAGTAAAGACCAAAGAATAATATGATTGCTGTTAAAAAAGACATTTTTGATCATTTTGTAGAAGATGAATCCAATTACAGCGGTCGGGATAAAAGCCGCTATTACCAGTTTTAATGTTTTGAAATTCATTACCAGCCGCTTTCCGTAGAGCGCCACTACCGCCAGAATAGCTCCCAGCTGTATCGCAATCTCAAAACTTTTTAAAAAATCCGACTGTTCAAGCCGCAGGGCTTGAGCGGTTAAAATCAGATGCCCGGTGGATGATATGGGTAAAAATTCAGAGATACCTTCTACAATTCCCAGTATAGCGGCTGATAATAAATCCATATCTCTAAAACGCTCCTTTCAGGCTGAGGGATCAAACAAATTATTTTGGTTGGGTTAAACCAATCGCTGTCCGGTTATTAATTGAAAAGTTTTTTGTATTCTCCGTAGCCCTCTTTTTCTAAATCCTCCTTGGGGATAAAGCGCAGGGCCGCGGAATTGACGCAATAGCGCAGTCCCGTGGGTTGAGGGCCGTCGTTGAAGACATGGCCCAGATGAGAATCCGCCTGAACGCTTTTAACTGCTGTCCTGGGCGTAAATAAGGCCTCATCTTCCTCAGTCTTAATATTTTTCGGTTCCAGAGGCCGGCTAAAGCTTGGCCAGCCGGTCTGGGAATCAAATTTATCCAATGAGCTAAACAGCGGCTCTCCGGAAACAATATCCACATAAATTCCTTCACGCTTATTATCCCAATACGCGTTTTCAAAGGGTTTTTCAGTGGCATTCTCCTGGGTAACCTTAAATTGTAAGGGAGTGAGTTTCTTTTTTAGTTCTTCCCTGGCCGGCTTTTCTGATATATTGTCCTTTCTCTTAGCTGAAGGCAAGGCGCAGGTAGCGCCCCAGACCTTATTTAAAAACTGATCCCGGCCGGAATTAAGCCGGTAGTTTTTATATTTCCGCGCGCTCTTTCGATGATAATCCTGATGGTAGTCTTCAGCCTTATAGAAAGTTGAGGCGGGAATGATTTCCGTGACGATGGGTTTGGTGAATACACCGGATCGTTCTAGTTCTTGTTTAGATTCCTCCGCCAGCTTTTTTTGCCGGTCATTGTGGTAGAAGATTGCCGTCCGGTATTGCGGGCCCCGGTCAACAAACTGTCCGCCGGAGTCAGTGGCATCAATTTGTCTCCAGAAACCCTCAAGCAGCCGGGTATAGCTTATCTTAGCGGGATCATAAGTAATCTGAATGGCTTCAAGGTGGCCTTTCTGGGCATAGTCCGCGTAGGTGGGATTGGGTTTGCCGGTTGCGCCGGTATAGCCGGATATTACGCTGATAACTCCGTCTAATTCATCAAAGGGCGCTTCCATACACCAAAAACAGCCTCCGGCAAAGGTAGCGGTTTCATATTTCGTGTCTGCTGATGAAATACGCGGTTCAACCAGAAATAAAACCGAACATATAGATAAGCCTTTAAAAAACTTTTCCAGCATCACGCGCCTCCTTATGCAATAGTTACCGCTCTAAAAAGCGGTAACTGAATTAATAGAATTTAACCGTTTTTCCCACTTTGTTTTTTCTGGCTTGTTGGTAGGCATAATGGGCCATAGCTACATCTAAAATAGCCAGGCCGGTAGAATCAAAAACCGTGATTTCTTCTCTTGATTTCCTGCCCTGTTTCTTTCCGGTTATTATTTCTCCTAAATCAGCGTGGATATTTTTTCTGGTTATTGTTTTTCTCGTCATCGGCACATTTATCTCTCCGCTGTGGATTGCCTGGGTAATGTCGTCAACCACTACCTTTGCTTTTTTGAGTATTCCCGTTTCCAGTTCCTCCTTGCCGGAGGCATCGGCGCCAATAGCGTTGATGTGCGTCCCATTTTTTATCCATTCCGGCTTAATAATGGGCCTGCGGGAAGGGGTAGTAGTAACCAATATATCAGCATTCTTGAGGCAGTCCGGGATATTCTCCACGGCAGACATTTTTAAGTCTAAATAGCGCATTTTCTTTAAGAAGATTTCTGGCTGGCTTTTGACACAGTCATAGAGAGATACCGTTTCTAGGTTAAATATTTCGTTGAGGGCCATAAGCTGGGTTTGGGCCTGGGCTCCGCAGCCGACCAGGGCTACGCGGGAGGAGTTTTCTCTGGCCAGGTATTTCGCGGCAATTCCTCCCGCGGCTCCGGTGCGCAGATTGGTGATATAAGTGCCATCCATAACTGCCAAAGGAAGCCCGGTTTTAGGGTCATTGATGATAATCAGGGCCATCACCGAGGGCAGGCCGTGCTTCAAGTTTTGCGGATGGACGTTGACCCATTTCATTCCGCAGGCCTCCACCCCTTCTATGTAGGCCGGCATAGCCCGGAAGTCTCCCTGGTATTTATCTAAACGCAGATATATTTTGGCCGGCATCTGGATTTTACCCTGGCCGTAGGCGGTAAAGGCCTGTTCGGCAATGCGCAGGGCCGAGGGCATAGTTATTAATTTTTCTATGTCCGGGCCGGATAAGATAAGTGTTTCTTTGAGCATTATTTATCTGGAAGGAAAATGTCGGGTAAGTATGAGTTTAGCGGCAAGAGCTGACTGGGGGGATATTTTTAGTGGATATCCCTTTGATGGTTTTTTTGGTGCGCGTTTGGGCCAGCTCCCAGGAGTATTCATAAAGATGCAGGCCTTTACTGCAGGCAATAATCTCGCCATCCTCTACCCCTATCTCCGAGGCCATATACTGCTTGACCAATTGCAGGCCTCCTAAGTTAGAGGGAAAACCTCCCCAGAGGTCCCAGGAGCGAAAATAAAGCATAAAATGCAGCTTGCCGTAGCGCACACGGGTATCAATAATCCTCAGACAGGGCGGGTCATCCAATTTTATATCCGAGGGCATACCGATTTCCATCACCGCTTGGTTGGTGCCAAAGCCATGGGTTTTATACATCCGGATAACTTCTTCCACCTGATTCACCCCTAAGGGCATCTCTTTAATTAAGGAGCCTTCTTTCAGACGGACTTTGGCATCCACTAATCTCTCTCCGTAGGTATAATCTTCGGTGGCGGTTTTGTTTCCGGTTAAAAGATAGCTTAAGTATCCCTGAATATAATCCATATCGGTCGGGGCGGGAATAGACATTCCTTCGGGAATTACCGGGATGATCTGGTGTGAGGGTTTTTTGACCCGGATAGTTACAAAGTCGAATTCCAACCGTTTCTGACCCTGGTAACTTCCCTTTTCAATAGTATAGATATGTCCTTGGTCAATTATTGAGCTCAGGCATTGAAACCAGGCATCATCCAAATCAAAGGCCTCAATATAAACCGGTTTTAAAAATTGCTCATCCATGGTTATTCTCCGATAATTTTTACCAGCACTCGTTTTTTGCGCAGGCCGTCGAATTCTCCGTAAAATATTTGTTCCCAGGGGCCGAAGTCCAGTTTGCCGTTGGTTACCGCCACCGTAACCTCTCGGCCCATAACTTGCCTCTTGAGATGGGCATCGGCATTATTTTCACCGGTAAGATTGTGGCGGTAGCGGGAGATTGGCTGATGCGGAGCTAAGCCTTCAAGCCATTGGTCAAAATCCTTATGCAGGCCGTCTTCGTCATCATTAATAAAAACACTGGAGGTGATGTGCATCGCGTTCACTAAGCACAGGCCTTCTTTAATTTGGCTCTTTTTAACCAGTTCCTCTATTTGTGGGGTTATGTTTAGGTATGCCCGCTGGGTTTTGGTGTTGAACCAGAGATATTCGGTTAATGATTTCATAGATGGGAATTTAAGCGGGAGAGGGGAATCGAACCCCCATAAATAGCTTGGAAGGCTATTGTTCTACCACTGAACTACTCCCGCAAAATTAGTATTCTCTTTCGCTGGCGATAGCCATATCCAAAAATGCCCGGAGTTTACGACTGCGGGTGGGATGGCGTAGTTTTTTTAAGGCCTTGGCTTCAATCTGGCGCACTCTCTCCCGGGTAACCCGGAAAACTTTGCCTACTTCTTCCAGCGTCCGGGCGGTGCCGTCTTCTAAACCGAAACGTAAGAGCAGTATCTTTTTTTCCCGATCGGTGAGAGTGGCCAAGGCATTGTTCATATTGTCCTTAAGCATTGAGTGCACTGTGGCGTTAGCCGGAGAGATTGCCCTTTTGTCTTCAATGAAATCTCCAAAGTGGGTGTCTCCCTCATCTCCGATGGGCGTCTGGAGAGAAATCGGCTCCTGGGCTACTTTCAGGATGGCTTTTACCTTATCTTGAGACATCCGCATTTCTTTGGCTATCTCCTCCGGAAGGGGGTCCCGGCCGTATTCCTGGACAAAGATTCTGCTTATCCGGAGTATTTTATTGATAATTTCGGTCATATGCACCGGAATCCGGATAGTCCTGGCCTGGTCGGCAATCGAGCGGGTAATTGCCTGTCGTATCCACCAGGTGGCGTAGGTGGAAAATTTATATCCCCTTTTATATTCAAATTTTTCCACTGCCCGCATCAATCCGATATTTCCCTCCTGAATCAAATCTAAAAAAGACATTCCGCGGTTGGTGTATTTTTTGGCGATGCTTACCACCAGCCTTAAGTTGGCCTCGACTAATTTTTTCTTGGCCCGGATGAATTTGACGTATTTTTGCTTAATCAGCCGGCTGGTATCCTTTACCCTTGAATATGAGGCGTCATCCAGCATATTTAATATTTCAGACCTTGTTTTTCTTAGTTCAGAAATTCCCTCAGAAGACGGGGATTGTTTTTTCCGGGATAGCTTGCGGTTAACTTCGTCCAGTTCTTTAACTAATTCCAGGAATTTTTTAGCGATTTTTTCGATAATCAAGGTAGTGAATCCGAATGCCATAAGCAGTTTGACATTGTTGGCCTTCTTGCGTGAATGTCTCAGGCGGTGAGCTAACCTGGAGAGGCGGCGCAGCGCCGATTCCTTTTTTACTTTTATTTCTTCCTTTAAGATGTCCTCAAGATTCGTTTCTTTCTGAAGTAAGCCGTTTACCACCTTAAGCACTTCATCCCGGGCCAGCGAAGTTGTGTAGGCCGCTTCACATAGGGCTATTTCCGCCGCTTCTATTTCTTTAGCCAGGTTAATTTCTTGCTCGCGGGTCAAGAGGGCTATTGAGCCCATTTGCTTCAGATACATCTTGACCGGGTCATCCAAAGGCATAAATTTGTTTTCCACTGCTATTTTCTCATCCGCGAGTTCTTCTTTGGCTTCTTCCGGAATGACGTCTTTATCGCTTTCTTTCTGGTCTAGGTTATTAATTATCCTGATATCTTCACTTCCCAGGAGTTCAAAGATTTTATCTATTTCTTCCGCGGAAGAAATATCCTCCGGGAGCATATCATTTAACTCATCGTAGGTTAAAAACCCTTTTTGTTTACCCAGGATGATGATTTTTTTTAGATCACGTTTAAGGTTGGCTTTAGCCATATTACGCTCCCTCTCTTGATAAGGACTGAAATTCAATTAACAAATCATTTAGTTTTAATTCGTCACCTGGGCCCTGGGCGAGCTTTAATTGCCGGCAAAGTTCCTGCTGTTTTAGCTTGCGCTTGCTTTCTTTTATCCGGCGCACGCAGTCGTCAATAATTCTTTGCGTGCCGGATACAGCCGGCCATTCACAGGTGGATATTTCCAGGATTATTTTGGACAGGTGGCTGCCGGTAAAATGGTTAATCAGCGAATTGGTATTAATTTTTTTTCCGGAACAAAACAAATCAAACATCTTGGTGATAATCTGGCTTATATTTTTATCCTGAAAGTCTCCGGGGGCCAGCTTTTCTTTTATCTGTTCGATAAGTTCCTGTTCTTCCAGTATGAGCCGGACAATCATCCGCTCCGGAGCGCTGGTAGTAACAGGTGTCTTTGGCGGCGGCGGATTTTCTTCTTTATGGGGGATACGGTTATGTTCATTCCCGGTTTTTTTAAGCTCCAGTAACAGTGAATTCTCGTCCAGGGATAATTCTTCCGCCAGTTTCTTTATATAGGCTGACTTTGCCACTGTGTTATTAAATTTACTTATCAATGAGAGCATCTCTGAAGCGGCCCGGGCTTTGTGGGGTATGGTTAAGGGCGCGTATTTTGATTTGAGAAACTCTAATTTGTAATCAAAGATATCCTTGGCCTCTGTGATGAGTTTCTGGAATCCTTCCGGGCCAAATTGGCGCGCGAAACTGTCTGGGTCATAGCCTTCAGGTAATCGGGCGGCCATAACATTCAACCCTTCCTCAATCAGGGTGTCTATGCTCCTTAAGGTAGCCATTTGCCCGGCGTTGTCTGAGTCGTATACCAATACCACGTTACGCGAGTAGCGCTTTAAAAGGCGGATCTGCTCCTGGGTCAAGGCCGTGCCGCAGGAGGCGGTTATGTTTTTAACTCCCGCCTGATAGGGAAAAATCAAATCAAAGTATCCCTCAACAATCACCGCTAAATCCTTCAGGCGGATTTCTTCATTGTTTAAGTCTAGTCCGAAAAGGACCTTGCTTTTAGAATACACAGGAGTTTCCGGAGAGTTTATATATTTAGGCAGGGAATTATCCAGCACCCTGGCCCCGAAAGCAACGGTCCTGCCTTTAGTGTCATGTATGGGTATGAGTATCCTTTTGCGGAAACGGTCATAATATCCGCCGTTGTCCTTAGCTATTATCAGGCCGGATTTATCAATTAAACCCAGCACAAATCCTTTGCTTCTTAAATAATTCAGCAGGCCGTCCCATTTATCCTGGGCGTATCCGATTTTAAACCTCTGGATGGTTTCTTTGGTCAGGCCCCTTTTGAGAAGATATTTCAGCGCCGGCTCTCCTTCCGGAGCATGCAGTTGATCGGAGTAAAAGTCAGCCGCGGCCTCATTGATTTTATAGAGCTGTTCGCTGAGGTTCTGGGTTTTGCGCTCAGCCGCGGAAGCCTCATGAATAATTACGCCTGTCCTCTTGGCCAGGGCCTCAATGGCCTCGGGAAATTCCAGGCGCTCATGCTGCATCAGAAAGCCGAAGGCGTTACCTCCAGCGGAGCATCCAAAACAATGAAAAATTTGCTTATCCGGATTGACTATGAAGGACGGAGTTTTCTCGTGATGAAAAGGGCAAAGCGCCTTATAGCTGCGGCCGACCTTCTTTAAGGGGATATAGCCGGAGATAAGCTCTACTATATCCACCCGGCTTAATATTTCTTCCAGGGTGCTTTCCGGAATTAATCCCACTATCTTTTTATCCTCTTAAACCCCGAACAGCAGAGTATGTCTAATTTTTCGTGGGATTCAATTTTATCTAATAATAAATTCATGCCTAAGTTGTCCGAGGCAATATGTCCGGCGATTACTACATTGATATGTTCCGGCTTAGCCCTGGAAAAATGCTCCTCTGAAAGGTGCATACAAACCAGGGTTTTTACTCCGGCCTGCGAAATCCGGCCAAAAAGTTCCTTGGGCCCTTCAGTGCCTCCGGTCATATCCACAAAAACCTTGCCGGCCTTATCTTTAGGTTTACCCAGGATGATTCTCGGGCCGGCTTTATTAAAGGCCGCCTCTTTATATTCGGGAATTTTATGCAAATAATTAAGAATATCTTTTAAAGTTTTAGGCTTACCTTTGTTAATATTTTCCTGGAGGTATTTAGCCACAAAATTATCCGCCGGGGTATGACAGGACATAAAGGGCATATTCAAGAGCCTGGCCGCGTCCACCGGCCGGGAGTGGTTTGCCGGTAAGATTTTTCTGGCAACCTCCTGCACGCGCTCTTTTAAAGAATCGCTTACCGCCTCTTTATGTAGGCCTAGCTTGTTTAAAATATAGCCTTGCACCCGCATTACTTCGCTCAGGCCGGCATAGGCTATGCCTTCGGGATGATGCGAGAGCGCCAGGTCTAAGCCTTCCCGCTCTCTGATTCTATCGGCCAGGAGTATTTCCGCGGTCTCTATGTCTATCCCGACCAGGATTTTCTTTATTTCGCTGTCCGGGTTTCCGTAGAGCAGGCGGGTATCGGAAAAAGGATTCGTAAGGGATTCTTTATCAAAGGTTATTCTTTCAATGCCTTTTAATTTGCGGTATTCTTTTTTTATATTTTGAAAATATTCCGAAATATCCTTTCCTCTGGGGTCCTGTTGAATGCCGTATTTAACCGCCAGTTCGTAAATCTTAGCTAATTTCAAGGGTTTACTCCTCAAATATTTCGTTGATGTTCTTATTGATGGTTTCGGTGGTGGCAAACCGGGAAACTAATCCGTTAAAAATACCCTCATAGACCTGGATATCTATCAAACTAAGCTGGCTTCCCAGATATGATTTCCTCGCGCTGGCCTTTAAATAGGTAACTGTGGACAGATGAAAAAGAATAATCAGCATGCTGGTAAGGAGCATGCTCCTTAAAAATCCCAAGGCGAATCCTCCCCATTTATCCAGTCCGCTTACCGCTTCCATCTTGATCAGGCGGCAGAAAATGCTTCTGATGGCGGTTATGGCCAGATATCCCGCCAGGCCCAGGCCCAGGAAACAGATGAAATCCGTAAAAACCACCCCTAATCCGGGCCATAATCCCAGCAGGCGGTCGCTGGCTATGGAGAAGTAATGCAGGGACGCGTATATTGCCGCCAGCAGGCCTAAGAGTTTAAATACCTCTATAATGAAGCCTTTTCTGGAGCCTTTATAGACGGTGGTCAGAACTAAGCAGATAATAATAATATCTACCCAATTGAATTTGGTTAAGGTTTCCTGAATTTGCATATTTTTTATAGGTTTCTCTATCTCTAAGACAGTCTTAGGGCGGGATTTACCATAAAATTTAATAAAGTATACCACACAATTTGACCACTGTCAAGGTAGGCGGGAATTTTGTCAATTAAAATTGAAAATGAGACACTTTTTAAGCAATTAAAGCTGAAAATGAGACACCTGTTTTTGTGCTATACTTTCTTTAAAAAAGGAGGATTTTGCTAGTATTTCACTTCGACTAAAAACAATCCTTGGGCCGGCGCGGTGGGGCCGGCTTGTTTTCTGTTTTGGGCCAGAAGGATTTTTTTAAGATTCCCCTCCGGAAATTTACCCCTGCCTATCTCAAAGAGTGTCCCCACGATATTGCGAACCATATTATAGAGAAAGCCGTCGGATTCGATATCAATAATAATTAGTTTATAGCCGATAGTTGATGGTTTATGGTTTCGTGTTTCAATTGAGAGCTTCTTGATGGTTCTTATGGTGGTTTTGGCGGATGAGCCGCTGGCGCAGAAGGATTTGAAATCGTGCCGGCCTAAGAGGGCGTCGGCCTCTTTTCGCATCAGGCTGACATTGAGCCGGTAGGGGATATGCCAGACGTATTTGTTTAAGAAAGCGGACCTTGTTTCGCTATTGAGAATAAAGTAGCGGTAGGTCTTGGATTTTGCCGAATAACGGGAATGAAAATCTTTATCCGCTTCCCCTATTTCTTTTAGGGAAATGTCTTTAGGCAGAAGGCTGTTTAACGCTTTCTGGATTTTTGAAACCGCAAGTAAGGAGTGGGTTCTAAAATTCGCGGTTTGAGCCAAGGCGTGAACTCCGGAGTCGGTTCTTCCCGAACCAATGACCTTGACCTTTTCTTGGAGGATTTTCTCCAAGACTTTCTCTATCGTCTCTTGTATTGTTTTAGTCTGTGGTCTGTGGACTGCGCCTGCCTGCCGGATAGGCGCGGACTGTGGACTGTTCTGAATCTGCCACCCGGCGTAATTTGTCCCATCGTACTCAATGATGAGTTTGATGTTGCGCATAGGGTGCGAGCCTTGGGAAAGGCTATTTTTGGTATTTTATCAGTTCTTCGGCAATCTGGACGGCGTTGGTGGCGGCACCCTTACGCAGGTTATCGGCAACTACCCATAGCCATAAGCCGGTTTTTATGAAGGGGTCTTTACGAATCCTGCCTACAAAGGTCTGGTCTTTTCCTTCCGCGTCCTTAGGCATAGGGTAGAGGCTGGCTTGGGGATCATCCATCAAGATAACCCCCGGGGCCCGGGAAAGCAGGGTTTTTACCTTTTGCGGTTCGATAGTTTTGGCGGTTTCGATATAAATTGATTCTGAATGCCCGGTGCGCACCGGGACCCGGACTGTGGTTGCGGAAATTTTAATCTTCTCATCGTGCATAATTTTGTGGGTTTCCTTGACTAATTTCCACTCTTCATTGGTGTAATCGCATTCGGTAAAACTACCGATATGAGGAAAGACATTATAGGCCAACTGCTGGGGCATAGATTTATTTTCTACATTGGCTTGTACATTCTCGCATCCACCGGATACGATTTTAAAGGTTTCTTCTTTTAGCTGTTCAACCGCTCCCCTTCCTGCCCCGGATGAAGCCTGCAAGGTGGTTACGATTATTCTTTTGATTCCAGCTTTCTTATAAATCGGCCAAAGAGCCACTACCATTTGGATGGTAGAACAATTTGGGTTAGCGATTATGCCTTGGTGTTTTTTGACATCCTTAGCGTTGACTTCCGGAACCACCAAAGGCACTTTGGGGTCCATGCGAAAGTCCGCGCCATTATCAATGACCACCGCGCCTCTCTTTACCGCCTCCGAGGCATAAGTAACCGCCGCTCCTTTTTCCCCTTCGGTGCCGGCGAATAAGGCAATATCAATTCCTGCAAAGCCTTCAGGAGTAATTGGCGTTACCGCGTAGGTTTGTCCGTCAACCTGAATATCCCGGGCGGAGCGGGCAAAGACCCGCAGTTGATCAACCGGGAAGTCTCTCTGCCTTAGCACCCGGAGCATTTCCTCGCCGACAGCTCCTACTCCCACGACCGCCACATTAAATTTAGCCTTCTTTTTCACTTGAAAATCCCCCTACAGGTGCGATAAATCGCACCGCTACACGACACGGACGAGCTAAGCTCTATTTACATACTCATTGGTGCCACGCCTAACGAGCGCGGCATGACTGCTTCATCTTAAAGACTCTTGACTATCAAATCCCCGATTTCCGAAGTGGAATAGCCCATTTTACCGGCGGCTAAGGATTTTAACTTGGTGTTGACTATTCTTATTACCGCGTCCTCAATAGCCTTGGCGGCTTTTAGCTCACCCAGGGCTTCTAACATCATTCCCGCCGCGCAGATGGCCGCTAGCGGGTTTATCACATTCTGGCCGGTATATTTGGGGGCGCTGCCGCCGATAGGCTCAAACATAGATACGCCCTGGGGATTGATATTGCCGCCGGCGGCAATACCCATGCCGCCCTGAATCATTGCCCCTAAATCAGTGATAATATCCCCAAACATATTGTCGGTAACAATTACATCAAACCATTCCGGATTCTTGACAAACCACATTGTAGTGGCATCCACATGGGCATAGTCAGTGGTGATATCGGGATACTCTTTGGCGACTTCATAAAAAGTCCGCTCCCATAAATCCCAGGCGTAAGTTAAGACATTGGTTTTTCCGCAGAGAGTAAGTTTTTTCCTTTTATCGCGCTTACGGGTATATTCAAAGGCATAACGGATACAGCGCTCTACCCCTTTACGGGTATTATAGGAAATTTGTATGGCTACTTCATCTTTAGTGCCTTTATCCTTAAACTCGCCCATTCCTTTATATAAGCCCTCGGAATTCTCCCGCACTACCACAAAGTCAATATCTTCCGGTTTTTTGTCTTTTAAAGGGCAATAAAGGGAATTATACAGCTTTACCGGGCGCAGGTTGATATATTGGTCTAAAGAAAAGCGCAGTTTCAGCAGGACACCGGTCTCTAAAATCCCCGGCTTTACCTGGGGATGTCCGATAGCCCCCAGAAAAATAGCCGAGTATTTTCTTAACTCCTCGATGTCTTTCTCTTCTAAAGTTTTACCGGTCTTTAAGTAGCGCTCGCCGCCGAAATCAAATATCTTAGTTTCATATTTAAAGTTAAACTTCTTCCCTGCCGCCTCCAAAACCTTCAAACCCTCTCTGACTACCTCCGGCCCGGTCCCATCACCGGGAATTACCGCGATTTTGTACATCTTTGCTCTTTCTCCTTTGCAACCACTGAAACGCTGAATTAATATAAATTCTCTCCGCTGAAGCGCGGAAATTCAATAAGTCTTCTTCTGCGCCTCTGCGGAACATTTACTTCTAATAGTTATTCTGCGCCTCTGCGGTTTCGCAATCCACTTCATCAGCCCCCCGGCCTCTGCTATCTTCTGCATAAACTCCGGAAAGCCTTCGGACTTATAAATTTTACCCTGAGTAATATTCTTAATCTCACCTTTTACTAAATCTATCTCCAATTCGTCTGTAGTATTTATTTCATCAGTCTGGGCTATCTCAATAATCGGAAGCCCGATATTTATGGCGTTACGATAAAATATTCGCGCGAAAGATTTGGCAATGACGCAGGAAATCCCCGCGCCTTTAATGGCTATCGGGGCATGTTCGCGGCTGGAGCCGCAGCCGAAATTTTTCCCACCGGCGATTATGTCGCCTTTATTTACCTGTTTAATAAAATCCGGGGCGATAGTTTCCAGGCATTTCTTGCCCAGCTCAACCGGATCGGTGGTTACCAGGTATTTGGCGGCGATGATATCGTCAGTATTAATATCGTCGCCGAATTTATGAACCTTGCCTTTTAATATCATTAGTTCGCTCTGTTTTGGGCAGACACGGGGGTCTGCCCCTACAGTTATCCCACTACTTCTTCGGGATGGGCTATCCTGCCTTTGATGGCCGAGGCCGCGGCTACCGCCGGATTGGACAGATACACAAAACTCTTAGGCGAACCCATCCTGCCGATAAAATTACGGTTGGTGGTGGCAATCGCGGTTTCCCCGTCAGCCAATATCCCGCAGTGTCCGCCCAGGCACGGCCCGCAGGTAGGAGTTGAAATAATACAGCCGGCTTTATCAAATATTTCAATTAAACCTTCTTTGATTGCCTGTTTGTAGATATTTTGGGTGGCGGGTATGATTATTGTCCGCACAGTAGATTTAACTTTTTTGTTTTTAAAGATTTTGGCGGCTAAGCGTAAATCCGAAATTCTGCCGTTGGTGCAGGAGCCGATTACCGCCTGATTAACGCTTACCTTATTTAGTTGGTTTACCGGCTTTACCCCGTTACAGACAGGGCACCCCGGGTGCCCGACGGCTGTCTTTGGCAGCCTGCCTGTAACGGGGTGAACATTGCTGGGCAGATGCGGACAGGCAACCTGCGGTTCTAATTTAGAAACATCGTATTGATAAATCTTTTCATAAACTGCATCCTTATCGGATTTTAGCTGAACGCTGAACGCCGAACGCCGGACGCCGGATAGATATTTTCGCGTAATTTCATCCGGCTCGATGATGCCGGATTTCCCTCCGGCTTCAATTGCCATATTGCACATAGAGAATCTCGCGTCTATCTCTAAATTTTCAATTACCGGTCCGCAAAACTCCATCGCCTTATATAAGGCTCCGTCAACTCCGATATCTCCTATGGTATGGAGAATCAGGTCTTTGCCGCTGACCCACTTTTTTAGTTTTCCGGTGTAGATAAATTTTATGGTCTGAGGAACCCTTAACCAGACGTATCCGCTAATCCAACTGGCGGCAATATCGGTTGAACCCATCCCGGTGGAGAATGCCCCTAAGGCGCCGTAAGTGCAGGTATGCGAATCCGCCCCGACTACTAAATCTCCCGGTTTAATCAGGCCCAGCTCAGGAAGCAGGGCATGCTCAATTCCCATAGAACCTATTTCAAAGTAATTTTTTATATTTTGCTCCTGGGCAAAATTCGCCAGCATTTTGGCTTGGTTGGCGCTCTTTAAGTCTTTAGCCGGAGTGAAATGGTCCGGAACCAGGACAACTTTTTTGGTATCAAATACCTTTTTGGCTCCCGCCTTTTTAAACTCCTCTATTGCCAGGGGAGCGGTGATGTCATTGGCTAAAGACAAATCAACCTTGGCCCAGATAAATTCACCCGGGTGGATATCTTTTTTGCCGGGGGTGTGTTTTAAGAGTATTTTTTCGGTTATTGTGTAAGGCATTTTAAGTTATTTGAGTTTATTGAGTTGCATAAGCTTATAACTCAACGAACTCTATGAACTAAACTTTTTCGCGATTAAGGTGGCGTTATGGCCGCCGAAGCCCAGGGAATTTGAGAGCGCGGTGTTTATTTTCATCTTGCGGGAGATATTGGGAACATAATCCAGGTCGCATTCCGGGTCCGGGACCTCCTGGTTTATAGTGGGGTGCGCTACTGAATCGCGAATGGAAAGGCAGCAGACCACAAATTCTACTCCGCCCGCGGCCCCTAAGAGATGGCCGGTCATAGACTTGGTTGAGCTGATAGCGACTTTATGGGCGTGGGCTCCAAAGGTATTTTTTATGGCCAGGCTTTCTACCTTATCGTTTAAGGCGGTTGAAGTTCCGTGGGCATTAATGTAATGTATCTCTTCAGGTTTTAGGCCGGCATCTGATAGCGCCGACTGCATTGCCCTTTGGGCGCCGCTGCCGGATGGATCAGGCGCGGTCATATGGTAGGCATCGGCAGACATACCATAACCGGCCATCTCGGCATAGATTTTGGCATTTCGTTTCAGGGCATGCTCAAGCTCCTCAAGTATTACTACTCCCGCGCCTTCACCTATGACGAAACCGTCACGCAGTTTATCAAAAGGCCGGGAGGCCTTTTCCGGGGTATCATTCTTGCGGGATAAAGCCTTAAGCGAGCAAAAACCGCCTACGCCTAAATGGGTTATAGAGCTTTCAGTTCCTCCGGCAAGCATAATATCAGCGTCACCATATTGGATCATCCGGAAGGCATCTCCGATGGCGTTTGAGCCGGAGGCGCAGGCAGTGGTAACGCAGGAATTTGGTCCTTTCAGGCCTAAAAGTATGGAAACCTGTCCGGCGGCCTCATTCACAATCATCAGTGGAACCATAAAGGGAGTTATTCGGGAGGGGCCTTTTTCTAAGTAGGTTTTGTATTCTTGTTCTACAATCCGCAGGCTGCCAATGCCACAGCCGATTAAGACTCCGATGCGCTCAGTATTTTCTTTGGATAGGTCAAGCTTGGCATCGCTGACTGCCTGCTTGCTTGCCGCTACCGCGAATTGGGCGAATTTCTCCATCCTTTTGGCTTCCTTGGAGTCCATATATTTCAAGGGGTCAAAACCTTTTACCTCGCCCGCGATTTGAGAATCAAAGGCGCTGGAATCAAAGGTGGTTATTGGTCCGATACCGCTTTTTCCCGCCAGCAGTGCCTGCCAGAAACTTTCTACGTCATTTTCTACCGGTGAAATTACTCCTAATCCGGTAATCACAATCCTGCGTTTAGCCATAAAGCCTGTCCCTGTGAATAAGAAATAAATTGCCCCGGTTAGTGTTTATCCGGGGCAATTTGATGTAGTGTTAACTTAAATTGGCATCTACTTAGCCGCGTTTGCCTTTTCTTCGATATACTTTATAGCGTCTCCGACTGTGGTCATCTTTTCGGCATCCTCATCCGGGATTTCAATGCCAAATTCTTCCTCTAAAGCCATTACCAGTTCTACGGTATCCAGTGAATCCGCGCCTAAATCATCAATAAAGGATGCGGCAGGAGTAACTTCCTCTGGTTTTACCCCTAATTGTTCTGCTATTATAGATTTCACTTTGTCTGCTACTGCCATTATTTTCTCCTCCTTTTTACGCTAAAACGCTATAGTTAATTTATAATTTTGCGCTATAACTATGTATTGCTGGTATTTTGCGTCTTTGCGATTACGCCATAACCATACCGCCATCTATGATTATAGTCTGACCGGTAATATAATCTGATTCGCTCGATGCCAAAAATAAGCATAAATTAGCTACATCTTCGGGTTTTCCCAGCCTGCTTAAGGGAATCTGCGCGAGCAACTTCTGTTGGATGTCCGCGGGTAGTTTCGCGGTCATCTCAGTCTGAATAAAGCCCGGAGCTACCGCGTTAACGCAAATTCCCCTTGAGGCCAACTCTTTAGCCGTAGTCTTGGTTAAGGCGATTATTCCCGCCTTGGAAGCGGCGTAATTGGCTTGACCGAAGTTACCTATAATGCCAATGATCGATGCGATGTTGACTATTTTGCCTGACTTCTGCTTCAGCATTACTTTGGAAACGGCCTTGGTGCAGTTAAAAGTGCCTTTGAGGTTCACATTTATCACCGCGTCCCAGTCCGCTTCACTCATTCTAAGCAGAAGGTTGTCTTTAGTGATGCCGGCATTGTTTACCAATATATCAAGCTTCTGAAAATTGTCAAGGATTTTGTTTACTGATTCTTCTACCTGGTTAAACTTGGTGACATCCGTTTGGGCGTAATCTGCTTTGACTCCTAATGCCTCGATATCCTTGGCTGTGGATTTAGCCGATTCAGGATTGATATCCCAGATTACCACATTCGCGCCTTCCCGGGCCAGGCGTAAGGCAATCTCTCTTCCGATTCCTCTGGCTCCCCCGGTTACTAAAGCAGTTTTATCTTTAAGCCGCATTGCTTCGCTCCTTTCTCCGGTAGGGGCGGGTTTAGAACCCGCCCCTACATAAGGTCTTCTTTCTTCCCTATATTTATTACGTTTAGCTCAGGGTTGATTTTTCGAATCAGTCCTTTTAAAACATTGCCCGGACCGATTTCATAAAAAGTTTTAACCCCTTGAGCCGCCATAAACTTGATTGAGTCTTCCCAGAGTACCGGGCTGCATATTTGTTTTATGAGATTTTGGGTTATTTCTTCCTTGTTTTGTTGAGGCCTGGCGGTAACATTGCTTATTACAGGAATAGAGCCGGGACCTAAATTAAAGTTTTTTAGAAAGCCGGCAAAGCCCGCGGCTGCTTCTTGCATTAAGGATGAATGAAATGCCCCGGAAACCTCAAGGTCAAGGGCTCTTTTTGCTCCTTTAGATAAGGCTTCTTCCTTGGCCTTATCCACCGCTTCTACCTTTCCGCTGATAACTACTTGCGCCGGACAATTAAGATTGGCTATTTCACAGAAGGCATTACGGCAAATTTCTTCAAGTTCTTTTCTTCCCAGGCCAAGTATCGCGGACATTTTGCCGGGGTGCTTCTTGGCTGTCTCCTCCATCAGCTCCGCTCGTTTTCTTACTAAGCGCAGGCCATCCTCAAAACTTAAGGCCCCGGAGGCAACCAGCGCCGAATATTCCCCTAAGCTTAGGCCCGCAGTATAGCTGACTGCTGAAAACTGACTGCTGAAAGCTGTTTTAAAAGCTTCAAAAGCGGCAATGCTGGCGGTAAGGATAGCCGGCTGGCAGTTGATAGTTTTGGTAAGCTCTTCCTGGGGGCCTTCAAAGCAAAGCTTAGTCAGGGAGAAACCTAAAATCTTATCCGCCCGGTCGAATACCGTTTTGCTTTCTTTAAAGGCCTCATATAGGTCTTTGCCCATGCCTGCATACTGGGCACCCTGGCCGGGAAAGATTAAAGCTACCATTTTATTACGCAGGCTCCCCAGGCTAAACCCGCCCCAAAGGCATCCAATACCACTATGTCGCCTTTTTTTATTCTTTTAGACTCGATTGCCTCGCAAAGGGCAATGGCTATTGAGGCCGAAGAGGTGTTTCCATATTTATTTATGTTCATAAAAATCTTATCCTGGCTAAGGCCGAGCCTTTTTCCGGTAGCCAGGATAATCCGGGCATTAGCCTGATGAGTAATAAGGCAGTCTATGTCGCTGATGTTTAGTTTTGCTTTGAGCAAGGCTTTTTTTGCCGCATCCGTCATTGCCTTGACCGCCAGTTTGAATATTTCGTTACCTTGCATTCTGAGGTAGTGTAATTTTTGGTCTATGGTTTCGTGGCTGGTGGGGATGCGTGAGCCTCCCGCGGGAACCATCAATAGGTTTCCCAGGGAGCCGTCTCCTCCCATATAGGTCGAGAGTAGGCCCGGTTTTTCACACCTGGACACCACCGCCGCTCCCGCGCCATCGCCAAAGAGGACACAGGTATTGCGGTCGGTCCAATCAATTACCATGGAAAGTTTCTCCGCCCCGATGATCAGCACATTCTTAAACAGTCCGCTTTCAATAAATTGCTGGGCGATAATTAAGGAATAGACAAACCCGGAGCAGGCGGCTGAAATATCAAAGCAGGCCGCCTTCTTCGCTCCTAAGCGGCCTTGAATTATTGATGAGGTGGAGGGGAACTGCGTATCCGGGGTAATGGTGGCGGTAATTATTAGGTCTATGTCGTGTGGTTTTATTCTCGCGTTTTTTAGGGCATCCTGCGCGGCTTTCAGGCCTAAGTCGCTGGTGGCCTCGTTCTTATCGGCTATGCGGCGCTCCTTGATTCCGGTGCGGGCAGTTATCCATTCATCGGAGGTATTCACCATCTTTTCCAGGTCTCGATTAGTCAGCACCTTCTTGGGCAGATATTTTCCCACGCCTGTAATTTTCGCGAATTTCATTGTTTTTACTTGAGTAGCCGCTGTAAAAATAGCGGCTACTTCTTTTGTCCGGCTATATTTTTTACTTTTTCAATTATGCTTTGATTAACTCCGCTCTCTACTTCTTGTATGGCCACCCTGATGGCATTTTTTACGGCCTTGGCCGAGGAGCGGCCGTGTCCGATAATTACTACCCCATTCACCCCTAAAAGCGGGGCTCCGCCGTATTCAGAATAATCAAGATTCTTCTTGAATCGCTTAAGGCTGTTATAAATAAAAAACAGGCCGATTTTAGCCATTACACTGTTCATTATTTCTCTTTTTAACAGCTCACCACAGGCCTCAGCCACTCCTTCTGACACTTTTAGGGCCACATTACCCACAAAGCCATCGCAGATTACTATCTTGGCTTTCCCTTTAAAGATATCTTTTCCCTCTATGTTGCCGATAAAGTTTAGTGGTGATCCGGCAAGCAGTTGGTGAGTTTCTTTAAGAGAATTCGTGCCTTTAGCTTCTTCTTCACCTATATTTAAAAGCCCTATCGAAGGCCTTGGCAGGCGAAAGATGTGCTCGTAATAAGCCTCAGCCATGGCCGCGTATTGGAGAAGGTGCAGGGGTTTGGCATCAATATTCGCTCCCACGTCAATAATCAGGGTAGGGTCTTTTTTTAAGGTGGGGGCCATAATGGCTATGCCCGGCCGCTCTACTCCGCTAAGCATTCCCAGCCCTAAGGTTGCCGCGCAGACTACCGCCCCGGTGTTTCCGGCGCTAAAAAAGGCGTCGGCCTGATTGTTTTTTAGCAGGTTTAGGCCTCGGATAATGGAAGAATCGCGTTTCTTTCTGATGCTTAAGGCCGCCGGTTCATCCATCAGGATTACTTCAGGGGCATTGATTATTTCAATATTATCAGGATGGAATTTGCTTTTCTTCAGCTCTTCCCTGACGCGTTCTTCGATCCCAATAAGAACTATTTGCTGTTTGGGATATTCTTTGGCCGCGGATAAGGAGCCCTCAACTACTGCTTTAGGGGCGTAATCCCCGCCCATGGCATCAACGACGATTTTCATAAAATTGGTTAGCTTAGCCGCGTTTTTCCTTTTTCTCTTTGATTTTTATTTCCAGGGCCTGTCTTCCTTTATAATGACCGCATACGGGACAAACTTGGTGCGGCAGTTTGGGCTGTTTGCATTGAGGGCACACCGAAAGCTGATCGGATTTGTATATCTTATGCGCTCTTTTTTTGAGTGTTCTGGCCCGGGAAAATCTTCGCTTTGGTAACGGCATTGGATCTACCTCCTGTTAGTGTTAAGGTTAAAGGAATAAACTCTGGTTACTCTATTTTAGCCGCAATCGCACGGTCCTTCATTGAGATTCTTACCGCATTTGACGCACAGGCCTGGACAGTCCGGATTGCAAAGCGGCTTTAAGGGGTAGTCCAGCATAATCTCCTGGCGTAGGTCGTCGCTTAAATCAATGATAGTATCTTGCGAGGTTATCGGGTAATCCAGTCTAAAGTTTTTGTCTATATTTATTTCTAAATCAGATAAACACCTCCAGCATTGGGCGCTAGCCCTGGCGGTCATATTTATATGGACATCCAGGGCGTTAGAAAATTTGATTGCCTCGGCCTTAATGTGTATCATTGATGCCGGTTTAATTCCGGTAAGCTCTAAATCCAGCTCTTCGGGTTTTTTGGATTCTTCCAAGAGAACAGCTTCGCCTTCAGGAAGTTTTCTAAGGTCTATTTTCATCGGCCGATCGTTTAATTTTTAGTTTCTCTTTGAGTCCGCGCTGGACCGCCGCCGGCACGAACGAGGAAAGCTCGGCTCCCAATTCCGCCGTTTCTTTTATCAAACGGGAGGAAAAATAAGAATATTGCTCCGAAGGCATCAAAAATAAGGTTTCCACATCCTGCGATAGCTTCCGGTTAGTCAGGGCCATTTGGAATTCATACTCAAAGTCAGAAAGCATCCTTATGCCTCTGACAATCACCCCGATATTATTTTTCCGGGCATAATCAACCACCAGGCCGTCAAAGTCGCCGATAATCACCCCGTCCATTCCGGAAGTAACCTCTTTAAGCATTTGAACGCGCTCTTTTAGGGAAAAGAGCGGTTTTTTTTGTGAATTATGGGCTACGGCAACTATGACCGTATCGAATATTTTTTTGGCCCTAAGGATGATATCAATATGTCCGTAGGTTACCGGGTCAAATGAACCGGGATAAATAGCTTTTTGGCACATGTGTGTCCCTCACTTCCTGCCTGCTCAACGGACCAGGTGCTCGGAGTAAGCAGAGGCCAGATTTTAGTCTTTTTTATGGTTTCTGGAGACTGATTTCCCCGGCCTGTTTCGCTTTACCGGGGCAGGCTGGTTACTCCTTCTTGTAAAATGACAATATCTTGTCGCCGTAATGCTTTTGCTTAAAAAGTATTAAGCTGCCTTCGGTGTGCGGCAGCTCTTCTTTTTTGCAGTGTTCTATCACCACTATTCCTAAAGGTGTTAATATATCATAAGAAATTATAGCGAGCAAGGACTTTTTTGCCAGTCCTGTCAGATAAGGCGGATCAAGAAAAATTAGGTCAAATTTCAGCCCTTGTCTTTCAAGAAAACAAGGCGCCTCCAGGGAGTCTTTTCGGTAAATCCGGCAGTTAAGGCCGTCTGCGTCCGCGCGGGGTTTAATGCCTAAAGAAATAAGGTTAGTTTCAATAAGTTTCAGGCAATTAATGTCAGAATCCACAAATACGACTTTTTTCGCTCCGTAAGAAAATGCCTCTATACCCACCGCTCCTGAACCGGCAAAGAGTTCAAGAAACACGCTGTCTTTAACCGAATCGCCTAAGCAATCAAAGACGGCCTTACGCACCTTGTTTTGGGTGGGGCGGATATTTTTAGGGAATTTGATTTGCCGGCCCTTAAGTTTTCCTGAGATTATCCGCATAGCGTTTTAATCGCCTTAGCGAATTTATTTTTAGGGTAAGAGCTGAATTTTAAGCGGCGTTTATTTTCATCTAGAATCTTAAAATCCACTCTTAGGTATCCCCGGGGGAGGCATTCTTCTATTTTATCCGCCCATTCAACGGCGGTTATTCCATCCGAGTAAAAATATTCTTCATAGCCGATTTGTTCTAACTGACGGATATTTTTGAGGCGGTAGAGGTCAAAGTGATTAATGGTAAGCTTTCCTTTATATTGGCGCATCAGGACAAAGGTCGGGCTTAAAACCTTATTTTTAGCGCATCCTAAGCCGCTGGCTAGCCCTTTGACAAAGGCGGTTTTTCCCGAGCCGAGATTACCGGTTAAGGCCAAAACGTCTCCGGATTTAAGCTGTGCGGCTAATTTAGCGGCTATTTCCTGGGTTTGCTTCAGTGAATAAGAAAGTATGTTCATAAAAAAAGTATGAAATAATCAGTTTATGGTTTATAGCTATTGTTTTAAAGCCATAAACTATACACTATCAACCATAAACGGCTTCTTGTTATTTATATTCTTAAAAGTGCTGGTAGCCTTTCGGCTCTAATATTTTCTCCCGACAGTCTTTGGTGATTATCTTCAGGCCGTGTTTTTCTTTCCGAATTTCGCCTATAATTTTGAAGAAAGGGTTATTTTTTATCAGCCTTCTGGCCTCTTTCGGTTGAGTGGTAAAAAGCAATTCATAGTCTTCCCCCATATTCAGGGCTTCAGTTAATGACTTGGCGCTTCCGGAGACCGGAATAAGCTCTTCGTAGATAATCGCGCCGACTTTGCCGGCTAAGGTCAGCCGGTGTAAATCCAGGCTCAGGCCGTCGGACAGATCCATCATCGCGCTTATCCGGTAATTACTAACCAAGTAATTCGCCTCTTTTATCCGGGGCGTAAACTTCAAATGTCTGCCGTAGAGTGAGCCCCCAAGGGAACCGCTGACAAAAATCAGGTCTCCCGGCTTCGCCCCGGACCTTAAAGTGAGATTTTTCTTAAGCACTTCACCAATCATTGAGACATCAACTATTATTTTTTCCGATAAGCTTAAATCTCCTCCCACGATATTGGTTTTGAATTTCCCGGCCAAAGCCAATGCCCCTTTGTAAAATCCGCTAATGAATTCTTTTGCCTGCTTTCTGGGGAAGCCTAGAGATATGAGGGCGTATTTCGGCTTTCCTCCCATTGCCGCGATATCGCTCAAAGAGCAAGCTATTGCCTTATGGCCAATATCCTTCGCGGCGGTATCAGGAAAGAAATCAGTTCCTTCAATCAGCATATCACAGGTAAAGAGCTGATATTTGTTCCGGGTATATTTTAAAACCGCGGTATCGTCTCCAATGCCGCGGACTACCGAAGGAGAGTTTTTAATCCCGCGGCTTATCCTTTGAATCAAATCTAATTCTGAAATTCTACCTGATGACATTGGGAATGTTTTTGGCAAAAGGCGGCTTAATCAACCCTTTTTCCGTGACAAAGGCGCGGATAAACTTATGTAAAGTGACATCAAAGGCGGGATTATACACCTTGACTTGGGAATGGGCAACTTTCTTAGACTGCAGGCAGATAACCTCTTGCGGTTTTCTATGTTCAATAGGTATGCTTTTTCCGGATTTTAATTTCAAATCAAAAGTAGAAGAAGGAGCCACTATATAAAAAGGTATCTGGTGATAATGACTCAAAAGGGCCAGGTTAAAGGTCCCGATTTTATTAGCCGTATCCCCGTTCGCGGCTACGCGGTCTGCCCCGGCAAAGACCTTATCAATTTTACCCTCTTTCATCAGGTAACCCGCGGTATTATCCGCGATCAGGGTTACATCAATGTTGTGTTCTTTTAATTCCCAGCTGGTCAGCCTGGCCCCCTGCAAAAGCGGCCGGGTCTCACAGGCAAAGACCTTAAAGACCCTGCCTTTTTCTTTGGCCCGGTAAAACACCCCTAAAGCCGTCCCGTAGTCCGCGGTAGCCAGGGCCCCGGCATTACAGACAGTTAGACAGGTATCCCCGTCATGGATGAGCTTGGCTCCATAATCCGCCATCTTGCGGCAGATAGATTTATCCTCCTCCAGTATTTTTAGGGCCTCATCCAAGAGCAGTTCTTTTATCTTGGGCAGTGAAAGATTAAGATTGGAATAAGCCCGCCTTTTCATTCTTTCCAGGGCCCAAAATAGATTCACTGCCGTAGGCCGGCTGGAAGCCAGATATTTGACGGTCTGGTCTAACTTTTTCTTAAAACCCTCGATATCCTGGCCAGGAAAATCTTTTATCCCCAAGATAACCCCCAATGCCCCGGCAATTCCAATAGCCGGGGCCCCTCGCACCTGAAGTTCTTTTATAGCCTTCCATATTGTTTTGATATTACGGCAGTCTAAATGTTCCAACTTCAAAGGAAGTTTAGTTTGGTTAATTATCCGTATACAGTTATTCTTCCATTCAATAGTGGCGATAGGCATATTATTGCTCCATCAACTTAATTTCTAATAATTGCGGAAGTTGATTCCGCAATTCCGCTAGGGGGGCAAGCCCCCCTTCGGCGCTCTCCGCCTACGGCGGATCGCTGAGCACCCCCCAAGCGTGGGGGACGGTCTCCCCCACGCCCCCTTAATGCACTAATGATCATTGAAACCAATTTTAGAGTGCATTATTTCCCCAGTAATCTGGCTAAAAAGCTCTTTTTTATCCCGATGGCCGCGTAAGGACAGACCTCGCGGCAGCAAAAACAGGAGATACACTCGGAATAATCAATCATAATCTTTCCGTTCTTATTGCTCATTGTCTTTTGAGGACAGTTATTCACGCAGGCATCGCATAATTGGCAGATATCCGTATCAATCTTGGGCACAAAGGTAAGCCATTTCTTAAGTAAATTGGCGGCAAAAGGCGGAAGATTATTTAAAATAGCCCGGGGAAGAGACATCTCCGGGAGCTTAAATCCCCGAACAACCGCATTTTTAAGGCTCTCTCCGAGAATATCAACATCATTCAGAGAAGCCCCGGGAAGATTTCTTTTTAATGCCTCTTTGATGGTATAGATATTTTCCGGCCTGGCATTCATAATAGCGGCTAAGACCGTATCTATGGCCACCGGGTTACTCCCGGCCACTATCAGTCCGATATCCCTTTTGGTCCCGGAGGTTGCCGGGCCATTACCTTCCATCCCGGTTATGCCGTCAACTATGCTTAATGCCGGCTTAACCGCCGCGTAGACATCCAGAAGCATTCCGGCAAAACGCTCCGGCTGATGAAAATTCTTATGACACTCCAGCTTGAATGTCCCGGGGATAAGCCCGAATAGGTTCTTCACCGCCCCGGTTAAAATCATATACTCGTGGGTCTTGAATTTAGGGATATTCAGGATATAATCGCAGTCCTTGACAAACTGGGCCAAAGGAAAATATCCCTCCCCGCCTGCCGGCGAGGCAGGCATATACCGTTTATCGAAGGTTACCAGCTCTACCGCTTCTTCTTCAGCGATTTTTCTGATACCGGTCTCTTCGTATACCTTGACGATATTTTCCATCTGTGACCCGAACACGCTGGGCCCGTCGCCGAGATAAATCTTACAGTTAATTCCCTTAAGTAAGCGTAGGACCTGGCGCACGAATTCCGGATGGGTAGTTATAGCCGCAGCAGGCGAGGCCGCCATCAAAAGATTAGGCTTAACCAGAACCTTAGCCCCGGGTCGGATAAATTTCTCTATTCCCCCGATAAGCCGCAAAGACTCTTTGATCTTCTCCGCAAGCTCCTCTGGCTGATAGCTCTTACACTTGACTATGGATACCTGGAGCTTAGACATAATTATAGATGAATGAGAATTGTAGTTTTCGCAGTGAAGTCGATTTTAACCAAAGACGGGACAAGGTCGATCTGAGCGAGAAAACCGCAATCCTCATTCTAATTTAAATAGACTGATGGCGTTGTCGCTGGTATTCTTGGCGATTTCCTCAAAACTACAGCCTCTTAAATCCGCGATAAATTGGGCTAATGGGCGGACATTGGCCGGTTCATTGCGCTTTCCTCTTAAACCTTCCGGCGACAGATAAGGGCAGTCGGTTTCCAACAATAACCTGTTAGAGGGGACATATTTTACCAGCTCCCGCAAGGCATCAGATTTCTTATAAGTTACATTGCAGGTGAAAGAAATGGACAGCCCTAAATCTAAGCACTCTTGACAGAAATCTCGGCTTCCGGAAAAACAGTGAATTACGCCTTTAATATCCCTGCCGGAGCAGGATTTAAGCGCGGTTAGAGTATCCGCCTCGGCCTCCCGGGAATGGATTATCAGCGGCAGTTGAGAATCTAAGCTTAATCCGATAAACCGGGAAAATAACTCTCTTTGTTTATCCTGGGGGGAAAGATTACGGTAGTAATCCAGCCCCACCTCACCAACGGCGACTACCTTTTTATTCTTAAGAAATCCCGGGATGCGCTGGAGATCCTCTTCGTTTATCTGCGCGGCGCCATGTGGATGAATGCCTATCGCGGCAAATATGTTTTCATATTTTTTGGTTAGCTCTAAAGAGGCCAAGCACCCGCGTAAATCCGAGCTGACATTGATTATACACTTAACCCCGGCTTCGGCGGCCTTTTGAATAATTTCTTTACGGTCGGGGTCAAAATCCGAGAAATCCAGATGGGCGTGGGTGTCAACCAACATTTTCAATTCTGGGAAAGAGCGGGACGCCTTTTGTTATCCGGGAAGAGGCAAATTGTTCCTGTATCATCTTGGCGCTTTGAGGCATAAACGGGGAAAGGATTTTTGACAGGCGGCGGATCACATAAACCAAAAGCAGAATAAAAGAATCTAACTCCTGCTTTTTGCCTTCCTTTAAAAGGTTCCAGGGTTTAGTATCTTCAATAAATTTGTTGGCTTGATTAACCACCTGCCAAATTTTATCCAAGCAAGAAGAAAAATCAATGTTGCCTATAGCCTGTCTTAGTTCATTTTCCAGCTTATCACATTCAGCCTTAAGGGGGAAATGCCCGATTTCTCCGGTTTCCGGGAGACTGCCGGAAAAATATTTCTCTACCATAGTGGCGCTGCGGTGGATAAGGTTTCCTAAGTCATTGGCCAGGTCGGAGTTCTTTCTCTTGATAATCGCCGCGTCTGAGAAGTTTCCGTCTAAGCCAAAAGGCACATCCCGAAGCAGGAAATACCGATAGCTGTCAATCCCGTATTTTTCAACCATCCCTAAAGGATCAACCACATTGCCCCGGGACTTAGACATCTTATCCTCACCCACCATCCACCAGCCGTGGGCAAAAATCATCCTGGGAGGTTCAAGGCCTAAGGCCTTTAAGATGATCGGCCAGATAACCGCGTGCTGTCTTAAGATATCCTTGCCAATCAGGTGCAGGTCCGCCGGCCAGTATTTTTTAAATTTTGCCTCATCATAGCCGAATCCTATGGCGCTGATATAGTTGATTAAGGCGTCGAACCAGACATAGGTAACATGGTCCGGGCTGAAAGGTATTTCAATCCCCCAGCTAAGCCTTGAGCGCGGACGGGAGACGCAGAGGTCAGTTAATGTATTGTTCTCCAGGAAACTCAAGACTTCGTTATAACGGGATACGGGTTTTATAAAGTCCGGATGAGTTTTAACATACTCAATCAACCAGCCTTGATATTTGGATAGTTTTAGGAAGAAATTCTTTTCTTGTATCTTTTCTAACTGTCTCTTGCAATCCGGGCAGTTTTTTTCCTCTATCTGGGAATCAACCCAGAAGGTTTCGCAGGGGGTGCAATACCAACCGCTATATTCATCCAGATAAAGATCTCCTTTTTTGTGCAGGATATTCAGGATGTTTTTGACCACGGCTGTATGGCGCTCTTCAGTGGTGCGGATAAAATCATCGTAAGAGATATCCAGCGATTTCCAGAGCTCAACAAATACCGAAACCATTTTATCGGCAAAATCCTTTTCTTTAAGGTTTGCCTGGGCGGCGGCCTTGGCAATCTTCTGGCCGTGTTCATCGGTCCCGGTCAAAAAATACACATCTTCGCCCCATTGCCGATGGAATCTGGCTAAGGTATCAGCGGCAATATTAGTATAAGAATGCCCGATATGAGGAGTGGAGTTGATGTAATACAAAGGAGTGGTGAGGTAAAACTTTTTCATAGTTATTCTTAAAGTTAAAAGTAAAAACTCAAAAGGCAAAATTAAAATGCTCTTTTTTACTTTTTAATTGTGGTTTTACCTTTTTACTTTTACCTTTTTACTTTTACTTATATTCTTTCTTGACCTGTCTTCCGTCTTCAAATTGAACCATGCAGCAGCGCTTAAGTTTGTTTACGCTGACTACTTTACCGGTTTCCGCTTCAATCTGGACCTGTTCGCCTTCTCTGGGCAGTCCTTTAGAGAGCTCGGTATAGGTCGCGTATTCGTAAGCAAGACAGCACATCAACCTGCCGCAGAGTCCGGAGATTTTGGGAGGGTTTAGGGGCAGGCCCTGTTCCTTGGCCATCTTGATCATCACCGGCTCAAAATCTTTTAAAAAGCTGGCACAGCAAAGTTGTCTTCCGCAGGCCCCGCATCCCCCGGAAAGCCTGGCCTCATCACGCACGCCTATCTGGCGCAGTTCTATGCGGGCTTTAAAGATTTTAGCCAGGTCTTTGACTAATTCCCGGAAGTCAATGCGGCTTTCAGCGGTAAAGTAAAAGATGATTTTGCCGCGGTCAAAGGAGTATTCGCAGTCAATCAGCTTCATATTCAGTTTATGTTCCCGGATTTTATTCTGGCAGCTGCCGGATGCCTCTTTAGCCTTTATTTTATTTTCATCAATCTGTTTTAAATCAAAGGCATTCGCCAGCCGGATGATTTTTCTTATCGGCTCTTCCTGGGTTTTATCCGCGATATTCAATCCGCAGGAAACGACATGGCCGTAGTCATTCCCGCGGTCGGCTTCAACAATACAATAGTCGCCTATTTTTATTCTGGTTTTGACAGGCTCAGTTACAGTAACTGCTGAAGTCTTTTCTTCCTCTTGATACGAGAAGAAGAGGGCTTGACCGGCTTCTCTTAATTTTACCTGGGCTAATTTTTCCATAATGAAAGCCAAATATTATCCGTGAGTAATTTTAGGTTTAGATTGCGTTTAAGATACTCGAAACTTTTGCTTAGATTTTCCAGTATACTCAAAACCTGCGCGTGGGTATATTTATCGGCTTCTTTATTTATTTGCGCGATTTTATCCTGATTTATCAGGTATTCGGTTCTTGAGCCGGACTTGATGAATAGGATATCCCTGAAACAGCTGGTTAAGATATAAAGGTTATCCAATGTTTGGTTTTTATCTTTGTAGATGTCTTCTAATTTTGTCAGGGGTGAATAATTAAATAGTCCATTCAAAAGGTTTTCCCTCTGTTGGATAAATTCACGCTTGTTTAATTGAGGATGCAGGGCAATCCTTCCTTCCAGATAATGGCTGAAAAAGCTGATTTGTTCGCTATTAAGCGTGGTATCTTTTTCTAATATTCGGGCAGTCTGACTTCTATTTAGTTGAGAAAATCTCAATTTTAAGGCCCGGGAGCTGATGGTAGAAAGAACCAAACGTAAATCGGTAGTTATGAGAATTATTATCGAATCTCCGGGAGGCTCTTCCGTGGTTTTTAACAGGCAATTGGCCGCATCCGTCGTCAAATTTTGGCAGTTATTAATGACAAAAACTTTTGTCTGTGCCTCAAACGGCTTAAGGCTTATTTCATTTTGCAGAGAGCGGATCTGCTCAATTTTTATATTGCTTGAACCTTCTTCCAGATCCAGCCAGTGCAGGTCGGGATATTCCAACTTTTCTATCCTGACGCAGGAACTACAGGTATCGCAAGAGTCCTCGTTTTGGGCCTGATCACAGTTTAAGGCTTTAGCGAATTGCCTGGCGGCGAAAGACTTCCCTGTGCCGCGGGGGCCGTAAAAGAGGTAAGTCAAGCCGCGGCGTTTCTCTTTGAGCGAGTTTTGTAAAATTCTTAGCGGAATATCCTGCCCGATTATTTGTTTAAGGGACATCGTAAAAAGTAAAAAATTAAAACGCGAAAATCAAAATTAAAGGTGTTTTAACAAAAATTCTTGAATAAGTTTTCTTATTTCTTCTTGCGTATTTTGAATATCTTTGGCCTTGATTACCTTTATCCTCTTAGGGTTTTCCGAAGCCAGCCTGAGGTAACCGTTTCGGACCCTGCGGTGATAGGCCAGCGGCCTCTCCTGGATTCTATCCGAGGCCCCGCCTGCCCGCTTCAAGCCTTTCTCGGCGGGGATATCCAATAAAAAGGTCAAGTCCGGCCTAGCCCCTTGGCTGACAAATCCTCCCAATAATTCAATAACTTTCCTATCCAGCCCCAGGCCATACCCTTGATACACCAGGGTAGAATCCTGAAAACGGTCGCAAAGGACTATTTTCTTTTCTTTGAGCGCTGGGATGATTTTTTCTTTTACCAATTGGGCCCTGGCTGCCAGATAAAGAAGCAGTTCGGTTTTCTCAGAGAGAAAACCGTTTCTTTTGTCCAGAAGTACGCGTCTTAAATCCTCGCTGAATTTAGTCGAGCCCGGCTCACGCAGGACCAAAACCCGCGCGCCCTTCTTTTTAAGATACTCTTCCAATAATTTAATCTGGGTGGATTTGCCGCTTCCCTCAGCTCCCTCAAAGGTGACGAAAAGGCCTTTCATCCTGATATCCTTCTATAAGATTGTCCGTCTTTTGTGTCTTCCACGATAATACCTTTTTTTCTTAATTCTTCCCTAAGGCTGTCGGATGCCTGGAAATCTTTATTATGCCTGGCTTTGCGGCGCTCCTCAAGCAGGCCGTTCTCTTCGTCATTCAAAGGCTCCCAGGATAGGTCGTCAAATAACCCGAATATTTTATTTCCCAATTCCAGGATGGTATCTTCGCAGGCCTGGTGAACAACCTCTGCATAGCGAGGATTGTGTTTCTCTGAATCTATAAATTTATTAGTTTCGTTAACCAAATCAAATAAACAGCTTAAAGCTACAGGCGTATTAAAATCGTCGTCCAGCGCTTCAACGAATCTCTGTCTATGCTTTTCAATAAAATCCACGGTCTCAACAGGGAACCGGATTTCCGGCGCGCGCTGGTCTCTCACAATAAGCTGGGCCTTTCTTAACAATATATGAAATCTTTCCAGCGCGGTCTTTGCTTCTTCAATTTTTTTATCCGTGTAATCCATAGGGTGCGCGTAATGCGCGGATAAAAAGAACAACTTTAAGAAATCCGCGTTACGATGCTTTTCTATAAAATCCTTTATGGTGATAAAATTTCCCAAAGACTTGGCCATTTTCTGGCTGTTAATAGTCAGCAGGCCGTGATGAAGCCAGTATCTGGCGAAGGGTTTTCCGCTTAAGGCCTCACTTTGGGCGATTTCGTTCTCATGGTGGGGAAAAATCAAGTCTCTTCCTCCCGCGTGAATATCCAGGGTCTCGGTTTTCAGGTACTTGGCGCTCATCACTGAACATTCAATATGCCAGCCGGGCCGCCCTTTTCCCCAGGGGCTTTCCCAAAAGGGCTCATCAGGTTTGGATTTTTTCCAGAGGGCGAAATCCAGGGCGTCTTCCTTGGTTTCATCCGGCTCTTTCCTTGCCCCGCTTCGCATATCATCAATGCCTTGTCCGGATAATTTACCGTAGTCTTTAAAATCGCGCACCCTGAAATACACCCCGGTCTCGGTAGCATAGGCATACCCTTTAGCAATCAGGCCTTCGATGTGTTTAATCATCTCCGGGATATTTTCGGTTGCCCTGGGTTCGTAATCGGCCTTGCGGATCTTTAAAGAATCAAGGTCCTGGTAATAACTTTTTACGCATTTTTCAGTTAGCTCGGACCAGCTTATCTTTAATTCCTTGGCCCGGTTAATAATCTTATCGTCTATATCCGTGATATTCCTGACTAGAATTACCTGATAGCCGCGATAGGTTAAATAGCGCCGCAGCACATCAAAGATATAGAGACTGCGGGCGTGTCCGATATGACATTCGTCATATACCGTTACTCCGCAGGTATACATATTTACCCGCGGCGGATGTCCGGGTTCAAAGAGTTCTTTTTTTCCGGCGAGGGAATTATAAACACGAATGGACATACTAATAGTTACAGTACTTTGTTAAGAAATATTTTCGTTTGAGATTATTTTTAAAATAGTAATAGTCATAACTTTTGCGGCATCATAACTTACGTAATTTCAATGCGTTGCGTCAATTTTCTGCTTGCT
>JAUSCZ010000033.1 GCA_030674475.1 Candidatus Omnitrophota bacterium
GGGGTGACGGTTCTGGTAATTTATGGGTTTAATAAGGCGAACTCGATAATTAGCTGTATTTTAATTGTTTCGGGAGGGTTGTTTTTATCAATATTGGTGAGAACGATCGCTAATATCGGGCAGATACTTTTTGATACCAATAGCTCGCTTCAGGAAATAAAAATATTTTTTAATAAGGTGGCGGGGCATTTAGATATGGATAAAAAGAAGGTATGACTTGCTTTCAATAATAATCTTAACTCTAAACAGCCGGCGTTTTATTGAAAAATGTCTTGCCTCAATATATAGCCAGTATTGTTCCGGATTTGAGGTGATTATTGTAGATAACGGCTCAACAGATGATATGGCGGAATTTATAAAAGGCAGATACCCGGAAGTTGTTTTAATAAAGAATAAGAGAAACCTTGGCGCGGCCTCAGCGCGCAATCAGGGAATTGATGCCGCTAAGGGGGAATGGATTATTTCATTGGATTGCGATATAATCCTGGGGGGGCAGTTTCTTGCTTTGTCTTCGGAAATTATAAGAACTCTTCCAGTAAAAACAGGCCTGCTTCAGGCCAAGATATTATATGCTGATAAAAAGACTATCTTCTCAGCAGGGATAAAATCTACGCGTTTATGGAGATTTTATGATATCGGTAAAGGTGAGCCTGACGGCGCCGGGTTTAACCGGCCTGCGCAGGTCTTTGGTGTTTGTTCCGCGGCTTCTTTTTATAAGAGGGAGATGTTAAATGAAATAAAAGATCATAATGGTTATTTTGATGAGCGTTTATTCTTTTTGTTTGAAGATGTGGATTTGTCTTGGCGGGCCAAGGAAAAAGGCTGGGATGCGCAATACTATCCTGCTCTGGAATGTTATCACTATGGAAATAGTTCGTTGACCCCTAAAGATGTAAGGCAGTATTATTGTTGGAGAAACAGAAGGCTTATTTTAAATAAACATAAGAAAGGTGTGTTTAAGAAGTTACTTACGTTATTTTGTTATGATCTTCCCAGAGCTATCTGGATTATTATTGTAAATCCATACGCGCGTAAAAATATGAATATCTTTACATCGGTCAATAAGCGCAAGGACGGCAGTTTATGAAATATTTTAATTATGCATCGTTTCTTGACGCGTTTAAGCGGGACATAAATCAATTTATTTCATTGCTAGGAATAAAGAGGCGATTCCTGAATCCTGTTGATGAACAAGCAGTTTATAAGAATGGAATAACAGTAAAAGCTTCTGAACAAGGGGTAAGGCTTTTATTTAATAACGTAGAAATTACAAAAGGCCTAGGGCTGAATATAGCTATAAATACGCTGGGGATATGGACAGATTCTTCCCGCGCGCATTGGCAGATTCTAGAAAGAAGCAGTGATTGTCTTAAGATTAAGGTTGAATTTAAGGATTTGCCTCTTTGCCAGGTCTGGGATTTACAAATTGGAGAGGATAAAAGAATATTCTGGAGAATAGGCGCTGAGATTGAAGAGAGTTTGTGTGTAAATGAAATCAGGGTAAGTTGTTCTTTGAATTCGGATTATGGGGGGGGTAATTTGTCTGGCGGAGAAGACATCCGGCAGCAGCATATGAGTGTTTTCCCGGAAGTGATATTTGAGGTTGACAGCGATAAGCTTTCCGGTTTTAGGCCTTGTGATGATAACTCCGGAGATGGTTCTAATTTGTCTTTCCCTGGCTTTGGGAGGCAATGGCAGGGAAAGGGGATTAATTATCCTGCGGGAAATTATGAGTTTTTCTCGGGGACAATATCTTTTCCGGAGCATGTAAATTTGTCTAAAATAATAGCAAATGGCCCTGCGAAATTGTCAGGTGAGAGATTTATCTCCAGGAAGCTAAAGCGTGAATTTAAGGTTTTGCTTGTTAATCTCCCTTGGCAGAAAAATGGCAAATGGGGGGTAAGGGCCGGTTCACGCTGGCCGCATTTGAAAGACGATAGTGAGGAGAGTTATCTGCCTTTTCCGTTTTTTCTTGCCTACGCGGCCGCGTTACTGGAAGAAAACGCTATCTTGGTTTCTATAATAGACGCGATTGCGGATAAAATGAGCGAGGAAAGTTTTTTTGAGCGTGTTTTTAATATGCGGCCGGATTATCTGGTAGTCGAAACGTCAGTGCCGTCGTTTAATCACGATATGAATTTACTGAAAAAATTGGCTGAGAATGGAATCTCCGTAATATTGTGCGGGCCTTGCGCGGAAATCTATGAGCCAGATTTCCTGACGGAGAATAAGTGTGTAGATTTCGTGCTTTATGGTGAATATGAATATACGCTTTTAGATTTGGTCTTATCAATTAGAGATAATAAAAAGTTGTCAGGGATCAAAGGTTTGATTTACAGGAAAAGCGGCAAGGCCGTTAAGAATCCTCCGCGTGCTCTTATAGACATTAACCTCCTGCCATGGCCGCATAGAAAAAACCTTCACATGAACAGATATATTGATAATCCAGGAAATATCCCCTATCCTTCCGTGCAAATGATGGCATCTAGAGGATGCGTTTTTGAATGTAATTTTTGTCTTTGGCCTCAAGTTATGTATCAGGGAGCATCCTACAGGACTAGAGGCATAAAAGATGTTGTGGATGAAATGGAGTCCTTGCTCAGACCGGGGGTATTTAAATCCGTTTATTTTGATGACGATACCTTTAATATAGGCAAAGAGAGAATGTTGGAGTTTTCTAAGGAGATAAGAAGGCGTAATCTGCAGGTTGTTCCCTGGGCAATTATGGCTCGAGCGGACCTTATGGATGAGGAAATGCTTATCCATATGAAGGATGCCGGGCTGTTTGCGGTAAAATACGGCGTGGAATCTGCATCTCAGAAGCTGATAGATGCCTGCGGTAAAGGCATGGATCTGAAAAAAGCGGAGAAAATGATTTTATTTACCAAAGATCTGGGGATAAGGACGCATCTTACTTTTACTTTTGGACTTTCCGGGGAAACAAAATCTACTATTGAAAGGACCATAGATTACGCGCTAAGATTGAACCCATATTCGGTTCAATTTTCCATCACTACGCCTTTTCCGGGGACAAAATATTTCCGTTACCTGGATAGTAATGGCCGTATTATAAATAAATCCTGGGATTGTTATGACGGCAATTCCAGAAGCGTTATTAAACATGATTATTTGGATAGTGATGATTTGGAGTTGGCCAGGCAAAAGGCTTATTCTCTCTGGGAGAAAAATAAGGCAATAGCGGCCTAAGAATATGATTAATTGTATTAATAAAATAAGCAATGGTTACCTGGATGTCATTGGCATATTAAACGGTAAGCGCGCATTTTGCGGCCCGGATACCATCCAAATAGATTTAACCGATTATTGCAATAATCAATGTCTTGCCTGTTGGTGTAATTCTCCCCTTTTGAGCAAAGAAAGATTGGACAGGCGTAAGGATATGCTTCCGGCAGGCCTGGTAAAAAAGCTTATCGCGGAAACCGCGGAAATGGGTTTACGGGAGATCTATTTTTCCGGAGGGGGGGAGCCTTTTATGCATCCGGATATCCTGAAGATAATCAGCCACGCAAAAGAGTTCGGTATAGCGTGCGCCATAAATACTAATTTCACCCTTATTAGCAGAGAAATTATCCAAAGGCTTATTGAGCTGAAGGTTGATTCTATTACCGTAAGCGTGTGGGCGGGAACAGCGGATATCTATAAAGACCTGCATCCCGGCAAAAAGGAAGAGGATTTTTTCAGGATACAAGACGCTCTTTCTTATCTTAACTCTCAAAAAAAAGACCGGCCTCTTGTAAAAGTTTATAATGTCATCTGTAATATTAATTACCAACAAATTGCGAAAATGCTGGATTTCGCGGCTAAAACAAATTCTGAATTTGTGGAATTCACCTTGGTTGATACTATCCCAGGAGCTACCGATAAGATTATACTTTCTGTCAATGAAAGAGAGTTCCTATTGAAACAGTTTAAGGAAATTCCGGAAGGTTTTCTTGATCCGCGGATTAACCATAAGCCAAAGATACTTAACCTGCAGCATTTCCTGCGTCGTCTTTCCAACCCTGATGCCCAATGCGCCGAATATGATACTCAATTCATAGACAGTCTGCCCTGTTATGTGGGATGGCTTTTTGCCCGGATTATGCCTAATGGCGATGTCAATTCCTGCCTTAAGTCCCACCGTTTTCCCGTAGGTAATCTTCATAAGCAGTCTTTTAAAAAGATATGGAATTCCCAGAAGCAGATTTATTTCCGGAAGAAGACGCTCGCTACACGCAAGGACGATGAATTCTTTTCTTTGATTGGAAATGACCCGAATTGCAAAACAGGCTGCTATAAAAGCTGCGATGATATAAACAGGAATGTTTCTATACATAACAAAATTATGGCCTTGCCTGTTTCTAAGAGAAGAATCTTAAGCCTTATGGGAAAAACAGGATTTGCCGGTTTAATGGCTAAGTTTAAAATGTAAGATCTCCGGATAGTTATGGAAAAGACAGATATAGTCTTAGTTATCCCGCCGCCTTTCTTTATTAAATGCCGCATATTGAGGTGGCAGTATAATAACATTGCAGGTATATAAAAAGCTGCCTAAGGTTATGCCGGATTAGGGAAGGTCCGGATAAATACTTATGAAACGTAATGCGGGCAAGTGCTTTATTCTGGGCGGGGTTTTTATTATCGTATTTTTTTATATCTTCTATTTTTGGTTGTATAAAAAGGCGATCAAAAGGCCTATTTTTTAAGGGAATAAATATGCGTATTCTTATGGTGCATCCTCATGATATCTATTCTTCAGATGAGCCTTGGACGCGCAGAATAAAGGCCCTGGCTAAACAATTAATGAATTCCGGAAACGAGGTTAAGTTAGCCTATTTTACTCTTTCCTGCGGGATGAATAAAGCGGGTTATTTTGATAATTATGAAACTATCCCGTTAAGGCGATCAATAACCCCAGCCTCTTTTATTAGAAATATCTTTTATTTTAGAAGAATTATTTCCTGGGCGGATGTGGTTCACCTGCAGAAATGCCAGCATTATTGTTCTGTCCCGGTTATCCTGGCCGCTTATATTATGGCTAAACCCTTGCATTATGACTGGGATGATTGGGAAGAAATGATTTGGTATGAGTCTTGCGGAACCGGTCTGCGCTCCAGATTTGTGGGGTTATCTTTTAGGATACTGGAAAGGCTGATTCCTTTTTTGTCGGATACGGTGTCGGTCTCCAGCCGATGCCTGCGGGATTTAGCGCTGCGCTACGGGGTAAAAGAGAAAGATATTTATTTTGCGCCGGTTGGCGCTGACCTCGAAGAGTTTAAACCTGATATTGACGCAGGCGCGGTTTTCCGGAAATATAATATTGATAAACCGTTAGTTTTATATGTTGGGCAGCTTCACGGGGCGCAATATATAGAATTGTTCCTGGAGGCGGCCAAAATAGTGCTGTCTAAAAATTCAGAAATTACTTTTATGATTGTGGGCAAAGGTTTCCGGGAGAAAGAGCTTAAGGATTTATCCTGTAAATTGGGGATTGCCAGCCGGGTTATTTTTACCGGAGCGGTTAATCCGCAAGAAATACCGCAATATATCTCTACTGCTGATATCTGTGTGGCCGCCTTTAAGGATACGAAAGTAACGCGCTGCAAAAGTCCTTTAAAGATTGCTGAGTATATGGCTTGCGGCAAGGCTATCGTTGCCAGCAATGTTGGCGAAGTAAGAAGAATGCTGGGGGGGGTGGGCATGCTTGTCGAACCGGACAGCGCCTCTTCTTTAGCGGATGGCATATTAATGCTTATTAATAATAACGATTTAAGGAAAAATTTGGGAAGGTTTGCTAGAATTAGGGTGGAAGAAAAATATAATTGGTCTAACACCGCGGATAACTTATTAATGGCTTACCGCAAAATTTACGAACCATAAATGTCGTGGGAAAAGAAACAGCTAAGATTTTAGGGTATCGTCCTATCTATAATAATAGCAGTAGAGATATCCTCACGTCTTTACCGGCTTGATTACCAGAGTTTATGGTATGATGAAATAAAAAATATTTCCTTGGCTAAGGAATTTAGCGTAAAAGAGTTTAGTTCAAGCGAGCATGCGTCTACGCAGCCGGTTTTCTTGCTTTGCCGGCCCATAGCCTGGTTTCGTCTGAAGTATCTTTTTTTCCGGTTCCCTGTGGAAGTATATATAATTAAAAAGTTTGTCCGGTTTAAACTATTTGCCTAAGAGAATAATTATGATTTTGAGAATCTGGCTTAGGAAGGCGCTCACCAACCTGTTTGTCCTTATTTTTGTTCTATTCAGGGTATCTAAAGGCGAAGCAGGCAAAGAAAATAGCCGATTTGATGAAAACAAATACAATTCTTTATCCTTAAGTGTGGATAGAAAAACAGCCAAAATCTCATCTGCTGGCAAAGAACAAATTAGTGTTTCTGATGTTTCCATAATTAAAGGCGGCGATGTTTATTCTATTACTAAAGAGGCTATAGATCTATTAGGGGGGATGAAGAAGGTCGTAAGTCCGGGCAGTAAGGTGTTTATAAAACCTAATTACATTACCGGGGGTTTAGATGGGCATGATCCGGTAGCCAGTGGCGAAATAGCCCATCCGGCGGTAGTAGCCGCGGTGGCCGAGGAGTGCCTAAAGGCAGGGGCAAAAGAGGTCATTATCGGCGAATGGGTGGAGCGGCCGATTGAGATAAATTTTGGGGGAAAAGAAGGCCGGGAAGGGGCTCAGGTTAAAAAGTTGATTGATCGCTTAAACAAGAAATACAGGCACAAAATTTATTTGATCAATCTGATGGATTATACTAAATCTTTTAAATTTGTGCCTTCCAAAACCAGCCTTAAATATCTGGCCATTCCGGATATTGTCGCAAATGCCGATGTGATTATTTCCATACCTTCCTTAAAGACTCATCATTACCCTTCGCCGGTAAGTCTAGGTATGAAGAACTTTATGGGAATTATGCCTTCCCTTTTTTACGGAGAGCCGCGGTATAAGCTTCATGAGGCCGGGATTCATCAAATAATAGTAGATATTAATGAGGCATTGCGTCCGGATTTGGTGGTGGTTAGCGGGGCTTTTGGAATGGAAGGCCGGGGCGCATCGGTATATCTAAGCGGTAAACCCGTTGATGTTAACAGTCGTGTAGGCGGGGCCCTGGTTATTGCCGGGACCGACCCGGTTGCGGTTGATGCCACGGCCACCCGCCTGATTACTAAAGATTGGAGGCCCGTGCCGGAAGATTTGCAATTGGGCAGCCCTTGGTATGTGCATCATTTGCGGATGGCCTATGAGCAGGGCCTGGGTAACATAAACACAGCGAACATCCATATTGTTGGCGAGAAATTAGAAGATGTACAAATGAATTGGGAGCCGTCTGACGATAATGTGTATCCGGAAATCCCCGAACCAAAAAATGGGCAGAGTATTAATTAATATTTTTATTCTTGTTGCGATCTTTGGCGCGGGTTTAAGCGATATTCTGTTAGCCCAAGAGCATCCATTATTTGTCGAAGCGGTTAATTCTCGCGGGGATTGGAAAGAAGGAGTAGTTGCGGCAAGAAGGGTTATTTTTACTGATAAGGCGGGGGCTGGTTCGGAAATAGATATTGATGTCCCCGCGGAAGGTAAGTATCAGTTATTGGCATATATCCATCATAATTGGAGGAACAGAAACGCCTTTCCTTATATCCGCGTTGAGGCCGTTGATGCTAAAGGAAGCAGTCATAGCGGCTCTCATACGATTGAGAATATCTGGTATCTGGAAGATAATGACTCAGGTCGTTGGTTTTTTGTCAGCCTTTCAGAGAATCCTTATTGGGAGCTTCCCGAAGGCAGAGTGCGATTAAAGTTCCGGGCTGAGGGGAGGAGTTCGCCATGGGAAGATAAAAGTGTCCCCCTGGAAGGCAAGGTATCAATATACGGGTTTATCCTTGCCCCGGTAACTGTAAATGGCGATAACTCGCACTCCTTCTTATTAATAAATCCGGAACATTGCGGCGGCCGGTGGAATGTTGTTGATTACGATAAAGAATACTCGACTAATTTTGTGGAAACCGAAAAGAAGGGCGCGGAGTTTTCATGCGCGATTAGTATCCCGAAAGCGGCTTATTACAGCGGAGTATTTTCGGTTTTATCCGCCCAGGGAGGTTCTCTTGGGGTGGAAATAGAGAATAAAGGATTTAGTTTTAAAAGAACAATAACTTTAAAAAATAACCCAGAGTGGCAGATGTGCCAATTGGAACTGGTATATCTAAATAAAGGCGGCTATAGCATCAAGGTTAAGAATTTAAAGCCAACTTTGCTCAAGATGGATTTCTTGCTATTATCGGCGCGGATAGATGATTAAGAATTTTTTGGTAAATCTTAATAAGAAGATAATTTTGGATAAAGAGGCGATATGGTTATTCGCGATATTAATCGTTGCTTTTTTTTTGCGTTTTTATCACCTGGGTTATCGGGATTTCTGGTATGATGAAATAACAAGTTTTTATTACGCGCAACATCCCTTGGATAATTGGAATCCTCCATTTTATTGGATATTGCTCCATTTCTGGACAAAGTTGTTCGGGGCTTCTGAGTTCAGTTTGCGATTTCCCTCTTTATTATTTAGTTTTATTTCTGTTTTTTTTGTCTATCTTCTGGGTAAAAGGCTTTTTGATTCCAGGGTTGGAATATATGCGGCTATATTTATGGCTTTTTCTCCTTTTCATATCCAATATGCTCAGGAGGCCCGGCCGTATAGCTTGTCGCTTTTTTTAAGTATTTTATCCACATATATACTTTTTATGGCTTTAACAGAGAAAAGGAGGAGATTTTGGTTCGTTTTTGTTTTGGTTACTGCCGCCGGGTTTTATAGCAATATAAACTATTATCATATATTCTTATTAATTGCTCAGGCGTTGTGTGTCTTTATTTTGTTAGAGAGCAAGGGCGTTAAAAAACTTTTTTATTTCTTATTTCCTATGTTGAGCTTTTTGCCTTGGGTTCCAAGATTCATCGAGAAATTTAACTGGATTAAAGGAGGAGATTTCTGGTGGATACGAAAACCGAATTGGGAAATTCTTTCTACTACTATGGCAAGTTTTGATTTTCGTTATAATGCTTTCTGGTCGCAATCTCAAGATTTTATCTCGAAAATGGTTATAGTGTTACTTTTGATATTAATTTTAAAGACCTTAAAACAGAGTAATGAATACAAGAATAAGATTATGACCTGTTTCATATTATTTTTGTTTCCCATTGTTTTGATATTTTTAGTCTCTAAAACAATCGTGCCTGTTTATCTTATCCGCGGTTTGATTATTTTTAGCCCATATTATTATTTTATTTTAGCTTTGGGGTTAACCGCGATAAATAGAAAAGCGGTGGAGGGCGCATTAATTTGTATTATAGTTTTCTTTTTCTCCGCAGGTATTTTTAATTATTACGCGCGTGTTGATGTGAAGAAGCCTTTTAAAATCGCAGCTAAGTTTATAGAAGATAATTTGTTTAAAGAAGATGTGGTTGTTTACGCAAGTTTAGCGGCCGAGCCAATCATATTTTACAGTAAAAGTATGGATTTTAAGCGACAGATCTATTTATTACTGTCTCACCGGATTTCAGATGAGGCATGCCAATTTCTAACAACAAAGAGAATATGGTTTATTTTTTGCCCGTGGGGACAGGAAATAAATTTGGCGCTTTCTGATGATAAGAATTCGCTCATGGTGAAAAAATATTTAGATAAAAATTTCAAACAGGAATTTGCGCGAAGTTTTGATAATGGCCTGGAGGTGTTTAGATATATGCGTTGAGGTGCGTAAGATGAAGAATCTTAACCCAGAAGCAAAAATCATACAACTGGCGATGCTGCAGGCCTTGGATCAGCAATATTCCGGAGAAATCAATCGGCTTTTGTTGAGCGGCACCATTGATTGGATAAAAGTCAGAGATTTGCTAAACTACCATGAGTTGGGCGCGTTATTTTATATTATTCTTAAAGACGATATTCATCTTCTCCCTCAAGAAATCTCTAATCTCTTAGCCAATACTTTTTATTACACGCTCAAAGATAATCTATGGAAATTAAAGCAATTCCAGCTAATAAATCAGGCTTTTAAACAGGAAGGCTTAAGAATGCTGGCGATGAAAGGTGTTGCCTTGCTGGCTCAGTTTTATGCTCATCTTCCTGCCCGGCCAATGGCCGATATAGATATCCTCTTGCGGGAAGAAGATTATGAAAGAGGAGCCGGGATTATAGAGGGGAGTGGCTATAAAAAAGAATTGTTTGGTCTTAAAGAGTCCTACTGGCGCCAGAGGCAATGTCATCTGACATTCGTTAGAAAGAGAGAAGGTGAAAGAGCGATTCTCTTAGAGGCTCATTGGTCTCTGGATTTTAGAAGGAATGGCCGGCTGGTCTTAGAGGAAATCTGGCAGAGGACGAAGGATGTTGATACGGAATTCGGGCGGATTGGCGTGCTTTCGCCAGAGGATACCGTGCTTAGCTTAGCCCTGCATCAAAGAAGATTTGGTAAGGCGTTTTGTCTGAAATATATTCTGGATATTGCTTTTCTTTTCAAAAAACATAGTGAAGAATTCGATTGGGATTATTTTTTATCTGTCTGCGGTAAATACGGGATGTCTTCTTGCGCGGGTTTTCTTCTCCTCCAGGGAAAATTATTTTTAAACTCCGGCCTTTTTGATTATGGTCTGGAGAAAATATCTCTATCCAGAAGCAAGAGGGCAATTATGGAAAGGTTCATCTTGAATAATTTTACCTCTTCCCGTTTAGACGAGAAGATAAAAGAGAATTATCTCAAGAGCCATTTTCTACTCTATAATACTTACAGGGAACCGGTTAAATACATCATTAATGTTCCTTTAGAGCAATTTGCCAAATTTCACGGATTAAAACCATACACAATCAAGGCAAAATGGTTTTACGCCTGGCGTTTTATTTATAGTCCTTTTTGCGGTTTGGTTGTTTTTTTAGCCAGCGTGGGCAAAAAAGGAGGGTTAAAGGTTAAATTAAGCAGGGAAACGAAAGGAGGCAGGGATTGCGCGTAGTCAGGGCCTGGGGCTGGAGTATGCATCCAAATATTAAAGATGGCGATTTGGTTATTCTTAAAGAAAGGGAGCCGTCGCGTGGGGAGGTGATTTGTTTTTCGGGCTATTCTGGAACTAAGACCCTTCATCGTTTAGTTAAATTAAAGAGAGATTATTTAACCACTAAGGGAGATAATTGTTTAAACTTAGACAAAGCTATAAAATGGGATGAGATTTTGGGCGTAGCTATTGCCTTAAAAAGGGAGAACCGGATAATTCCGCTTAAAGGAAGATGGTTATATGGTTATTTTTACTTTTTTTCAGGAGTAATCTTTCATGGGAGGAATTTCTTGAAATGGATAATAATGAATCTTCAAGAATTGGAGGTTTATTCCTGGATAGTCAGGGCCATCTTTTCAGACCAGAACATAGAAATTGCCCAAGGCGCCGAGACAGAGGATTTTTATCTTATCCAGGCCAGGGTAAATGGCCGGGAGGCAGCCGCGCTTAAAATAAACAAAAAAAGCTGCTCGGTGGTCTATTTGTATGTTAAAATTATCTATAGGAAATTAGGCATTGAAGAAAAATTGAAAGAAGAGGGTTTAAGATTTATAAACACATGCTGAAATTGGCTGTGAGGCGTGTTGGTTCTTGAGCGTTTCGTGGCGAGGAAAAAAAGACGCAGAATTAATGGAGAGCATGCTAGATAAATTTGAAGATGATAATTATGAGGAGGTGAGTAAAAGCGATGCCAAAAGAAGAGAGAGAAAAAACAAAAAAGAAAGAATGGACTACTCCCCAACTGGTCGTGTTGGTGAGGGGTGAGCCTGGCGAGGATGTTTTGCTTGCGTGTAAGTGTCCAGGGTGGTCGTGCGGTGGGCCAACTATTGGCGCGGGCACGTGCGCGTCGGGAGGTTCTTGTACACAATGTTCTTCATGCTATGATTCGTGATATCCAATAGTCTTTCACCTTTTGGTTTTTAGTGCTTGAATTATTTTGGGCAACTGGGGGATAATCGCACTTGGCCGCGCTCAGTGTTAATGTAAAGTCGCCAGGAGTCTAATGTTTTTGCCTATTCTGATTATAAAAAAATGTATTAATGAAAGAAGTATTTGTTGAAATAAAAGAAACAAATGTTTCGCCTCGCCTGCCTTTAGAGGGCAGGCTTGACCTTACCTACCGCTGTAATGATAACTGCCGTCATTGCTGGTTATGGTTGCCAGCGGAGGCAGAAGAGAAGGGGGAGGAGCTTTCTTTTGAGGAGATAAAGGGAATAGTTGATCAGGCCAGGAAAATGGGCTGCCGCAGGTGGTCTATCTCGGGTGGTGAGCCGATGCTAAGGCCGGATTTTTTGGAGATATTTGATTACATTACTATCCGCTCCAATTCTTATTCTATAAACACCAACGGCACCCTGATTACTCCTGAAATAGCAGGTTTAATGAAAAGAAAAGGCACCAAGATGGTTGCCCTTTATGGGGCAACAGCTCAGGTGCATGATCATATCACCCGTAATCCCGGGTCATTTGAGGCCACATTGAGAGGTTTCAGCTATCTAAAAGAAGCCAGCGCCAGCTTTATGGTCCAACTTATTCCGATGCGGGATAACTATTATCAGTTTAAAGAGATGATAAAGTTAGCCGAATCCTTAAGCCTTCACTGGCGCATAGGCGCGGCCTGGCTTTATCTTTCCGCTTATGGCGATCCGGAGGTAAATAAAGAGATTAGGCGCCAGCGTCTGGAACCTGAGGAGGTGGTGAAATTAGATGAACCGGATTTATCTTACCAGGAACAGATGGAAGAAGCGGGTAGCAATTGTTGTCCGTCGGGAGGGGATGGTCGGATTTTTGCTTCTTGTATTTCCATAAGGAGGGATTTTCATATTGACCCTTATGGCAGAATGACTTTTTGTTCTTTTGTCAAAGATCCCGGTTTACGTTATGATTTAAGAAAAGGTAGTTTTAAGGAAGCCTGGGAAGAATTCATTCCCTCCTTAGCGGATAAAGTGAAGGCCACGAAAGAATATCAGAAAAGCTGCGGCTCTTGCGAATTACGCGAGGATTGTCGTTTCTGTCCGGTTTACGGCTACTTGGAACATCGTCGTTTTTCCGCCAAGGTAGAATATCTTTGCGCGGCAGCCAAAGAAAATAGAAATTTTAAAGAGAACTGGCTGAAAAAACACCGGCGTTACTATCGCATTGCTGATATTACCCTGCGGATAGACTCCGACCTGGCTATAGCTGAAGAAACCTTTCATCCTAAGTTTAAACTCTTTGCCGTGAATGCTCCAGGAGAAGATATGGTGTCCATAAGGCATCATTTTTTTCTTCCGGATTTAAAGGAAAGGGATTTAGGCGAGCAGGTTTATCGTAAACCTCCCTGGGCAGTTTATAAAAAAGGTAATTCCTGGATTTATCTGGGCATCTCACCTGTCCCGCAAGACCCCAGTCTACACCGGGTAGTGGTTTTTAATCACAACCATACCCGGGCCAGGATATATAATGATAAAGAAGATGCTTTTCTAAAGGGAAATGCGCATTCACTGACTCTGTTTCCTACTGACCAGATACTTTTGGCTCGCATATTGGCAGACAGACAGGGCTGTTACTTGCATTCCTGCGGGGTAAATTTTAAGGGAAAAGGCCTTCTTTTTGCCGGTCGCTCTGAAGCCGGCAAGTCCACCATGGCCAGGATCTTAAAAGATAAGGCCCGGATACTCTGCGATGATCGGATAATTATCCGAATGCACCCGGATGGTTTCAGAATTTATGGCACCTGGAGCCACGGCGATGTGCCGGAGGTATCCGCTGATTGTGTTCCTTTAAAAGCAATTTTATTTTTAAATAAATCGGCCCGGAATTATATAGAAAGAATAGAAGATAAAAAATTGATGGTTAAGAAACTTTTGGCCTGTCTGGTCCGGCCTTTTGTAACTGTTGACTGGTGGGAGAAGTCGCTTCAGATTTTAGAAAATACAAGTCAGGAAGTTCCCGGTTACGAACTATATTTTGATAAAAGCGGCGGGGTAGCGGATTTGCTGGAGAAGTTATTGTAATGTCTCAAAGTGCTTATGTTAGTAGGCAGGTTATCAGTAAGGCAGGTTTTCGGGAAGGAACAAAACCGCTCTTAAGCCGGTTAGACATTGAACTTACTGAACGCTGTAATAATAATTGCCTTCATTGTTACATTAATCTGCCGCAGGATGATTTAGAGGCAAAAAATAAAGAACTATCCACAGATGAAATAAAAAACATTCTTAAGGAGGCTGTTTCTTTAGGCTGTTTGACCGTGCGTTTTACTGGTGGTGAGCCGCTTTTAAGAGCGGACTTTGAAGAGTTGTATCTTTTTGCCCGCCGGCTGGGTTTAAAGGTTTTGCTTTTTACCAATGCCACCCTGATTACAGGGCATTTGGCAGAATTGTTTTTCCGTATTCCGCCTTTAGAGAAAATTGAGGTGAGTGTATATGGGATGAAAAAAACTTCTTATGAGGCGGTAACCCGCGCGCCGGGCTCATTTGAGGCTGCCTTTAGAGGAATAAACCTCTTATTAGAAAAACATATTCCTTTTGTGGTTAAGGGCGCCCTGCTTCCTTCTAATAAGGTTGAAATAGGAGAGTTTGAAAATTGGGCAGTTACATCTATTGGGATGGATAATCCGCCGTCTTATGCTATGTTCTTTGATTTGCGCTGTCGAAGAGAGACTAAAAAAAATGAGTTGATTAAGAGTTTAAGGGTTTCATCAGAGGAAGGGTTAAAGGTCTTAATCCGGGAACAGGATAAATATTTAAAAGGGATGCGGGAGTTTTGTTCTAAGTTTGCCCGGCCCGGAGGTGATCTGCTTTTTACCTGCGGCGCGGGCTGTGACGGCGGTTGTGTAGATGCTTATGGTAATTTTCAAGCCTGTATGATGCTTAGACACCCCAGGACAGTTTATGATTTAAAAAATGGTTCTTTGCGGGATGGCTTAACTAATTTCTTTCCGGTTATGAGGGAGATGAGAACGGATAGCCGGGAATATCTTATTCGCTGCGCCTGCTGTTTCTTGAAAGGTTTGTGTGAGCAGTGCCCGGCTAAATCCTGGATGGAGTACGGCACCATAGATACTCCAGTAAAGTATCTCTGTGAGATTGCCCATAGTCAGGCCAGATTCCTGGGATTATTGAATGATGGCGAAAAGGCCTGGGAGATTAGGGATTGGAAGGAAAGGATAGGGAAATTTATGGGGAAAAAAGCTTACAGCTGACAAAAATGGAGAAATACTTATGGAGAAAAAATTAGTCTTAGAGAGTATTTTCGCGCCTTCAGAAGATGTGGTGGCCCGGGAAATTCAAGGAGAATTCTTGATTATTCCCATCACTTCCGGCATCGCGGAATCTGATGAGGAGATATTTACGCTCAATGAAACAGCCCGGGTCGTCTGGAATAATTTAGACGGAAAGAGAACATTAAGGGCGTTGATAGATAAGCTCTCGGTAGAGTTTGATTCCCCTGCCGCGGAGATTGAAAATGAAGTTTGTGGATTTACTGAAGAGCTTTTAAAAAGAAAGATGCTGATTGAGGTCAAAAGAGGATGAGATGAAGTTTTTAAAATCCCTGACTTTACCTGAGTTTTCGCTCTGGAATAAGATGCGGGAGCAGGCAAAAATAGTTTCTTTTAATTTAGAGCTCACCGGCCGCTGTAATCATAACTGCCGGCACTGCTATATAAATCTCCCGGCTCAAGACCAGCAGGCTAAAGCAAGAGAATTTAAGGTAGACGAAATTGCCGGAATCGCGGAACAGGCAGTATCCTTAGGGGCGTTATGGTGCCTGCTTACCGGGGGCGAACCGCTCTTAAGGGAGGATTTTTTTGATATTTATTTAAGCTTAAAGAAAAAAGGGCTCTTGCTCTCTGTCTTTACTAATGCCGCTTTGATTACAGATAAACATCTCTGCTTTTTTAAAAAATATCCGCCCCGGGATATTGAGATAACAGTCTATGGGGTAACTCAGGAAACCTACGAGAAAGTAACCAGAAAGCCAGGCTCATTTGCCAATTTTACCCGGGGTTTGGACCTTTTGTTGGCCAGCGGAATTAAGGTGCGGCTCAAAGCAATGGTTTTACGCTCCAATGTCCGGGAATTGCCGGAGATCAGCCGCTTCTGCCGGGGAAAAACCAAGGATTTCTTTCGTTTTGACCCCTTTTTGCACCTGCGTTTTGATGGTGATGCCGCCAGGAACGCGGAAATTAAAACTGAGAGGTTAGCCCCGGAGGAGATTGTGGCTCTGGAGAATTCGGATCCGCAGCGCTTTAAGGCCATGGAGAAAGACTGCGCTCAATTCATCTTCCCGGAATCTTCCCATTCTCACTGTAATCATCTCTTTCATTGCGGCGCTGGACAGGGAAGTTTTACCGTAAGTTATGACGGGTTCTTTCGCTTGTGCTCTTCTTTATGGCACCAGGATTGTATTGGTGATTTGAGAAAAGTCAGTCTTACTGATGCCTGGAGTAATCTTGTCCTCAAAGTAAGAGATATGCGCTCAGATAAGGAAAAATTCTTAAAGAGATGCAGGATCTGTCCGATAATAAATCTCTGTCTTTGGTGTCCGGCCCACGCCCACTTAGAGACGCAAGAGATGGATAGCCCGGTGGAATATTTCTGCGCGGTGGCCCATGCCCGGGCAAAATCCCTAAAAAACAATTAGTTAGATGCTGGAATATAAACTATTTTTTAGGTTTACGAAATATATATTGCCGTATAGGCCTAAGCAGATTGCCATACTTGCCTTAAGTTGTTTAAGCATTTTATTGGAATTAATTAATCCCTACCTGGGAAAATTGATTGTGGATAAGGCGATAGTCAATAAGAATTTTGAGATATTTATCGTATATGGTTTAATCGGTGCCGCTCTCTTTATTTCAAACGGTATTATTAAGGCAATAGCGGCGTTATTAGAAAAAGGCATGCAGTTAAAGGTGCGCTTTGATTTAAACAAAAAGTTGTTTAGCCATCTGCAGGCGTTACCGTTAGGTTTTTTTAAAGGCAGCGCCTCTGGTGAACATATGTATACCTTAAGTTATGATATTGAAAGAAGCGTTGACCTTATTATTTCAGTGCCCAAGGAAACAGTGGCTATTCTGATGAAATTAGTTTTTATTCTGTTGATTATATTCTATCTTGACTGGCGAATGGCTGTTTTTTCGCTCGTCCTGGCCCAGGTTTTATATCTACCGGTGGGTTATTTTAGTCGTAAGATGCGTTCTACCTGGGAAGATTTGATAGCCAGTTCCCAGAATATTTTCAAGAGAATGGAAGAAATATTTTCTCATATGTATTTAGTGAAGGCAATGGGTAGAGAAAGACATGAAGTAAGGGCGTATTTAAGGGCTCTGATTGGCAACCTAAAAATAGGTTTAAAAAATTTAAGGTTAGAGGTTTTGAGTAATCTTACGATAGGCGGCTTTGAGCGGGTGGTTATCGGGGGAATTTCCCTTTTTGGGGGTCTGCAGGTTATCCGGGGCAATTTAAGCTTAGGGACGCTTACCGCGGTAATGCTGTATCTGAGCCAATTGGTCAGCCTGCAAAGCGGCATTGGTTTGTTCTTTCAGAGGATTTCACTGGGGCTCATTTCTTGCCGGCGCTTAGACGAGTTGTTAAGGCTTGCCCCGGAAGCTACTGAACTTCGCGGCACCGAAAAAATAGCGCTTAGAAGTCCGGTTATAAGGTTTGAGAAGGTCAGTTTTAAGTACAATTCTCAGGAGCATATCCTAAAGAATCTGGATTTTTGTTTTTCCGGAGGCTTAAATGTGTTAGTCGGCCCCTCGGGTTGCGGCAAAACAACAATAGTAAATCTTATTTTAAGGCTATATCGCCCCGGTGAGGGATTGGTATATGGCGCGGAGGAAGAAGATGAGGCGCGGCAGGTAGATCTGTCTTGTTTGAAAAGGCATATCGGAGCAGCCCTGCAAGATCCTTTGCTCTGGAATGATACCGTGGAGAACAATATACGCTATGGCAGTGAGCAAAAAGTGGGATTCGAGGAAATTAAAAGCGTGTCTAAAGTTTCCTGTGCCGATGATTTTATAGAAAATCTTCCTCACGGTTATCAGACGATTATTGGGGAAAAAGGCTGTAAGATCTCTGAGGGTCAGAAACAGCGCGTTGCTATCGCCCGCGCGTTGCTTAAGAGGCCTGCAATATTGCTTTTAGATGAAGCAATGTCTTCTATGGACACCTTGAGTGAAGAAAAAATCATTGCCAACCTAAGGAAAATTTCCGGTCTTTATACCGTAATTATAGTTACACATAGACTGTCTACGGTTATGGCCTGCGATAGGGTATATTTTCTAAAAAAACCCGATACTATGGTTGCAGAGAAACCCGGAACGCTTATTCATAATGACAAAGAGTTTTATGATTTATTCTCAGCGCAAATAAGTAAATCCGCATTTATATCTTGACAGGCGGTTTTTTTAGATTTATAACTACAATAATGCCGAATTATAATTATGCCGCCAGGGATAACGCCGGTAAGATTGTTAAAGGCGCCTTAGAAGCTGAGAATGAAATAGATTTAGCTAATAAGACAGCCGCAATCGGCCATTTTCTGGTCAGCTCCCGGATTTATGCTTCTACCGTTAAGGTAATATCAAAACTGCCCTCGCTTAAGCCGAAAGAGGTTTTGAATTTCACAATTCATATGTCTACCTTGCTGGATGCCGGTGTGTCTTTATTAACCGGATTGCAGGATTTGGCCCAGGACGCCGAAAATAAAAATCTCAGTAAGGTGATAGACGATATACGTTCGCGCGTTGAGACCGGTGTTTCTTTGAGAGAGGCGATGTCGGCGCACCCGAAATCCTTTTCAAAGCTATACACGGCGATAATCGGAGCCGGAGAAAGCACAGGTAAATTATCCGTTTGTTTAAAGGATTTAATTAGTCTCTTGGATTGGCAGTTGGAGTTGAAGGCGAAATTGACCGAGGCTACTGTGTATCCGGTAATTCTTTTATGCGCGATGGGTGGGGTAGTGGCTTTGTTGGTGATAAAGGTAATCCCCAACTTTGAGCCGTTATTCGCCCAGGGGGGCATAGTGTTACCTCTGCCGACGTTAATTGTTCTGGGAGTGAGTCATTTCGCGCGAAGTTTCTGGTATCTAGGACCGTTAATTTTAGCCATGCTTTTTGGCGCATATAGATTTTATTATTCTAGGCCTAACGGTAAGTTTATACTGGATAGTCTAAAATTGAGACTGCCTATTTTCGGCATACTCGCGCGCAAGGTTGCCATATCCAGGTTTTGCCGCACCTTTGCTATAGCGGTAAAGTCCGGGGTAAGCGTTCTTCCGGCGCTGGATATAGCCAGTGGAGTTCTCGGCAATGACTGCCTGGAGCGTTCAGCCCGCAAGGCCAGGGATTCGGTTAATATTGGAGAGAAAATTTCCGTTTCTTTCAAGGCTGCCGGCGAATTCCCGCCCCTGGTGGTGCGGATGATAAGCGTGGGAGAACAGTCAGGGGCTTTGCCTGAGGCCCTGGATAAAATTAATCAGTTTTATGACCGGGAGGTCCCGGCAACCATAAAGGTGATGTTTACTTTCCTTGAGCCGGTGATGATAGTTTTTATCGGTGTGGTGGTAGGCGGGATAGCCTTGGCGGTTTTACTGCCAATGTTTCAAATGTCGCAGATCGCGGGAGGATCGTGATGGCGGTGGTAGCCATAGATATAGGCATAGAAAACACCAAGATAGCCTGGCTGGAGCAGAAAAACGGCCTCCAGCTTTTGGATGCCTTTCTATTTAAGACCCCTTACTTATCCGCGGCTCAGCATAAAGACCTCAGTCAGATTGAGCTTGAGGCTTTCTGGAAAGAGATTACCGCCCGGATTCCCCTTTCACGCGTTAAGAGATCGCAGATTGGAATAGGCCTCCCCTCAAATTTAATAAGCACCATATTGGTATCTTTGCCTAAGATGGGCATCCCGGAGCTTTCTAGCGCCGCCATAATTGAGGCAAAACGAAAAATGATCCCCGCGTCTACTTCGGAACATCTTTTTGAGTGGTCCATCGCGGGGGAGAGCGTAAGCGCTAATGTAAATAAGTATGCTGTGGTGGTAATCAGGATCGAGAAGGGTTTTATTCAGAATATACTGGATATTTTTAAGCCTATTGACGCGATTCCGTCATTGATTATCCCCTCTTGCTGCGCGATCCCCGCCTTGATACCCAAGGATGCCTGGGGAAAAGATGAGGATATAGCTTTTATTGACTTAGGGGCGGGTAATTTAAATATTTCAATCTGCAGGTTGGGGAGATTGGTTCTTACCCGTAGTTTAGGTTATTCATTGAAGGATATTGCTACAGATATAGGCGGTCAATTAGGGATTACTAAGGATGAGGCGGAAAGTATAATTATTGAAGAGGGTATTCCTTTGGTGGATTTTGATCCTAAGAATAAGGCGGCTATCGCGGATGAGATAATGCGTCATAAATACGATACAAATCGGGATCTGTCGGCCGCGAGCGGTCACGCGGTTAATCCCCTGGAATTAAGGATGCTCTGGCAGGCGCATATTGATAGAATGGTTCAGGAGTTCAGGCGTTCTTTTATTTTTTACAAGGAGCAGAGCGAAGGCCGGCGGATAGAGCGGATATATTGCTTAGGAGGGGGTAGCCTGGTAAAAAACCTGAGTCCTGTTTTAAGCGGTTTAATCGGAGGACAGTTGCAGCTTATCCCGCCTTTTAGCGGTCTAAAGGCAGCTAAAGGCAATATTTATGATGAAGCCTCGGGTTGTGCGGCATTTTTAAATTCAGCGGTAAGCATTGCTTTGAGTGTGTATGCCAAAAGCAGTAAAATCCCCGTAGTTAATTTTCTGCCTGTTGAATTGAGGAGGAAAGAAGCCGCCTCTAAGCGGAATCTGGTTTTATTCGCGGCGGGAGTTTGCTTAGTTCTTGTATTTGCTTTAGCTGGTGCCAATGTCCTGATGAGGCGCGGATTTCTTCAATCCTCTATCAGCGCGGTAGAGGCTCAACTAAACAGCTTCAAAAATGTTAAGGATCGCCTTGACGAGCTCAGCCGTAAAAAAGACAAGCTTAACCGGCAATTAGCCAAGTTCGCGGAAATAAAACAGAATCTGGATTGGAACTCTTTGTTAAAGAAATTATCCTTAAGCATCCCCCAAGATATAGTCTTGACTCAGATAGTAATCGTGAAAGGGGAAATACTTTCTGAAACCGCGCGGGAAGGCCACCTTGAGCCAAAAACTGAAGATAAAACTTTACGAATAAAGATTAATGCCCGGATTCTCGCGGATTACGAGAAGGCGCAGGAAATTATTGAAAATTTCAAGGCAGCCATGGAGAAAACAGGATATTTCACTAAAATAAATATCCCGCCTTTAAGCCTGGAAGAAATTGTCGTTTCAGAGGCCGGGATGCCTTCGGAGAATTCGGCCATTACCAGGCCGCGGACGCGGGAATTCAGTCTGGAGGCCGAGGTGGTACCAATAGATGAAAAAAAATAATAGTTTAATAAGCGTTATAATTATAGTTAGTTTGATTTTACTGGGTATGCTTTGCGTTAACCAATTAAAGATTAATCAGGATTTAAGTATGAGGCTTTCTGAAAGAAGAAAAGAGCTGGCAATGGCTGAGGATGTCAGCCGGCGCCTGGATGAATTAGAAAAAGAAGATAAAGACATTAAACAAAAACAGGAAGCAATGTCCCGGCAGGTTCCCTTTAATGAAAAACAGCCGTTTAATTTTATCCGGGCGTTTATTCAGGCGGGAACAAGGGCGGGGTTAAAAGAAATTAAAATCAACGTGGTTAAGAACGAACAGCCTATAGTTTCCGAGGGATTTATTCCCATACGGCTGGAGTTAACTTGCAGCAGCGCCTTTTCTTCTTTATTGGTTTTCCTGAAACAATTAACCGCCATGGAAAGGCTGATTAATGTGGATATGCTTAAAGTAGAGCGAGACGAAAAGCTTTTACCTGGTCAGAAAATTTATCTGCAGTTCCTAATTTATACTCTTCCGCAGTAAATAGTTCATTCTTTAAAAATAGCTTAAAACATTTCCATCCCATTTTAAAATAAAGCTTGACAAATTACGCTATAGCATAGATAATTGATACTATTAAATATAACCAAATATTACCAAACATCATCTAATACAGGTGAATATTAACAAAGGCTAACAAGCTATGAGAATGGTGCGGTTTCTAACAACTCAGGAAGTAGTGGAAAGGCTGGGCATTTCCAAGCAGACTTTATTTCGCTATGAGAAAAAAGGGATATTCCCCAAACCCAAAAGGAATTTGATTAACCACTGGCGTTGCTATACTCAGGAAGATATTGTTAAATTAAAGAAAATAATCGGAGGAGCTGGTGAGCTGTAAGAGATTAACCAGAGTAATAATCTCGTTGTTAACCTTGTTCCTGGTATATTTGAAGCGGGATATAACTATAGCTGTTGGTCAGCCTGTCCTGCCGGAGGTTAAAGCCGATATGTCCGCCTTTAAGCAGGAGCAAGCCGCTCCACTTATTGAGCCGGTTAGATCAAATCCTTTTCTGAGCTTTGAAGAAGAGCGGAATTTCTTCGGGCCCAAAGAGCCGCCGGCGCCTATTGTGTTGGATTATTTTAACCTGAGCGCTATTTTTTGTTCTCAGACAAAAACAGAAAACAAAGCGATCATAAACGGGATGATATATAAGGTTGGGGATGGAATAGACGCGAATAGTAAAAAGATAGTTCAGATTCAGCCCAGAGTGGTTATCCTGAAGGATATCAATGGCTTGGAATATCTGTTGAGGTTAAATAAGGGGAGCGAAAATGAGTTTTCTGATTATTAATAAATATAGAGTTATTATCGCGGCAATAATAGTGTTTTCTGTCAGAATAAATATACTTGTTTATGCTCAGACGCCAGCGCCGGAAGACGCCGGAAGCGATTTGATGGAAAAGCTCCTGACGGCAACAGAGAGCGTTAAAGGTCCCCAGAAGAAAGAAGCGGTGCCGCCGGATGATGAGCCGGTTATGAAAATAGAACGTCTGGATAATGAAAGCCAGGTTTATTCTTTTGAACTAAAAGACGCTCAGATAAAGGATATCTTCCGGGTATTGGCTTATGACTATAAGCTTAACCTGTTGGTGGATAATGAGGTTGAGGGGAAAATGACCGCGACCATGACTAATGTTTCCCTGGAACAATTCTTGGAGGCAGCTGCCGAATTGCTTAACCTTACCATTGAAAAAAGCGGCAGTTTTGTAAAGGTGAGGCCTAACCTGATTACTAAAATTTTTGTTCTTAAATATGTTGAAGCGCTGACTATAGCAATGGTTGTGGATCAAACAGAAATAGTTAAGAAGGAAAGCACGATTTATGATCTTTTATCCCCGAAAGGTAAGGTTTTTATCGGCCGGCAGCCTAATTCAATTATGGTCATAGATTATCCGCCTAATATGAGAAAGGTGGAGGATTATCTTAAGGAAATTGATCGTAGAATGTCCAGCCAGGTTTTTAAATTAAAGTATTTGAAAGCTTCTGATATTGCAGAGGAAGGGGCCTCTCCACAGGCACCGGGTGCTTCCGGCAATCCTTTTGCAATATCGGGCGGAGCACAGACGTCGGGCGCTTCCGATAGTTCTTCCGCGGTATCTCAGCCGCAGAGTGGCTCTGGGTCATCTTCCTATCAAACACAAGGTTCTGTTATGGCAGGAGGTTAGCATATGAAACGCGTCTTTATATTTTCATTATTTATTTTCAGCGCGACTTCTATTTTTGCTCAAGAGCAAAATAGTAAAATAAGAAATTTTTTATCATCCGGGGGGAAGGTGCTCTATGGGAATGAGCAGAATTCTATAGTGGTGATTGATTACCCTGACAATATAGAGCGGGTGAAGGAATACTTGAATATGATAGATGTTCCTCCCCGGCAGGTTATGATTGAGGCCAGGGTGGTAGAGGTTAAACTGCAGAAAGAACATGCTTTGGGGGTGAATTGGCAGCTTTTAGCTGATAAGAAGCATATGCCTTTCGGGCAGTATGAGTTGGGAAGTTCTTCCGGGTTAGGTCAATTCGCGGATGGCCTGAAACAGAATATTTCTTACAAAAACACCAATTATCCTCCGATTTCCGGCACGACCTCGGAATCTCCTTTTACCTTTGGCATATTTGACGAAAATATAAATGTCATACTTCAAACCTTGGCCAATTCTTTAGATACCAATGTTCTTTCCGCGCCCCGGGTGGCTACGGTGAATAATCGGGAAGCGGTAATCAAGGTGATTCAATCCCTTCCCTGGGCTGAACCGGATATACAAGTGAGCGGAGATTCCGGGAGCGTCACGGTAAGCTGGAAAATTAATTTTGAGGAAGTGGGGATTATTCTTAAAACTACACCGATTATAAACGATGATGGCAATATTACTATGGTGCTTAACCCGGAGATAAGCGATAAGACCTCAGATTATAGCTTAACCGTTACCCAGGGTACGACTTCCATACCTTATACTGTACCGGTGATTGACAAGCGTACTGCTTCTACTAAGGTGGTGGTAAAAAACGGCCAGACCCTGATTATAGGCGGTTTAATCAAGGAGAAGATCACCAAGGGAGAAACTAAAATTCCTTTATTGGGGGATATACCATTTTTAGGATACCTTTTTAAGAGTAAGAAGGACACGGTGGATAAAACGGAATTACTCATATTTATTTCTCCCACCATAATCACTCCTGATGAATCCGTGCGGATGCGTAAGAATAAGCAGTTTGGCTTAGGTAAGAGTTTTGATGAAGAAAAACAAAAACAGGAAGGCCGGCTGTTAGCGTTGGATGTAGCTCAGAAAGCCAAAGAGACAACCCAGACCATTGGCCGGCTTAAGGCGCTTACCGAAAGGCAAAGCAATCTGTTGAAAGAAAGAAAAGAGCTGGAAGAGAAAATCAGGCTGGAAGAAGAAAATAGTAAGGAAAATAAGTGATGAAAGTTCATCGGGCGGCATTTTTTCTCTGCCTAAGCGGGGTTTGTTTTTTAGTTGATTATCCGGCGTATAGTTCGCCTTTAAAGTCTGATAATGAGCAGATGGAATTGTATCTGGAGAAGCTTCAGGCTAATATTATTGAGGAAGAAAAAGCGGTTGAGTCGCTCAAAAAAAGGCATGAGGATATCTTAAAAAAGAAGCAAAACTCTAAAGAGCAAGAGGTAAAAAAAGAAAATAAAGAGCTGGATGCGCAGCAGAGTGAAAAAATCGCCACAGAGACCAAGCTTAAGGATTTGGAGTCTACGCAACATTCCCTGCGACAAAATAATCAAGAGCTTTTAAATTCCCTGGAACAGTCTATAGCCTCTATTCAAAATAAAAATAAGACAATTGAAGAATTAAAAAAGGTCCGGCTCGCGCCGCCTAGGGAAGAAGTTCTTGGCCGTCAAGCAAGCCTTAAGGGTGATTATTCTAAAGAAGAGGTGGCGACCAGGAAGCAATTAAATGCATTACGTGAGGAAAAGGTTTCCCTGGAAGGCCAGCTTAGGGCCTTGAAAGAAGAGCGTCTGGGCCGGTCAGCGCGCGATACCGTCCAAGCAGAGCCGCGCCCGGCTAAGAAAGGCCTGCCTGCCGACAAGGCAGGAAACGAGAAACAGAAAGAAGAAATTAAAGAAAATAGCTTTTCCGGGAAAAGCATTGATTCTAAAGGTTTAGGAAATAATAGGACTTCTTGTTTTGATCTGAGCCGGGAGAATAAGCCGGGGATTTTAAAGGGTTTTTTAGGCAAGGCCAAAAAACTTGATTCCTGGTGGCGGGAAAAAGTCTGGTAGTTAATAAAAGCGCATAGGATATAATTAAAGGGATTTATAAAAGTGGCAATATCCAGTAATAAGAAAATAGGCGAAATGCTGGTGGAACAGGGCCTGCTTCTTGAGTCTCAGCTTGAGGAGGTTTTAAAAGAGCAAAAGCAGACCGGCGAGAAAATAGGCGAAATCCTGGTGCGTAAGGGTTGGCTTAGCCGCGAAGAGCGTGAGCGCTGTCTGACTATGCAAAGCGGGGTGGTTACCTTTAACCTTTCCGGGTATTTGATCAGTCCGGAGGTGGTGAAATTGGTGCCGGAGGATTTCGCCCGCAAATATAAGCTTATCCCAGTCTTTTTGATCGAAAATACCTTGACTGTGGCTATGGCCGACCCCAATAATGTCCTGATTATTGATGAATTACAGCGGATGACTAAACTTGTAATAGACCCGGTTTCTTCCGAAGAGTTGGAAATAAGGAAGGCCCAGGATCAGTGTTTTGGCGGCATCAGCAGTCTGGATGAGATTATCGCCTCAATTGATAAAACCAAGCTCGCCGAGCAGGAAAAGCAGGGTGAAGACGCCCCGATAATCAAGATTGTTAACTACCTTATTTTTCAGGCGGTTCAGTTCCGGGCCTCGGATATCCATATCGAGCCGGAAAAGAGAATCCTTAATATCCGTTACCGGGTTGACGGAATGCTGCGCCGGCATTATTCCCTGCCGATGGATTTAGCCGGAGCGATTATTTCCCGGATTAAGATTATGTCCGGATTAGACATCGCCGATAAACGCCTGCCCCAGGACGGCAGGATTATGATGAAAATAGGTAACCGGGATATAGATTTTCGGGTTTCCACCTGTCCTACGGTTTACGGAGAAAATGTGGTATTGAGGATTTTGGATAAATCCAGCTTGATTATCAGTCTTGAATTATTAGGGTTCCCGGCGCGGGAATCACAGTTGTTTCAAGAATTGATAACCGCTCCGTATGGGGTAATCTTAGTTACCGGGCCCACTGGAAGCGGCAAGACCACTACTTTATATTCGGCCTTGCAGGTCTTAAACAAAGAAAACGTGAATATAATGACGGTTGAGGACCCGGTCGAATATCAATTTCCCGGGGTGCGCCAGGTGCATGTTAATCCCCGGGCCGGCCTTACCTTTGCCGTTGCCCTGCGCTCTTTCTTAAGGCAGGACCCCAATATCCTTATGGTGGGGGAAATACGCGACCGGGAAACTGCTGAGATAACGGTGCAGTCGGCCTTAACCGGCCACCTGGTTTTCTCCACCCTGCATACCAATGATGCCCCGACTGCCTTTACCCGGCTGATTAATATGGGAATTGAGCCTTTTTTGATTTCTTCTTCTTTGCTGGGGGTATTGGCTCAGAGATTAGCCAGGACGGTTTGCGAAAAATGCAAGGAATCGTATATCCCCAGCGATGAGGTTTTGAAAAGCTTAGGCCTGGAAGATAAAATCGGAAAGGGAGCTAAGTTTAATCGCGGCAAGGGCTGTCAACATTGCAATAAAAGCGGATATAGGGGAAGGATAGGCGTCTATGAATTCTTGAAGATGAGCCCGGCCATCCAGGATTTGATATTGAAAAAAGCCGCGGCGGATGAAATCCGCTCCCAGGCAATCAAGGAAGGCATGGTTACTCTAAGAAAGGCGGCCATTGATAAATTAGTTTTGGGCTTTACCACAGTTGAGGAGGTGGTTCGCATCACCCTGGAGGCGGGATAAAAATCCTCCCCTTACCAAGGGGAGGCGGGGAGGGGTACAGCCTTGAAAACATAGGTAAAATATGGTATACTTTTACTAAAGAGGCGCAGAAAAGGTCAGAAATATATTCTTACCAAGAGGAGGAAATATGAGTAAAAAGGGTTTTACTTTAGTCGAGTTAATGGTGGTTATCGCTATCATTGGGGTTTTGTCTTCAGTCCTTGCCCCCCAGCTTTTTAAGCAGATAAATAAGGGCAGGATAGCGGCTGCAGTTTCTTTTCATAACGCACTAAAAACAGCGGCAAACAGTTACTATTCGGATACAGAGCAGTGGCCGGCTGATGGAGCTACCGGCCAGGGCTGTCTTACCGCGATGACCCAAGGCAGTTGTCCTACAGGGTGGAGTGGTCCATATGTAGATAGGTGGCCGGGTGCTGGCCCTTGGGTAAGCAGCACTTATGCATGGGCAAGTAATTCTTCTAATCCTTGGGGCACTACTGCTGTGAGGTATGTTATACTTACTTGTGGTACTAGTAGTTGCACAACCGCAGATTTTGATGAGATTGATCGGAAAGTAGATGGAGGCACGGCTAGTGGTACTGCTGGCTCTATGCGTTATTCCGGAACTACCGCCCAGTTATTAGTTTCAGCCAACTAACCTAATAGCTAATCAACACTCTCATAATGCGTAGCTACGCATTATGAGAGTGAATATTGGTCCATATGTCTATCCTAAAGAATTGGCTAAAAGGATTCACCCCGATAGAAACTAATGAACAATCTGTGAGAAATAAGAGGTTTCTCCCGGGGTTTACTTTAGTTGAGATTTCTATAGTTGTGGCTATCCTGGCGGTGGCCGGGACAGCGGCTGTGGTTAGCTATAGCAGTCTTCCGTCACTAAAGTTGGAGGCCGAGACAAGAAAGGTTTTAGCGGATATCTACTGGGCCAGGCAAAGGGCGGTGGCTACTAACATCGGTCATGCCCTGCGTTTCGACCAGGCCGGTAAAAAGTATTCCATCTACAAATCTCCCACCGGCACCAGCAGTGATTTTACTTCTGCTAACTTTTTAAAGGAGATAATCCTGGGAATTTCCTTATCTTTGGCTCAGACTAATCTCTATGTGTATTCGCCCAAGGGAAATATGTATCTTGATCAAACCAGTATTCAGTTTAATAATCAGGGAAAAACAAAAAATATAAGGGTTTTTGCCGAGACTGGCAATGTTAAGCTGGAATAGTAATTTCACCCCGTTAGAAACTATAGGGCGACCTATGAGAAAAAAGGGGTTTCTAACGGGGTTTACTTTAATTGAGACCATTGTGGCCCTGGCTATTCTGTCGCTTATCTTTCTGGATATGGCTCAAATTATCAAGATTGGCTATAGTGCCGGCTTAAAGAGCAAGAAATACGTTACTGCCTGTAGTTTATCTAGAGCTAAAATAGAGGAAAATAGCCGGGTTCCTCTGCCTGCTGATGGCATGGTCGCGGAAGATTATAACACTATTGCCGATTTTATGGATTTTAGAAGAGAAACGACAATTAGTAATTACAATGCGACCTACGGCGCCGCGTTAAAACAGGTTCTGGTAACCGTATATTGGGATAGTGGAGCCAGCAGTGTTTCTTTTACCACTCTTAAGGCGGATTATTAGATGACAAACGGTTTCACCCCGTTAGAGATAAGACGCCAAAGGCGGCTTACGACTGCCCGCGGTAACCTATCTCTGCCGGGGTTTACCCCGTTAGAAGCTGTAGAGCAACCTGTAAGAAATAAGAGGCTTCTATCGGGGTTTACTTTATTGGAGATGATGATTGCCCTGGCCATATTCGCTCTGGCTGCTATCGGAGTGGGCGGGGCGATTGTTTCAGTTCAGCAGTCCTGGCAGAAGCAGAAGGCAAGTGTAAACCTGATTAATTCCGCCCGCTGGGGCCTGGAATTTATGGCCAATGAAATCAGAAGAGGCGGGGCATCTATAATTGCCAAGACGACAGTGGCTTCGGACGGAACCGATGAGGGAATTAAATTTCGCTTGCCCGGAGTGGTGAGCGATTATGTGTTTTACTGGAGGGGAAACGGAAGCACTTTTGGAGACGCCAGCATTATATTCCGCGGGGTAGGCTCCACGCTCTCTGTCGCTAATTCTTCAAGTAAAGAATTAGTTAATCTGATTGATGGTGCAAACCCAATCTTTAGTGTCAGCGGCGGCTTGGTTACCATTGATTTTACGGTAAAAAAGGGAAATAGCTCTTTTCGTTTAAAAACCGCGGTCAGGCCAAGGAATTAGCAGCAAAAGTTTAAGATGAGGCAATTTAACCCTAAAAATAAGGGGAATAATAAGGGTCAGGTGCTAATGTTGGCTCTTATTATGTTTTCCATTGTGAGTGTCCTGAGCGCGGTTATGGCTTCAATGTGGCAGGCGGAGATTGAGGTGCGTAATCAGGAGAGAAATAGCCTCAGGGCTTTTTGCCTGGCCCAGGCCGGGGCGGAAGAGGCCAAGGCCTGGGCCAGAAATAATTCCGGCGCTACTACTTCTTCGGATGTGTCTCTGGGAGGGGGCAGGTATAGGTATGTCGTAAGCAGTGCGACAGGAGAGAGAATAATTGATGCTACCGGCGAAACTTTAGATAGTTCAAGCAATGTTATAGCGACAAGAAAAATTCAGCTGAAGATTACAGGCTCAGGCGCAAGCGTGGCGCAAGTTTCATCCTCATGGGATGAGAAATAGATACCGGAAATTATCCACCAGATGAGGCTGACCTCAGGAAGGAAAAAGGTAAAATCAATCAGATTGTGGATAAGAAAGGCAAATATCGCTACAGCCAGGCCGGAAATTTCTTTTTTACCGGGGAAATCGCGTTTTATCAAATTATAAGTTTCATATATTATCCAGAGAAAAGAAATGATTCCGAGTGTTCCCATCTCCGCCCAGATTTGCAGGTAGGCGTTATGAGCATACCTGGACTGGCTGAGATTTAGGGCTCCCAGCCCTGTGCCCAGAAAAGGGAATAGTTTTATAATCCCCAGAGTTTCCTTCCAATAATCCCAGCGCCTGAGCATTGAAAATCCGGGTTGGTTGAATTGAGAGCCGCTATTTTGGCGAAGAAGAAAGATTAACAGGATAATTGCCGACAGACTGGAAAGCAGGGCAATCTTCTTCCTGCCTTTTTGGTTATTCAGGTAAAAGTATAGCGTTAATCCCAGGAATAGGCTAAAAAGCGCTCCTAAGGATTTGGTGAAGAATAAAGCTAATCCCAGGGGCAAAATAAAGAAAATCCTCTTTTTAAAGGCCAGACTTAAAGGTATAATTATAATCAGGTATCCGGCTAAGGTGTTGGGGCTGATAAAGGGCAGGAAGGCCCGTCTTTGGCTAAGGTAGCCGATGAGGCCAGGCGGGGGAGTCTTTTCTTTAGCTAAATAATTAAGGATATATTCAAAACCAAAGAAATACTGGTAAATAGCCAATAAACTTATGCCTAACCCGGATAGGATGATGGTGGAAAGGACGCGCTTTTTGTTTTCAGGCGATAAGGAAAACGGGATTATAAATAGCAGTAGGCCGGTGAGATATTGCGGGAATTCCTTAAGGCTATAGGCTTTATCTTGAGAAAATAAGGTTGAAACAATAAGAGACAGGATGAAGAGTATGAGTGGTGGCTTTAGTTTTGCCGGGAGGTTTTTTTGTATGCCTGCGCGCTTAACTATGACCCAGATGATCAGAAAAAGCAGAAGAACAGCCGAATAGACTAAATTTAAAACCGGGAAGGATAAGGAAGAGATGAAGGGCCGGCAAAAGATAAGCAAGAGTATCGCATAGAACATTATGTTTCAATTGTAGCTTTAAGATTAAAAAATGTCAAATAGATTGGTAAGCATTGTTATGGTAACCCGGGGGTTAAAAAATTATCTTAGGTTGGGTCTGGAGGCTGTGCTTAAGCAGACTTATTCTTCTTGCGAAATTATAGTTGTTGATAATTCGCTGGAGCCTGATTTTGGCCGGGGGATAGAAAAGGATTATCCTGGGGTTAAGCTTTATTCAGCCGGCGAGAATCTGTTTTATTGCCAGGCGTTGAATAAAGGCATAAGTTTAAGCTCAGGCGAGTTTATTCTTTGCCTGAATGATGATGTGGTTTTGGATAAGGATTTTTTGAAGGAGGCATTAAGAGGATTTGGCGTGGATAGCGCAATAGGCATGGTCAGCGGTAAGATTTTGCGCGCGGACGGTAAAACCATAGACTCAACCGGGCTGTTTTTAAGTATCTGGCGCACGGCTAAGGAAAGAGGATATGGGTTGCCGGATACCGGTAAATTTGAGCAAGAAGAATATATCTTTGGGGTAAACGGCGCGGTTGCTTTTTACCGCAGGAAAATGCTGGATGAACTAAGAATAAATTCTGAGTATTTTGATTCTGATTTTCATATTTTTTATGAGGACCTGGATATTGCCTGGCGGGCCCAGAGAGCCGGCTGGAAGGGTTATTATATCCCTCAGGCAATAGCCTATCATACCCGGGGAGGCACGGTGCGCGGGGATGGGGGCATCAGTAAAAGATTCGCCCGCCATTACTTAGATGACGGCTTGTGCGCGGATTTAATAAAAAACCGCTGGCTGGCGATAATTAAAAACGAGACACTGCCGGGATTCTTAAGTTTTTTGCCTTTTATCGTTCTTTATGATTGCGTCGCCGCGGCTTATTTAATATTTTTTAGGCCTCAGGCAGTGAAAAAACTTATTGCCGGGATCTTAAAATACCCGCGCTTGGCGCTTAACAAAAGAAGGCAGTTAAGCGAACGGGGAAAATTCTATGGTAGCCGCAAGCTTTAGCTTGCGTTTTATGACGCAGGCTGAAGCCTGCGGCTACCAACATCATATTAACTGCGTACCGATTTTCTTGCAATTTGTATATTTATGTGATAAGAAAGAGAGGGATGAGTATGAAAAATTTGAAACCACTACCTAAATTAAAGAATGAAAAAGAATGGGCCCACTTCTGGATGACCCACGATTCTACTGAATACGTGGATTGGTCAAAAGCTAAAAAAACTGTTTTCCCCAACCTTAAACCGACGCATAAAAGCATTTCCTTGCGTTTGCCGGTGTATATGCTGGATGAGATAAAACTTTTGGCTAATAAGAAGGATGTGCCTTATCAATCTTTAATGAAGATTTTTCTTGCCGAAAAGGTCAAGGAAGAGATAGCTGTTTAATGGGGCCATTTTGTAGCCGGTCACTAAACGTGGGCGGCTTTTTAAAATCCCCCTAACCCCCTTTTTCAAAGGGGGAATTTTTATTCCCCTCTTTCATGAAGAGGGGTGAGGGGAGATTTTCCACTGTTTACTGACGCATTATGCCATTTTTTAAAGAGTCCTTGACGATAGGGAGCTAATATAGTATAATTATTAAAATACAAGGAGTGCTATTTATTTAATATGGCCCTGGTGGTTATAAATACTGCCGGAAGCCGAAAATATGGAGGTGTTAAATTGGCAATAGAAAAGGAAAAGAAGCAGAAAATAATCTCGGATTATAAGGAACATCCTAAAGACACCGGCTCCGCCTCGGTGCAGGCGGCTATTCTTACCGAGAGGATAAACCAGCTGGGTGAGCATTTTAAGACCCACAAGAAAGACCATCATTCCCGCCGGGGGCTTTTGGGCATGGTGGGAAGGAGGCGCCGGCTTTTGAATTATCTGAAGAAAGAAGATAATAAAAAATACCAGGAAGTCTTAACCAAACTTAACTTAAGAAAATAAGGAAAAAATGAAACCTGAACAGATGCGAATTAAATTCGGAAAAGAAGATTTGATTATTGAAACCGGTAAGCTGGCCAAGCAGGCCAACGGTTCGGTGGTGGTAACCTGCGGCGGAACAGTGGTGTTGGTAACGGTGTGTATGTCCAAAGAGCCGAAAGAGCAATTAGGCTTTTTTCCGCTTACGGTGGAATATCAGGAAAAGACTTACGCCGCCGGCCGGATTCCCGGGGGGTTTTTTAAACGGGAGGGCAGGCCTTCAGAGAGCGAAATACTTACCTCACGTCTGATTGACCGGCCGATTCGGCCTTTGTTTCCCGCGGGTATGGTCCATGAGGTGCAGGTGATTTCTCTTGTTCTCTCCAGCGACGGGGAAAACGATCCGGATGTCCTGGCGGTAAACGGGGCCTCCGCGGCCTTATCCATCTCGGATATACCTTTTAACGGACCCATAGGCGCGGTCCGGGTTGGCCGGATAGATGATAAGTTTGTCTTAAATCCGACTTACGCCGAAACCGAAAAGAGCGCGCTAGACTTAATAGTGGTAGGAAACCGGACTAAGGTGATTATGATTGAAGGCAAGTTCAAAGAGGTTTCCGAAGAATTGGCTTTCGAGGCAATTCGTTTTGCTTTTGAAAACATCCAGAGTATTATCAGCCTGCAGGAGGATTTTTCCCGCAAGATAGGCCGGAAAAAGGCGGAGATAAAATACAAAAAAATTGATCCGAAGCTCTTAGGGCTGGTAGAGTCTATGACTAAAGACAAATTAAAGGAAATTTGTCTTCTTTCCGGCAAAGAGCAAAGGGAAGAGGCCAGTGATATTTTAGCCCAAGAGCTGGAAGAGAAACTTGTGGTTGACGGATATGAGGTTAAGGATGTGCGTCTGGCTTTAGAGGAAGTTGAGAGGCAGAACATCAGAAGCCATATCCTGGATAAGGGCCTGCGCGTGGATAACCGCGCTTCCGGTGAAATCCGCCAGATAACCTGCGAAATCGGCGTGCTTCCCCGCACCCACGGTTCCGGACTGTTTACCCGGGGACAAACCCAGAGTCTGGCCATAACCACCTTAGGCTCAAGCTCCGATGAACAGACGGTTGAGGCCTTAGAGGGAGAGAGCTCCAAGAGTTTTATGCTGCATTACAGCTTTCCGCCTTTTTCTGTGGGCGAGACCAAGCCGATGCGCGGCCCGGGCCGCAGAGAAATCGGCCATGGGGCATTGGCCGAGAGGGCCTTGTCTTCGGTTATGCCGGCCAAGGAAGAGTTTCCTTATACTGTGAGAGTGGTTTCTGAAATACTGGAGTCTAACGGCTCTTCAAGTATGGCCACGGTCTGCGCCGCCACTTTATCGCTTATGGACGCCGGTGTGCCGATCAAGAAACCGGTAGCCGGGGTAGCTATGGGGCTGGTTAAAGAAGGAGAGCGTAGTATTATCCTGACTGATCTTAACGGCGTTGAAGACCATTTTGGAGATATGGATTTCAAGGTTGCCGGAACTACCAGCGGTATTACCGCTATACAATTAGACCTGAAAATAGACGGTATTGGCCTGGATCTGGTTTCTCAAACCTTAACTAACGCCAAAGACGCCAGGATGATAATTCTGGATAAGATGCGCTCGGCGATATCCGCGCCCAGAAGCGAACTTTCCGCCTTTGCCCCCCGGATCACCATATTAAAAATCTCAACCGAGAAGATTGGTGAGTTGATCGGGCCCGGAGGTAAAAATATCAAGAAGATTATCAGTACCAGCGGCGCGGCGATTGATATTGAGGACGACGGTTCGGTGTATGTTTCTTCCACTGATCCCGAGGCTTCCCGCAAGGCGATTGATATGATTAAGGGATTAACCGAAGTCCCCGAGGTCGGCAAAATCTATGCCGCTAAGGTTAAGAGGATTATGCCTTTTGGCGCGTTTTGCGAGTTTCTTCCTAATAAAGAAGGCCTGGTGCACGTCTCTGAGTTGGCTGGTAAGTTTATCAAGAACGTTGAAGATGTGGTTAAAGTCGGAGATGAGATAAAGGTCAAAATCATCGGTATTGATGATATGGGCCGGATAAACTTAAGCAAAAAACAGGCAGAAGAAGCGCCGGTGTAATTCTTTGTAATAGTTCAGCTCTTGGAAGTAATTCTGTCATTGCGAGGAGCGTCAGCGACGAAGCAATCCCTTCCTAAGATTGCTTCGCCCTTTCGGGGCTCGCAATGACACCGATGAGCGTTTTCGAAAGCTAAACTGTTACAATTCTTTTTGCCTTGAAATATGAATTCCCGCCATTTAAATGAGATCAAGGGCATTATAATTATTGCCGTAGGGCTCCTGATTTTCCTGGGGTTGATCTCTTACACTCCCGAAGATAACTCTTTTTTCAGCTATCCGGTTAATTCTCCCGTAAAAAATATTATTCGTATTTTTGGGGCCGGAATGTCTGCCGGCCTGTTTTTTACCATCGGCTGGATAAGCTATATCCTGCCTTTAATTCTATTTTGCTGGGGCCTAGCCAAGTTTAAGGGCAAGGTTTTCTTTGAGCCGTTCAGGATTCCCGGAATCCTGCTCTTGGTTTTTTCCTTATGCAGTCTGGCGGCCTTGACCTCTCAGGCGGATACGTTTAGTTTTGCCCGGGGCGGGATAACCGGATTTGTGTTTTCCCGGTTTCTATCTTCCTATTTCGGCAGCGGCTCCTGGGTAATTGTCCTTAGCCTGGCGCTTTTGTCCGGCGTCTTGGTGATGGAGTTTCTGGTTTCTCATTTTATCCTCAAGGTGGTTGAGGGGATAAAAGAAAAAGTAAAGTTCCCGGCCCTAAAAATCAAATTAGGCTCCAATAATAAAAAAGAAAGGCCGGTAATCGCCGCTTCCCTGAAACCACAGCCTTTTCCCCTTAAGAATATTAAATCCCAGATAAGAAGAGAAGAAGCTGAGCCTGGTTCCCTGCCTGCCGGCAGGCAGGCAAATCCCGCATTGGAATTAACGGTAAAAATTAATAACCAGCCTAAAGAGAAAACCGCGCCGCACCCCAGGCCGGTGCAGTTGAAAACTAATAACGGCTATCAGCTTCCTTCTTTAGATTTATTAGATGATGCCCCGGTAGTCTCTTCCAAAAAAAATCTGGAGGATGATTTGACCGCGAATGCCCATATCTTAGAGGATACCCTGGTTGATTTTGGGGTTTCGGCCCGGGTTACCAATATTGAACGCGGCCCGGCAATTACCCGTTATGAGCTTGAGCCGGCTCCGGGAGTAAAGGTCCAGAGAATTGTCTCCCTGGGGGATGATATTGCCCTGGCAATGAAGGCCCAGTCAGTTCGGATCGTCGCCCCCATTCCCGGAAAAAGCCGGGTGGGGATAGAGGTTCCTAATGCCTCAGTGGGCGCGGTTTACTTGAAGGAGATTTTGGCCAGTTCCGCGTTTCAGAGTTCACCTAAGAAGCTCACCCTGGCCTTGGGTAAAGATATAACCGGAAGGCCGGTAGTTTCTGACCTGGGCGAGATGCCCCATCTTTTGATAGCCGGGACCACCGGCTCGGGAAAAACCGTCTGCGTTAATTCTTTAATTGTTTCTTTATTGTACCGTCTGTCTCCGGATGAGCTTAAATTTGTGATGGTTGACCCCAAGATGGTGGAGATGTCAATTTATAACGGCCTGCCGCATATGCTTTGTCCGGTGGTAACCGACGCTAAAAAAGCCTCCATCGCCTTAGGCTGGATAGTCAATGAGATGGAAGAAAGATACCGGATGTTGGCCAAGGCCGGCTCAAGGAATATTGAAGGCTATAACCAGAAACAGGAAGATAAGCTTTCCTATATTGTGGTGGTGATTGATGAGTTGGCCGATCTGATGATGGTAGCGGCTAACCAGATTGAGAGCACTATTACCCGCCTGGCCCAGCTTTCGCGGGCGGTGGGCATACATCTGATTTTGGCTACCCAGAGGCCTTCGGTAGATGTTATTACCGGGGTAATCAAGGCGAACTTTCCCTCCAGGATTTCCTTTAAGGTTGCCTCCAAGGTGGATTCCCGCACGGTCCTGGATGCCAACGGCGCGGATAAACTTCTGGGCCGGGGTGACCTGCTTTTTATGCGTCCGGGTGAATCCAGGCTTATCCGGGCTCAGGGGCCGTTATTAAAGGACGATGAGATAGAAAAAGTGGTTAATTTTATCAAGGCCCAGGCCGAGCCGGTCTACGAAGAAACTATTCTCAAAGAACAGTCTAAACAGACAAGTATTTCCGATCGGGAAAAGGATGAGCTTTTTGATGAAGCCGCCCGGATAATATTAGAGAGCAATCAGGCCTCGGTTTCCATACTCCAGAGAAAGTTGATGCTCGGTTATACCCGGGCCGCCCGGATAATTGATTCTATGGAGGAGGAAGGAATAGTCGGCCCTTATCAGGGAAGTAAGCCCCGCAAGATATTAGTTGACCGCCAGCTTTGGCTTAGGGAGCGCGGTTTCAGCCCGGCCTTAAGCGTTGAGGCACAACAAGAAGGTGAATAATTTATGCGTAAGGCAGGCGAATACCTAAAGAATATCCGCGAGGAAAAGGGCTATTCTGTTGAGCAGGTCAGCAAAGGCACCAAGATTTCAGCGCCGGTAATTCGGGCTATTGAAGGAGGCAGGACAGACAATGTTGAACCGATCTATCTTAAGGGTTTTTTAAAGCTCTACTGCCGCTTCTTAGGGATTGTCTGGGCGGATTTTCTCAAGGAACATCCCCTGCCCATGCTTAGCGGTTCTGCCGCGCCCACCAGCAAGTATGGGCGGCCTGTGGTGAACCGCGGAGTCGAATCAAGTCGAAGGGCTAAAGAGACATCAAAAACCAATGCTTATACCGTAAAGAAGACAAAAGGAGAACCCAAAGCATCCGCTGAGCCATCTCCAGGGCCGGCGTTCATCTTAAACAACAAGAAAAATATTTTCATAGTTCTCCTGGTTATCGCCTCTTTGCTTTCTTTGGCCGTAGTCTACAAAGGATTTGTTTTTATTAAAGAAAATATTCCTAAGATACAGCTTCCCCGGGTTAAACCTAAGAGCCAGGCCGCGGTATCTCCTAAAAAACCGCCTCAAAAGGTAATTATTAAGGGAAATAAACCGGTTAAATCTCTAACCCCTCCTAAGAAGTCTCCTCAGCAAGACGCCTCAAAGGTTAAAGTTCAAGCCTCAGGTGGTTCGACTATGCTCACCACAGGTAGTATCAAAGAAACCAAGCCGAAAGCGATAACTGTGGTAGTCCGGGCCCAGGAGGATAATTTCCTGAAGGTGAAAGTTGACGCTCAGATGGTTTATCAGGGCGTCCTGCGCAAAGGAAAAGCGGAAAGCTGGACCGCCAAGGAAAAGATTGAGCTCTCAGTTGCCGATGCCGGCGCGATCGTGCTTGAAATCGGCGAAAAAATATTCTCTTCTTTAGGCAAGCGGGGTCAGCCGATCAAAAATATACTCATCAACCGCGAAGGCCTCAAGGTATTATAATTTCCCTCAATAAAGCATGAAATCCACGAAAGTAGGAATTATCAGTTTGGGTTGTCCGCGCAACTTGGTGGATTCGGAGAGTATACTCGGGCGCCTGACCGCCAAAGGCTATAAGATTGTGGATATTCAGGATGCCGATATCGGCCTGGTTAATACCTGTTCTTTTATTGACGAGGCCAAAAAGGAATCCGTGGATGCCATTCTTGACCTGGTGGAGTTAAAAAAAGAAGGGCGGCTGAAGAAAATTATTGTTGCCGGCTGCCTTAGCCAGCGTTATAAGGGTGAACTTTTATCCGGCCTGCCTGAAGTAGACGCCTTTGTGGGAAGGCTGGAATTTGAGGACGGTTTATCCTATAAAAAATATCCCCTTACTGCCGCGCATACCGGTTATCTAAAGATATCCGAAGGCTGTAATCATTCCTGCAGTTTTTGCGTTATTCCTAAAATTAAGGGCAGGCTCAAAAGCCGCGCGGCTGAATCTATAATTGAGGAAGTAAAAAGGTTAGATGAAGAAAAGAAGGCGGAGATAAATATTATCGGCCAGGATATCAGTATGTATGGCCTGGATATAGATAAAAAATTGGCCTTAAGCAGTTTGCTTACTAAGATAATCGGCGCGCTGAACAACGTCCGCTGGCTCAGGCTTTTGTATCTGTATCCTGAGAACTTAACTCCGGATTTAATCCGCCTAATAGCGGATGAACCAAGAATTTGTAAATATGTGGATCTGCCTTTACAGCATATCAACCAGCGCCTCCTCAAAGCGATGAAACGTCCTGATGAGAAAAAAAAGATAATCCGTATGTTATCGGATTTACGCCAGAGAATTCCCGCGGCGGCCATCCGCACTTCTTTGATTGTGGGTTTCCCGGGTGAGACGGATAAGGAATTTAAAGAGTTGGTTTCTTTTGTTAAGGAGCAGAGGTTTCAGCGGTTGGGGGTTTTTCGGTATTCCCGGGAAGAAGGGACCGCGGCTTATGATTATCCTAACCAGGTGCCGGAGAAAATTAAAAAAGAGCGTTTTGACCTGATAATGCGTGAACAAAGAGTAATTTCAGAGGAAAATAACCGCGAATTCCTGGGTAAAACCCTGGAAGTGTTAATTGACGAAAAAGAATCAGCAGGGAATTATATCGGGCGCCTGAGCATAGACGCCCCGGAGGTTGACCAGGCGGTGTCTGTTAAGTCCAGGAAGCCGCTGTCAATTGGTTCATTTATAAAGGCTAAAATCATAGATACCCGCGAATACGATTTAGCGGCTGAGGCAGTATGAATCTACCTAATCAACTTACCATATTACGGATAATCCTGACCTTTGTCTTTATGTTTTTTATATTTTCCCAGGGCCTGACTTTTAAGATTTTGGCGCTATTGGTTTTTACCGCCGCCGCCCTTACCGATTTATTTGACGGAAGGATTGCCAAGGCCAGGAATCTGATTACTGATTTTGGCAAGATTATGGATCCGATCGCGGATAAGATTTTGGTGCTGGCGGCTTTCTTAAGTTTTATCCAGCTTCAACTTATTCCCGCCTGGACGGTAATGGTGATTATCTTTAGAGAGGTAATGATTACTTCTTTGCGCATCTTTGCCTTATCCAAGGGAAAGGTCATTGCCGCCTCCAGATCCGGTAAGCATAAGACCGTATCACAAATGACCGCTATCTTTATTATCTTGATTTCGATGATTGTCAAAGAGGCAATGTTGAATGTGTCTACCTGGCAATCCTCCTTTGACCACACAACCCGCGCGTTAGCCTATATCGCGATGCTGGTTACGGCTGTGCTTACTCTTATTTCCGGAATATCGTATGTATGGGATAACCGCAAGGTTTTTACTTCGTAGAGCGGGTTTGGAACCCGCCCCTACGCAATCAGAATAAATATGTCAATATTCCTAATTAAAACACTAACCAGCGTATTCTATATTGGTTACAGCAAATTTGTTCCCGGGACATTGGCCTCCTTAGCGGGATTTTTAGTGTATGTGTTTTTTATTAAAGGCAATGTAGCTCTGCATCTGGGTTTGACTATCTTAGTAACTATAATCGGCTTTGGATTATCCGCGAGAGCGGAAGCTATATTTAACAAGAAGGATGCCCGCCAGATAGTCATTGATGACTTCTACGGAATGTGGGTAAGTTTATTATTCCTACCCTACAGCTTTAAATTAAGCCTGGCCGGTTTTATTCTCTTTCGGATTATGGATGGGCTTAAGCCTTATCCCATATATAAAGTGGAAAAGATTAACGGCAGTCTTGGGGTGATGGGGGATGATTTGCTGGCCGGGATTTTTGTGAATATCACCCTTCAGGTCTTGCTCAGGCTGATTTCGCTTAATTTTTGATAAGCCGCGCCTGTTGGATGAAGCACGCTTTCAAACAGCGCGATTGAGTTTATTCGCTGGCTAAGTTCGGGGATTTTAATTTTTTCAAGTTTCTGTCCGAGTTTGTCTTTATTTTTATTTGACCTTAGCCTGCCCAAAGTAAGGTGGGCGGAAAATTTTCTGCTTTCTTTAGGAAATCCCAGCTTTACCAAGCCATCCTCAATCGTTTCAGCCAATTTCATAAGTTCATTAGTATCTTCTTTAACTCCCGCCCAAATCACCCGGGCCGATTTTAAGCCAGGGAAGGCCCCCAAGCCGCTTATCCTGACAGTAAAAGGTTTTATTTGACTGCCGAGCTCTTGAAGACATTGGATTATTTCCGGGATTTTTGCTTCTTCAACTTCGCCCAGGAATTTTAAGGTAAGGTGGATATCCTCGGGTTTTACCCATTTTATATCCGCCTGGACGGATTTAAGCTCTTCTTGTATCTGAAATAGCGTATCTCTTATTTCTTTTTCTAATTCAATCGCGATAAAGGTCCGCATTGCGAAAATTAGTGTTAATTCGTTTTTTAAATTCGGGTTAATTCGTGTAAAAGCAAATCTATAGCCTCATTATATCTCATGCGAAAAGCCTTGACAAGCGCCGAATTTGGATTATAATCAAAATATTCTTCAGGGCAGGGTGAAATTCCCGACCGGCGGTGAGCCCTGTTAGAAACTATCGTGTAACCAGAAAATGAGATAGGTTTCTAATGGGGTATAGTCCGCGAGCCTATTGGTTTTTACCAAGGGGCAGGAACCGGCGTAAATCCGGTACCGATAGTCGCGCTTAGGCGCGCATCCAAACTATCAAATTAGTTTGGATGAAAAGTCTAGATGAGAGAAGAGGAATAGCATTATTTTTTAGCTATTTTTAAAAATTATACCGCCCTGGAGGATCATCTTTCAGGGATTTTTTATTTATGATGTATGCTTATGAGCCAATTTAACACTATAGAAGAAATAATTCAGGACATTAAGCTCGGCTCGATGGTCATTGTTATCGATGATGAGGACCGTGAGAACGAAGGGGATTTGCTGATGGCCGCCAGCGCCGCCACCAAAGAGCAGATAAATTTTATGGCCAAGTTCGGCCGCGGCCTGATCTGTGTTCCGATGTCCGGGGATCGCCTGGAGGCTTTAGGCCTGCATCCTATGCTTAATTCTGCTCCTTCGGATTTATCCGCGGATGCCGACCCTTTTAAGACTGCCTGGAGGATATCGGTGGATGCCCGCCAGGGAACAACTACCGGGATTTCGGCCTTAGACCGGGCCCAGACCATTAAGGTTTTATTAGATAAAAATACCCAGCCGCAGGATTTAGTTCGTCCGGGGCACATCTTTCCTCTGGCGGCTAAAGACGGCGGGGTTTTAGTTAGGGCCGGACATACTGAGACGGCAGTAGACCTGGCCCGCTTGAGCGGTCTATATCCGGCTGGGGTTATCTGCGAAATTATGAATGACGACGGAACTATGGCCCGAACCCCAGAGTTAATTGAGTTTGCCCGGATTCACAGCTTAAAGATTTGCACCATCGCCTCGCTTATTGAATATCGCCGCAGAAACGAAATCTTAGTTAAGAAAATAGAAGAGACTAAGCTTCCGACCTCTTTTGGCGATTTTAAATTGGCGCTTTATGAGTCCTTGATTGATGGTTCGCATCATCTGGCTTTAATCAGGGGTGAAATCAAGAAGGATGAGCCGGTATTGGTCAGGGCGCATTCAGCCTGCCTGACCGGGGATGTTTTCTCTTCTTTAAGGTGCGACTGCGGAAAGCAGTTGGAGAAGGCGATGCGGATGGTTAGCTCTCAGGGCTCCGGGGTGATTATTTATATGAACCAGGAGGGCCGGGGCATAGGCTTGGTGAATAAAATCCATGCCTATGCTCTTCAGGATAAAGGGATGGATACGGTTGAGGCTAATGAGGCCCTGGGGTTCCCGGCGGATTTGCGCGACTATGGTATCGGAGCTCAAATATTAGCGGATCTGGGGGTAAAGAAAATTCGCCTCTTGACTAATAATCCCCGTAAGATTATCGGCCTGGAGGGATACGGACTGGAGATAGTTGAACGTTTGAGCATAGAGGCAGAGCCTACCGAAACGAATAAGAAGTATTTAAAGACCAAAAAGGAAAAGTTGGGGCATTTGTTAACCGCAGAGGCGCTGAAGATAATGGAAACAAAAGATTCCGCAGAAACGCAGAAGAAGACTTATTAAATTTCCGCGCTTCAGCGGAGAGTATTTATCTTAATTCAGCGTTTCAGCGGTTGCAAAGGAGATGATATGATTAAAACTATTGAAGGAAATTTGATTGCTAAGGGAAAGAAGTTTGTTATCGCGGCCAGTCGCTTTAATGACTTTATCACCAAACAGCTTATTGACGGCTGTCTGGATACCTTGATTCGCCACGGAGCGGACAAAGAAAAGATTGAGCTGGTATATGTTCCGGGAGCCTTTGAGATTCCGCTGATTGCCCAGAAATTAGCCAGGACCAAAGGATTTGACGCGGTTATCTGCTTAGGGGCGGTAATTCGCGGCTCCACCCCGCATTTTGATTATGTGGCTTCCGAGGTTTCTAAGGGGGTAGCCCAGGTTTCTTTGGATACGGGAATACCGGTGATTTTTGGGGTGATTACCGCCGACACTATTGAACAGGCAATAGAAAGAGCCGGAACCAAAGACGGAAATAAAGGAAAAGACGCCGCTATCTCAGCCATCGAGATGGCTAATCTTATTCAGCAGATAAAATAGATGCGTAAGCGCACCCAAGCCAGGGAATACGCCCTGCAGTTACTTTATAAATATGATATTATTAAGGACTCTCCGGAGAATTTAACTTCTTTTTGGAGCCGGCAGGAAGAGCCTGTGGATGAAGAAGTTAGAATTTTTGCCGAGGAGATAGCCTTGGGGACCATAAAGTATTTAGAAGACATTGATAAGAAGGTCTCCGGGTATGCCACCAACTGGAACCTGAATCGAATGGCGGTGGTGGATAGAAATGTCCTGCGCTTAGGGAGCTTTGAACTGCTGTATCTTAAAGATATCCCGGCCAAGGTTTCTATTAACGAGGCGGTGGACCTGGCTAAGAAATATTCCGGTGAGGATTCCGGAAAGTTTGTTAATGGTATCCTTGACCGTATTAAAGATGAATGCGGGAAATCTTAATCCCGGATTAGTGAAATACGCGGACCTGCATACGCATACCCATTTCTCCGATGGTACTTTTAGCCCTCAAGAGGTTATTGCCTTAGCCAAAAAAGAAGGCCTTAGTTGCATAAGCATCACTGACCACGATTCAATTGACGCCTACCTGAGTTTTCCTTTCCCAGAGGAAGATATTGAGCTTATCCCGGGACTAGAATTAACCGCTGACCTTAATAATATTGAAGTCCATATTCTGGGCTATCTGGTTGATTATCAAGAGCTTTGGTTTCAGGAGAAGCTTAAAGAAATCCGCCAGGGGCGGGTCAGCCGGCTGGAGGAGATGTGCGCTAAGTTAAACGGATTGGGTATGCCCATAAGCGCGGATGAGGTCCTGGGGTTTGCCGGTAATGCCGCGGTAGGCAGGTTACATCTGGCCAGGATGATGGTTAAAAAAGGGCTTGTTGCCAGCGCCCAGGAGGCCTTTAACCGGTTTATTGGTGATGGCAAGTCAGCTTATGTCTCTCGATTCCGGCTTAAACCTGAGGATGCCATCGCGCTGATTCGTAAAGCCGGGGGCGTGCCGGTTTTGGCTCATCCTTATAGTTTGGCTAATCAGGAGTTGATTCCCGGGCTTGTCCGGGCAGGGCTTATGGGTTTAGAGGCGATATATCCGGAGCATACCAATTCTCAGGTTAAACGTTATAAAAAATTGGCTGATGAATACGGCCTTTTGGTTACCGGTGGTTCAGATTGCCACGGTCAGGCCAAGCCTGAAGTAAAAATGGGGATGATTAAGCTTCCCTATGAGTATGTGGAAAAGATAAAAGAAGCCAAAAATACATAAATCGGGTTTGGGGAAGAAATCCTCCCCTTACCAAGGGGAGGCGGGGAGGGGTATGAATACCGATGAATATTTTATGCGAAAGGCTTTTTCTCTGGCTTTAAGGGCTAAAGGAAGAACCTGGCCTAATCCCCTGGTGGGGGCGGTGGTGGTTAAGAACGGTAAAATTACCGGCCAGGGCTATCATAAGAAGGCCGGTTTAGCCCACGCTGAGGTTGAGGCTATTTGTGCCGCCGGTAAACGCGCCCGGGGAGCGAGTCTTTATGTTACTTTAGAGCCTTGCGCTCATTACGGCCGGACACCCCCTTGCGTGGATAAGATAATTGAATCCGGGATAAAGAGGGTATTAGTGGGTATGGTTGACCCTAATCCCCTGAATAATGGCAAGGGGATAAAATTGCTGAAAGAGCACGGGATCAAGGTCGAGACAGGTTTCTTAGAGGAGGCAATCAGAAAGGAAAATCAGCCTTTTATCAAATACATAACCCAGAAAACTCCTTTTATTACAGTTAAGGTCGGGCAGTCTTTAGACGGAAAGATTGCCTTAAGGAGCGGTGAATCCAAATGGATTACCTCATCCCTTGCAAGGGGATATTCCCATAGTCTGCGCGGTCTTTATGACGGGATAATGGTGGGAGTTAATACCGTGATCCGGGACAATCCTTTTTTGTCCGGCTCTCCTGACAGGTCCTTAACCAAGATTGTAACCGACAGCTCTTTAAGTACGCCGGCAGAGGCCAACATATTCAAGAAACCGGGCGAGGTGATTATTGCCTCTTTGAAGGAAAAAAGCGGTCAGGAGACCGAGAGCCGGAACCTTCTGCTTCAGAAGGCCCGGATTCTGGAGGTAAAGGAAAATAACGGCCAGTTGAATCTCTATGATTTATTGAAGAAGCTCGGACGGCTGGGGCTGTGCAATATCCTGGTGGAAGGCGGAGGCTCGCTGATTGGTTCGTTTTTTGATTATGGATTAGTAGATAAAGTTATGTTTTTCATTGCCCCTGAAATTATTGGTGGTAAAGACTCAATCAGCTCAGTAATGGGCAGAGGTATCTCCCGCTTAGACAAGGCGGTAAAGTTAAAAGATGTCAAGATTAAGATGATAGGGGAAGATTTTCTGTTGGAGGGGACGGTTAAGGAATATTGAGTTTAGATAGTTTGCGGGGTAAGAAATCCTCCCCTTAACAAGGGGAGGCGGGGAGGGGTTAAAGTAGGGGCAGACCTCCGTGTCTGCCTGCCGATAGGCAGGTCAGCCCCTAAGCAGGAGTTTAGATGTTCACAGGAATTATTGAAGAATTAGGCGCGGTTAAGGAAATATCCCGCAAAGGAAGAGTTTCATTTTTATCTATCCAGGCGGATAAATGCGCGCAAGACGCAAAAACCGGAGACAGTATCGCGGTAAATGGCGTCTGTCTCACCGTAGTCAGGAGAGATAAAGACATTTTAGGCTTTGAACTCTTAGAGGAAACCTTCAAGCTGACCAATTTAGGAAAGCTTAAATCTAATGAAAAGGTTAATTTGGAGCGCTCGCTTAGAATAGGCGATAGGCTTTCCGGTCATTTTGTAACCGGACATATTGATTGCCTGGGGGCTATCCGCGAGAAAACCTATGTTTCAGGAAATCTCTCTTTTAAGATAGCTATTCCCCAGGAATTCCTAAAATTTATCGCGCTTAAAGGCTCAATAGCGGTTGACGGGATCAGCCTGACAGTAGCCGGTAAGCGTTCCAATACCTTTAGCGTCTACATTATTCCCCATACCCTCAAAAATACCACCTTGAGCTTCAAAGGCCCCTCAGATTACGTTAACATTGAACTGGACATCCTGGCCAAATACCACTCTGCCCATCCAAATTAACCTCGTCTTTTTTTACCCCCGTGAATCGCTAGAGATGAGCGGAAATAGCGGGGTTAACCGCAATTATTGCTAAAGACGAAATTTTCTGATATACTTATTTAAATATAACGGGGAGTGGCTCAGCTTGGCTAGAGCGTGTCGTTCGGGACGACAAGGCCGGCGGTTCAAATCCGCCCTCCCCGACCAATTCAGACATTTTAAAAATTGAGGAGCATTTGATTGCTTGCTCCGCCCCGCAAAGGCGGGGCTACGCTCGCTTTTTCCCCCTATATTTCGGTATTAAATCAAAGGGGCGGACAAATTCAAATTCAGTTTTTCGGGAAAGCAAATGGCGGTTCGTTCCAACTTTTTCCGTCAAGGATTGTATTTCACAAAATCATCGGACAAAGAAAGTTTTTCGGTGTGGTGAGCGGTTTTTATCCATTCCCGCAAAGGTTTCGCGGAAAAGCTGCGATAATGACACAGAGATAGGGGTAGGAGTTGTGTTGAAAATTTCTCTGGCGTAGAATAAGTCGCAGAGAGGAGAAAAAACAAATCAGGAAAATATTTTGCTTGGTTTTACGAAAAAACAGTTTTATTCCTTAAAGTATTCAGTAAATACTTTAAGGAGTTTAAAAAATAAAAACTATGAAAAACAATATAAACCATTGGACAAAATTAAGTATTGAATACGCAAATCAAAGGAGCTATTTGGACGATTTGTTTCAAGTATATCCGACAATTCCCGATGGAATTCGTGAACTTAATGGCGAACTTTGGAAAGGCGTAGAGAAAGCGTTTGAAAAGCGCGATAATGTTACGTTTTTGAAAAGTCTTTTGAGACTAAATTTGTTTCCGATCAAGGATTCGTATGTTGCATATCTAAAGCGCGATAAAACTGCGTTAGAACGTAACCCGGCAACAGCCGCTCGGCTTTCCGGTCGGCTGTATGAAATGGGATTAGATTCGCTTTACGCTCGTTGTTCTGAACCAAAGGAAACAAATCGGCAAATCGGTCCACTTTTCAAACGCTGGCTTAACAAGAAAGCGTTAGGAGTTCAGCCAGTAAAACTCGATGAATTTTTGAAAGCAAAAGGAAACGCCATCTTGGACGCCAGTGACGCTGGGATGATGGCTTTTGCTCAGGAACATCTGAACTATCGACACAGTAAGGGATTGGACTTCATTGGTCGCTTCAATGGAAAGTATGTTGTTGGTGAAGCAAAGTTTTTGACTGATTTTGGCGGACATCAAAACGCACAATTCAACGATGCTATTGCGACAGTAAAAGCAAAAGGCGTAAAAGCGATAACTGTTGCAATTCTTGATGGTGTTCTTTACATTAAGGGTAACAATAAAATGTATAAAGACATTACGGGCAAGCTCAAAAAAGAAAATATTATGAGCGCGCTTGTTTTGCGTGAATTTCTCTATCAAATATAGATATTATGTTTATTACTTATGACAATAAAAAACACGAGAAAGATATTCTCGAAAAAACTTCGAGAGTAGAGCTAAATACAATCTCCGGCAAAGGGGCAAAAAATAAGCTTATACACGCCGATAATCTTTCCACACTAAAAACCTTACTCGATGATTATTCGGGAAAAGTTGATTTGATTTATATTGATCCTCCGTTTGCGACAAACGGACATTTCAAAATTAGCGAGAATCGCGCAAATACAATCAGTAGTAGCAACAGTGATGCTATCGCATACAGCGACATTTTGGTCGGGGATGATTTTTTAGAATTTTTGCGCGAACGCTTAATTTTTTTGCGCGAGTTTCTATCGGAGCGTGGATCAATTTATCTCCATATTGATTACAAAATCGGACATTATGTAAAACTCATAACGGACGAAGTCTTTGGAATAAAAAATTTTAGAAATGATATTACGCGAATCAAGTGCAATCCTAAAAATTTTCAACGGAAAGCATATGGAAATACTAAAGATTTAATCCTTTTTTATTCCAAAGCGGAAAATCCTGTATGGAATGACCCAAAAGCTCCTTATTCTGACGATGATATAGAACGTTTGTTCAAGAAGGTCGATAAGGATAATAGAAAATATACGACCATTCCTCTTCATGCGCCTGGCGAGACTGCAAACGGTAACACTGGCAAAGAATGGCGTGGAGTAATGCCGCCAAAAGGAAGACATTGGCGGAGCGACCCCGTCATTCTGGAAGAATGGGATAAACAAGGGCTTATCGAATGGTCATCGAATAGTGTACCAAGAAAAAAGATTTTTGTTGACGAAAGAGATGGAAAAAAAATGCAGGATATTTGGGAATTCAAAGACCCTCAATATCCTGATTATCCTACAGAAAAAAATATTGATTTGTTGAAGTTTATAGTTGAAGCCTCCTCAAATGAGGGCGATTTGGTACTTGATTGTTTTTGTGGTTCAGGAACTACACTTGTTGCGGCACAAGAATTAAACCGCAATTGGATTGGTATAGATAAATCAGAACACGCGATAAAAGTTGCAAAAAAGAAATTGGATAGTATCCCAGATAGTTTATTTTCAAAAGTCGAATACGAATTTATAAAACCAGTTTAGGTGGCGCGCCAGTTTCACTGGCACGAAATTCGGCGGCAGCGGAAAATTGGAATTGGAAAGCGAGGGCGGGCAAAAATTCCTTCCCCCCAACCCCCTTCCTTTTTGCCCGCCCGAGCGTTCAGGTTTCGTTCCTGCCGTCCCGCCAACGGCGGGAGCAATCAGTCAGAGCTTCGTTCAAAAAAGTTCGAGCTTCGTTTAGCAATTGCGACTAAATTAGTTTCCGCCGAAGGTAATTTTCTTGAAAAATGGTAGATTCTAAGAACAGCTTTAAGCGCGTTGAGGTGGTATATTCCGGCAGGGTTCAGGGGGTGGGCTTTCGTTTTACCGCTCAGAGATTAGCTGAAGGCCTGGATATTAAAGGCTGGGTTAAGAACTTACCTAACGGAGTTGTGCAATTAGTGGTTGAAGGAAGCGAGGACAATTTAAATAAGCTTTTAGGCCAGCTCAAGACGCATTTTAAGGATGATGTTGAGGATGCTCAGATAAGTTGGCAGGAGCCTACCGGAAAATTCAGTGAATTCCGGGTTGCTTTCTAATACACTAATGCGTTATGGAATTTTTTCCGATATTCATTCTAATTTAGAGGCTCTTGATGCCGCGCTTGAGGTTTATAAAAAAGAGGGAATTGAGCGCTACCTTTGTTTGGGCGATATTGTAAGCTACGGCCCTGATCCTTCCCAATGTATCCAAATAGTCAGAGAGCTGAAGGCGAAAGTCATTGCCGGCAATCATGAATGGGGAGTCTGCGCTAAATCTAAATTAGAGAATTTTACCGATGTTGCTCAAGAGGCTCTCATCTGGACAAAAGATGCCCTAAAAGAACAAGAGCTGGATTTCTTAGGCGGCCTGCCTTTAGTATATGAAGAAGAAAATTTTATTTTAGTTCACGGCACCTTGAATAGCCCGGCGGATTTCTATTATCTTAATGATATGAAAGACGCGGATATTAGTTTGGCGGCGTTAAAAAAACAGGTTTGTTTTGTGGGGCATACCCATCGGCCCGGGGTTTTTGTGGAAAGAGATGAGGATCTATTTTTTAAGCCTTTAAAGGTCCTGGATCTGGAGGATAATAAAAGATACATCGTCAATGTGGGCAGTATCGGCCAGCCTAGGGACAGGGATTGCCGGGCCTGCGTAGTGATTTACGATACCGATACCAAAACTATTGAGTTGAAAAGGGTGGAATATGACTTTAGGCGGACCCAGGAGAAAATTCTTAAATCCGGTCTGCCTGAATCTTTAGCCTGGCGTTTAGCCGAGGGAAGGTAGCCAAGAAGAATTGTTACCACAAATCGCGCTTTGGAAATGGGCATAGATAAGGCTAAGGCCGAGATTGAGAAACTGAGGGAAGAGATACGTCATCACGATTATTGCTATTATGTGTTATCTCAGCCTGAGGTTTCGGATAGGGAATACGACGGGCTTATGCTCAGGCTTAAAAGGCTGGAAGGGGAATTTCCTGTCTTGATTACTCTTGATTCTCCCGCTCAGAGAGTTAGCGGCGGAGTTCAGGAGGGCTTTAAGACCGTCCGGCACCGGCAGAAGATGTTATCCTTAGATAATGTGTATTCTTTCCCGGAGCTTAAAGACTGGGCCCAGCGGGTGCGTAAAGGGTTAAGTTCTGATGAGGCGGTGGAATATGTGGTAGAGTTGAAGATTGACGGTTTAAGCGCCAATCTGACTTATCAGGATGGCGCATTGACTGTGGGCTCAACCAGAGGCGACGGCGAAACCGGGGAGGATGTAACGGTTAATTTAAGGACTATCCGCGCGATTCCCTTAAGGCTGAAAAGCGATAATCCTCCCCAGCTTATTGAGGTCCGGGGTGAGGTGTATTTAGAAATTAAGGATTTTAATCAGATAAATAAAGAGCGCCAAAAACAAGGTGAAGCCCTGTTTGCCAATCCCCGTAATGCCGCCAGCGGTTCGCTGAAACTATTGGATGCCCGAATCACCGCCGGGCGTAAGCTTAATTTCTTTGCCCATTCCTTGGGGGAGTTGGATGGCGCGGGTTTTCTTAGCCACTGGGAATTCTTAGCGGCTATAAAAAAAAATTGCCTGCGGGTTAATCCGGAGAATAAGCTCTGTAAGAATTTAAATCAGGTTTTTAAATTCTGCGCTCTTTGGGAAAAGGCCCGCAAAAAGCTGGGCTATCAAATAGACGGAGTAGTGGTCAAGGTCAATTCCTTACAACAACAGGATAGGCTGGGTGTTACTCTGAAGAGCCCTCGCTGGGCAACGGCTTATAAATTCCCGGCCCATCAGGTTACTACCCGGATTAAAGACATTATTATCTCAGTAGGCCGGACCGGGGTGATAACCCCGGTGGCGGATTTAGAGCCGGTTGAATGTTCGGGAGTTACTATTCAACGCGCTACTTTGCATAATTTTGACGAGATTAAGCGGCTGGGTATAAAAATCGGCGACCGGGTGATTTTAGAGCGGGCGGGCGAGGTTATCCCTAAGATCATAAAGGTAGTTGATTCAGTCCGCGGTGGCAAGGAAAAGGTTTTTAAGATCCCCAGGAATTGCCCGGCCTGTAATTCGGAAATTGTAAAAGAAAAAGAGGCGGAGGTTGCCTATCGCTGTGTTAATCCCTGGTGTCCGGCCCAGATGGAAAAAGGGCTGACCCATTTTGCCGGCCGGAGCTGTATGGATATTGAGGGCTTGGGAGAGGCGGCAGTCCGGCAGTTGATTGAAAAAGAATTGGTCCGGGATTTTGCCGATGTGTATTATTTGAAGAAAGAACAGCTTTTAACCTTAGAGCTTTTTAAAGACAAAAAAGCCGATAATTTACTTTTGGCTATTGAAAAAAGCAAGACTCGCCCCTTGGGCAGGCTTATTTATGGATTGGGGATTCGCCATGTAGGTGAGAAGGCGGCTTATGTCTTGGCTCAAAGGTTTAAAAGCTTAGACAAGATAGTCTTATTAAAAAAAGAAGATTTAGACGCCGTCTATGAGGTTGGGCCGGCCATATCCGGCTCTCTCGCGGCTTTTTTTGCCCAGGAGCCGGTAAAAAAGTTGATTAAAAAATTAAAGGAAGCCGGGGTTAATATTAAGGAAGATGAGGAAGGATTACTGTATATGCCTTTAGCCGGCAAGACGCTTGTCTTTACCGGAGGGCTTGAGTTTTTAAGCCGCCGCCAGGCCGAAGATTTAGCGCGAAAAGCCGGGGGAAGCCCCGCCTCAGCCGTAAGCAAAAATACCGATTTTCTGGTGGCCGGAAAAAATCCCGGCTCAAAATATGACCAGGCGCTTAAATTAGGGGTAAAGAGTATCAGTGAAGCGGAATTTAGGGGGATGCTTGGATGAAATTCAAAATTCAAAATTCAAAATTCAAAATTACCGCTCTGGTTATGGTTTTTTTAATGATAATTTCTCTCACTGGCTGCGAGGCCTTTGTGAAGAAATTTAGACGTAAGCCTAAAGAAGAAAAGATGGAAGAGCCGATAATTCAGCCGGAGAGTTATCCTGATGTTGCCTTAAATAAAGATGAATTATACCGGGATTATTTTCTTTTTTGGGAGAGCTGGGCGGATGAGCTGGTATCTTTTTTAAAGGATAATGCCAATACCAAAAAACAGAAGGAATGTATCCAGCAGGCAATGGATAATCTGCTTAAGATGCAATCGCTTTTAAATGAAGAAAAGGCTGTGTCTTTGGATAAGTTTGTGATAGAGCTGACCACGGTTAAGAATGTCTTATTCCAGAGTTATCTTAACAGCGCGGATTTCTCCTATTTAAAAAACAAGGTAGAGAGAGTCAAGGCCAAGGTGCATCGGGATTTTGTTTTTTCTAAGATTAAAAAGGACCTAAGGTAGTGCGCCTTGACGCTCTTTCGGTAGGAGAGCTGCAGGTGAACTGTTATATCCTCTCCAGTTCTCAAACCCGAAATGCCATTATCATTGACCCGGGAGACGATTACCCGAAGATAAAATCTTTCTTAGGACTGCATAAGCTCAACCCCAAATTTATCGTGCATACCCACGGTCATATTGATCACATCCAGGCGGATGATGAATTCGGCCTCGCGGTCTACGCGCATACATTGGATGTGGAGCTTTTAAAAGACCCGAATAAGAATCTCTCTAATTTCTTAAGCTTTCCCTTTAAGGTGAATTCTCCGGTTAAGCCTTTAGAGGACGGCGAGAACATTACCCTGGATGACATATCCTTGGAGGTGATGCATACCCCGGGGCATACCCCCGGAGGGATATGCCTAAGAGCCGGGAATGTTGTCTTTACCGGTGATACCCTGTTTGCCGGAAGCGTCGGCAGGACTGATTTTCCCGGGGCCTCAGGCAAGCAGTTGATTAAATCAATCAAAGATAGATTATTGACTCTTCCGGATGAGACCCTGGTGTATCCCGGCCACGGCCCTTCCTCAAGCATAGGAGAAGAAAAAAGGGATAATCCTTTTTTAAAATAACACATGCAAGAATTAGTTGAGAATTTTCTTAATTATCTTTCGGTGGAGAGGTCTTTAAGCAAGAACACCATACTCTCTTACCGTCGGGATTTAGAGAAATACATACACTACCTTAAGAATTCTAATATAAATTCTTTATCCCAGACTGCCCGAAAAAATATCAGCGATTTTATGTTTGGCCTTAAAGACGGAGGCTTATCCGCGGTATCCATTGCCCGGAATCTGGTAGCCATTAAGGTGTTGTATCGTTTCTTGGTGCGCGAGAGAATCTTGACCACGGATCCTTCCAGCCTTTTAGATTCGCCGAAATTATGGAAGAAGATACCCGACGTTCTCTCAGGACTTGAGGTAGAAGCTTTGCTTGAGGTCCCTGATCTTAAGACTGCGCGAGGCCTGAGGGATAAGGCGATTCTGGAACTGATGTATGCCACGGGACTGCGGGTTTCCGAAGCGGTTAATCTTAAGACGCAGGATGTAAACTTTGATGTGGGTTTTCTGCGTTGTATAGGTAAAGGCTCCAAGGAAAGGATAGTGCCTTTAGGAAAAGAGTCTATTCAGGCTATAAAAAAGTATTTAGCGCAGGCGCGGCCAAAATTAGCCCGGGGCACAGGCGGGGATTCATTTTTATTTCTCAGCCGTTTGGGCAAAAAGATATCCCGGCAGTCTTTCTGGAAATTGGTAAAGCATTATGCCGAAAGCGCCCGGATAAAAAAGAATATCCGGCCGCATACTCTTCGTCATTCCTTTGCTACCCATCTTTTAGAAAGAGGGGCGGATTTAAGGAGCGTGCAGGAGATGCTTGGCCACGCCGATATCTCCACTACCCAGATTTATACTCACATTGATAAGAACCGGCTCAAGATGATCCATAAAAATTTTCATCCCCGCCCATAATTATGGAAAATTTAGCCGATAAGCTTAACCGGGAACCACCGGAGGTCCTGCGGAGCCTAAAACTTATAAGCGCTATTGCCGGAGAACTTGGTTATCCGGTGTATGCCGTGGGAGGTTTTGTGCGGGATATTATCCTGGGGGTTGAGGATTTTGACTTAGATATAGTGGTGGAAGGAGACGGGATAAATTTCACTCGGGAGTTAAGCCGTAAGTTGAATGTTGGTTGGACCGCGCATATGAGGTTTAAAACGGCAACGATACATATTCCCGGCGAAGTGAAAATAAAATTAGATGTAGCCACGGCCAGGCAAGAGATTTATGATTCACCCGCCGCGCTTCCTAAAGTGAATTTTGGGAGCATAAAAGATGATTTGAAAAGGCGGGACTTCACTATCAATGCCATGGCAATTGATATATCCCAGGATAGTTTTGGCGGGCTGGTAGATTTTTTTGACGGTAGAAAAGACCTGCGCGATAAAGTCCTCAGGGTCATGCACGATTTAAGCTTTATTGATGACCCCACCCGGATATTAAGGGCGGTGCGCTTTGAACAGAGGTTCGGCTTTTACATTGAGCCGCGCACCTTAAAACTGCTCAAGGAATCGCTTGCCCAAGGAATGTTAGAGAGGGTGCATAATCATCGCCTGCGCGATGAACTTATCTTAATTCTTAAGGAACCGGATCCGGTTAAATCCTTAAAGCGGATACACGCATTGCGCGGTTTTAAATTTATCCATCCGGGTTTAGCCGTTGATGAAAAAACCTTCGCTTTATTAAAGCGGATAAATAAGCTTTACCAGTGGTTCGCCCAGAATTTTGTCCATAAGCATAAACATAAGGTTGAAAGTTGGCTTCTTTATCTTATTGTTTTACTTGAAAATCTAAGCATAGTAAAGCTTAAGAGAACCTTGCAGAGCTTCGCCTTTCATAAAAAAGATATTCAGAAAGTTATTTCTTTTAAGAAAGATGCCGCTAAAGTTATAGCTAAGTTAAAAAAGGAAATTCCAATCAGCGGTATCCATAAAATTCTTTTCCCCTTAAGTTATGAAGTCGTCTTGCTGATGCTTTTAAGGTCCGGGGATGGCCGGGTTAAGAGAAAGATTCAGGATTTCTTACGCGTTTACAGCGGTATTCAAATCCATCTGCGGGGAGATGAGCTTAAGGAATTAGGCGTCCGGCCGGGCCCGGATTTTAAATTGATTTTGAAGGAGCTTCTGGACGCCAAATTAGACGGAAAATTCAGCACCAGGGAAGAGGAATTATTATACTTAAAGAATGAGATTCTTTCCGACAGTGCCGCAATCCCGATTTTTAGCCGGGAAAGCAAAAAACCGTAAAAATTCGAAAAATATTACCATTTTTTTAACTTTTATGATATACTTTCTCCTATGGCTAAGAAGATATTGATAGCGGATGATGATCCCGCGGTTTCCCAGACCTTAAAAACAGCTTTGGAAAGAAGCGGTTATGAGGCTGACATAGCCGCCAACGGCGAGGAATGTCTGCAGAAGGTTTTGATAAATAAGCCGGATTTACTGTTATTGGATATTATGATGCCGCGGATGGACGGATTTTCTTTTTTGGTGGCCATCAAAGAGTTAAGGGCTTTAACCGGGAGCGCGCCCCAGATGCCGGTGATGGTGATTACCGGCAAAGATAATGAAGTAAACCGGAGCTTGATGACCCATGAGGATATTAAGGATTACATCTTAAAGCCGTTTGATCTGAAAGAGCTTTTAAGCAAGATTAAGAAAACCTTAGAGTGATTGCCGGTCTGAGAATAATTTTTGCCTGTTCCCCTTGACAAATTAAAATTTTGTGTTATACTTTAATTAGAAATTTGCACTTTGACAATTAAACAAGAAATACCATTTGTCCCGCAGAAAAGCGGGATCCCGCTAAAGTGTTAAAATACCAAAGCGGGAAAAAAGGCAAATTATCCGCAAGGATAAGACGCAAAGCTTCCGGTCCCTCGATGCTAAAGTAAGGGATAGCGGAGCTACCAAAGGGTGAAAGCACTAATTAACCCTAAAAAATAAGCCTTTAGGGTTTTTTATTGCCGTTTAAAGAAGAAGATTTCAAAGCCCTTACGGAAAGTTTGCCTTGTGATTCGGTAACTTTAAGTCTGTAAGGGCTTTTTGTTTGAATCTAACCTACCAGCCACGGTAAGTTTTTTCAATATAGTTATCGCTAATTGGAGAGGAAAGTCTATTCCCCTGGATAAAGCGGTAATTATATTGAAAAGGGGTTAGCCCCGGGAGGAGAAAATGAAAAAAGATGTAAGTACTCATAGGGTGGTAACCTTTTTGACCAGGGAAGAGCTGGAATTTTTGGATAAACTGGAGAAAGATATGATGTTTTCTACCGGCAGGCATCTCTCGCGCTCCCAGATTCTTCAGGATATGGCTGAGCTTTTGTCTAAGACCACGATGAACGCGATAGGGATAAAGAGTGATGATGAGCTCAAAAAGAAAATACAGGAAGCCATATCCAAAATGAACCAACAGGATAAAGAAAAAAATCCCCAGGATAAAAGTGAGGTGTAGAATGAATATCTATCCGAATAATTTAAAACTGCGGGAACTCTTTACCAAGGGCGGGGTGTTGCTTTTTAATATTTATCGGCCCGAAGCTGTCTATAAAGGCGAGATAACATTATTACCCGTGGTGGATTGTTTTCAGAAGCGGGTTGTGCATATAAGGGAATATCTGTATAAGGAAAATGATGGAGAGGAGGAGTAAAGATGAAGTCAAGCAAATTATTTTTATTGGTGGGTGTCTTAGACTTGTGTTTTCTGATTGGAGTGCTTCCAAGATTGCAGGCCCAGGAAGAAGCGGCATCTCAGGTTGAGCCTTCCGCGAGCGCGCCAGAAGTGTCCGGCTCAGGCACCTGGAAGCAGGAGCTTATTTCTGACCGGCAGGCTCTTAAAGAACAGCATCAGTCAATAGCGGAAAATGCTCAAGCCGCCAAGCAGGAGGAGCAGCAGTTAAAGGATCAGATTCATCAGGCGGTACAGTCAGGCGATTATGAAACAGCCAGGAGCCTGAAAGATCAGTTTAAAGAAACCCATCAGGAAAACATTGAACAGATACATGGCGATATTCAGGCGTTTCAGGAATCAAGGCAGGAGTTTAAAAGTGATTTGCAGAGCGCCCGCCAGGAAAAGAGGGATTACCAATCACAGGGAGAGGGGGAAACATCAGGTTTTAATCCTCCCGGAGTTGGCCCGAATAATCCCCCGGGCAGAGATTTGCCGCCAGGACTAAGAGATAAAGCGGAAAACAAGTTTGATCGCCGGGAAGACTTGCGAGACAGACGTGAAGATGTCTGGGATAAGAAGGAAGATGCCCGGGATAAGAGAGAAGATATCCAGGATAAGAGAGAGGATATCTATGACCGCAGGCACGATGGCGGATTTTTAGACAAGTTAGAGGATAAGGCCGATAGGGCTGAAGATAAATTTGACCGCAAGGAGGATGTCCGCGATAAAGCTGAAAACAAGTTTGATCGCCGGGAAGATAGGCGGGATAGGCGTGAGGATGTCCGGGATAGAAAAGAAAATTTGGGAGATAAAGTCCGGGCGCATCAAGACCGCGGCGTCCGAGATCACGGCGCGGGTGTCGGAGCTGGCAGGGGGCAAGGTGGTGAGCATAGGGCGGATGCCTCAATGCATAGGGAAAATAAACCCGCGCGTGCCGGAGGCGGCGAACATAGAGGTGGCGGCGCTCCAGCGCGTGCCGGCGGAGGTGGTCATGGAGGCGGAGGCGGCCATCATTGAGGAGGTTCAAGGCGTTGATTCTTTGGATAAGGTAAAGGCTTAAAGATGAATAGAGAGGCTGTTATCTGAAAATGGTATCAGCCTCTTTTGTTTGTGGATTTTGCTATTGCAAAATCCAGGTTTATGCGTTAATATGATGGTTATATGCGTGCTATAAATAAAATCACAATCTTAGGTGATGGCGGATGGGGGACGACCTTAGCTATACTCTTGGCTAGGAAGGGCTATAAAATAACCCTCTGGGGGGCGTTTAAAGATAATATAGCTGAAGTCAATAAGACGCGGATTAATCAAAAATTCCTTCCCGGCATTAGATTGCCTTCCTCAATTGTTCTTACCTCTGATTTGGTTTTGGCCCTTAAAGCCGCGGATTTAATCGTCTTGGCCATTCCTTCCCAGTTTATCCGTCAGGTATTAAAACGGGTTAAGGAATTAGATGTTAGTTTTATTCCTTTCTTAAGCGTGGTAAAGGGCATTGAAACTGAGACCCAGATGCGCGTTTCGGAAATAATTTACCAGGAGTTGGGAAAAAACCTAAGGTTGGCGGTGCTTTCCGGGCCGACCATTGCCTTAGAGGTGGCTAAAGAGGTGCCCACCACCGCGGTGATCAGCTCATCTGATGAAAAATTAGCCAAGTCATTACAGCGCGTTTTTATGACCCGTAGATTCCGGGTTTATACTAATCCGGATGTGGTTGGCGTGGAATTGGGCGGGAGCCTTAAGAATGTTATTGCCATAGCCTGCGGGATTTCCGATGGATTAGGCTTTGGCGCTAATACCAAGGCCGCGCTTTTGGCCCGGGGCCTGGCGGAAATCAGCCGGATGGGGATAGCGGCAGGCGCGAAAAAAGAAACCTTCAGCGGCATAACCGGCTTGGGTGATTTAGTTACCACTTGTATCAGTCAGCATAGCCGCAACCGTTCAGTGGGCGAGCAGATCGGAAAGGGCGGGAAATTAAAGAATATCTTATCGCGCATGAATATGGTGGCGGAAGGCGTGGCCACTGCTAAGGCGGCGTACCTCTTAGGAAAGAAATACCGTGTCTCCATGCCGATTACTAATGAGGTCTATTCCGTGCTTTACAAAAACAAAGACCCCTTTAGGGCGGTCAATGACCTGATGACCCGGCAGAGAAAAGAAGAATAGCTTCTTAATCCGCGGTTTTGTTGGTATATCTAATTATTCAACTCACAAATCAGCCCTGGGTAGTGCTATTGATAAAACTTTCCTTTACAGCCTTGGAAAAGGCAGGTATAATCAAATGTTATTATGGAGATTTTATCTGCTTAAAGTAATTATTATGCCGCGTGTGATTTCCGCGGCAAGAAGTGAAAATTTATACCGGGGCGTGGCTCAGTTTGGCTAGAGCACTTGAATGGGGTTCAAGAGGTCACAGGTTCAAGTCCTGTCGCCCCGACTAAAATATTATCACGCGAAGGACTTGAACAAAAGAGGAGTTTGAGGGGAAAAGATGATTTTCCCCTCAAGAGACGCTTCTTTGATAAAGCTGCGGGGGTGACAGCGAAGCCCTGATGACACATCGGGGCTGAGCGTCAGAGGGGGCGGGGAGCCCCCTATGAAAAGTTCAAGTCCTGTCGCCCCGACTAAAATATTATCACGCGAAGGACTTGAACAAAAGAGGAGTTTGAGGGGAAAAGATGATTTTCCCCTCAAGAAACGCTTCTTTGCGCCATCAATCATCAACTAAAACTGACGGAGGTGAAATTATGGTTTACGCCGGATCTGAAAGAAGAAAACAGCCACGGGTGGCGGGAAAGTTTGTGGTGTCTTACCGGATCAAGGCCGAGGTGGACAACTATGACATTTCCCAAACTCGTAACTTAAGCCTGGGAGGAATGATGTTGACTACCAATCGGGAATTTACTTTAGGGACGGTTTTGGCTATTGATATACGACTTCCCTTTTTCATTGACGCCATAAATCTAACCGGAAGGGTTATTGATTCAAAAGAGGTGGTCAAGGATTTGATTTATGATACCAGGATTCAGTTTTTAGAGATTGATTCCAAGTCCGCGGGCATAGTTAATGATACGGTGGGATATTATTTAAAGACCCAGAAATAAGCTTAAAAGAGAATTAATATAATGGCTCCCGGCGCGTGGGGAGCTATTTTTGAGTATCGCTATGGATAAGATTAATGTGGGATTAATTGGTTTTGGAACGGTAGGTGAGGGCGTGGTCAGGGCATTGCTTACCAGGGAAAAGTTCCTGAAAGAGAAGGTTGGCGCGGGCCTGGTTTTAAAAGCCGTCTGCGATAAGGATATCCGGCGTCCGCGTGAGATAAAGGTAAAATCGGGTATTTTAACCACGGATATAAATAGGATTTTAAATGATTCGGATATCCGGATTGTGGTTGAGCTTATCGGGGGGATACATCCGGCCAAGGAATTTATTTTGGAGGCTTTTAAGCGGGGTAAGCATGTGGTTACCGCTAACAAGGCCCTTTTGGCTGAGTGCGGTGAAGAGATTTTCCAGGCGGCCAGAAACTACAAGGTTGACCTTTATTTTGAGGCTTCAGTGGGAGGGGGGATTCCGATTATCAAGGCCCTGAGAGAGTCTTTGGGGGCTAACCATATTGATACCGTGCTGGGAATCGTCAATGGGACATCTAATTATATTCTTACCTCAATGGAAAAGGATGGCTTAAGTTTCAATCAGGCCCTTTTAGAGGCTAAGAAAAAAGGCTATGCCGAGAAAAACTCAGGCCTAGACATTAAAGGTTTTGACTCCGCGCATAAGCTGGCGATTTTGGCTTTGCTGGGCTTCGGCAAGAGCGTGAACATAAAAGATATTTATGTGGAGGGAATCGAAGATATCTCTTTAAGCGATATTGAATACGCCCGGGATTTTGGTTATGTGATTAAGTTATTAGCTATTGCCAAGAATGTCCGCGGCCAGCTTGAGGTGAGGGTGCATCCCACACTTTTATCCAAAGAGCATCTGCTTTCTAATGTCAGCGGCGTCTATAATGCTATCTATGTGCACGGAGATTACGCGGGAGGAACGCTTTTCTACGGCAGGGGCGCGGGTTCACGCCCCGCGGCAAGCTCGGTGCTGGGGGATATAATTGATGTAGCCAGAAACATAAAGAGTGGTTCTGTGGGCCGCGTGCCGGTGTATACCGCGGATAAGACGATTAAGAATCTGCGTCCGATCAGCGAGATCGAAACCCGCTACTATCTTAGGCTTTCGGTTATTGACCGTCCGGGCGGTTTAGCCAGGATTGCCGATATTCTAGGCCGGCAGGGAATTTCTATCGCTTCGGTGACTCAAAAAGAAAGGCAGCAGGCCAGGATGGTTCCGGTAGTGATGATGACCCACGACGCCAGGGAAAAGAATATGCGCCTGGCTCTGGATGAGATTGACAGACTTGACGCGGTTAAGAAAAAAACCGTGGCCATCAGGGTTGAGCGATAGTGCGCTGTGAATTAATTATTAATATGACAGCGCACAGAGCAATTGAGCAATAGAAAATAGAACAATAGAGAAAATAAAAGCTCAATTGCGGTCTAATGCTCAATTGTTCTATTGTTCAAAACAGCAGTTTTGCTATCAATAACTAATTTCACAGAGCATTAGAATGTATAGCGGCATAATTGAAAGATTTCGTAAACAGCTTCCTGTTTCTAGAGATACTCCGGTAGTCAGCCTCAAAGAAGGAAATACCCCTTTAATACTTTCGGATTGCCTGAGCCGAATTATAGGCAAAGGTTTTGAGGTGTATCTGAAATATGAAGGCCTGAATCCCACCGGTTCTTTTAAAGACCGGGGGATGACCATGGCAGTCTCAAAAGCTAAGGAAGCTGGGAGCAGAGTTATAATCTGTGCCTCAACCGGAAACACCTCGGCTTCGGCAGCCGCCTACGCCGCCAAGGCTGGCATTAAATGCGTGGTTTTAATCCCGGAGGGGGCGATTGCCCTGGGTAAGCTGGCTCAGGCCCTTATCCACGGGGCCAAGGTTCTGGCGGTCAGGGGAAATTTTGACCAGGCCCTTAGCTTAGTCAAGGAGATTGCCGCCAAATATTCAATTACTTTGGTAAATTCCCTTAATCCTTATCGCTTAGAAGGGCAGAAGACCGCGGCCTTTGAAATTTGCGAGGATTTAGGATGTGCCCCGGATTTTCAATGTATTCCGGTAGGCAACGCCGGAAACATCACTGCTTATTGGAAAGGTTATAAGGAATATAAACAGAACGGTAAGATTGAATTTCTACCTAAAATGCTGGGATTTCAAGCTCGGGGAGCAGCCCCGATTGTGAAAGGGCACCCCATAAAAAATCCTAAAACTATCGCTACCGCCATCAGGATAGGTAACCCGGCAAGCTGGCGTCAGGCGGAGGCGGCCCGCGATGAATCCCGCGGTTTAATTGACGCGGTCAGCGACGCTGAGATAATCTCGGCCTATAAATTACTGGCTTCTCGTGAAGGCATCTTTGTTGAGCCGGCCTCGGCGGCCTCAGTTGCCGGTTTATTGAAATTAGTCAAAAGCGGATATTTTAAGAAATCACCAATCACCAAGATAGTTTGTATTCTGACTGGCCATGGCCTTAAGGATCCGGAGCGGGTAATTAAAGTTATCAAAAGACCCAAAGTGGTTAAGGCGGAATTGAAAGCTGTTCTTAAAGAAATTGGATATTAAAGCAGAGCTAAGAACTAAGAATCCAAAATTAAGAAATAAGCGGGTTTTGATTACTGCCGGGCCGACCTGGGTTCCTGTAGATGAGGTGAGGGTTATTTCAAATATAGCCAGCGGGGAGACCGGAATCCTGCTGGCGGAAAAACTGCTTAAACATGGAGCCGGGGTAACTCTGGTCCTGGGTCCGGTAGAGTCCTGTAGTATCAGTGGTTCGACTACGCCCAGGATTGATAAAAAGATTAAGCTGGTAAGATTTAAATTCTTTGATCAGCTAAGAAGCCGGCTTAAAAAAGAACTTCTTTCTAAAAACTACGATTGTGTCATCCACTGCGCGGCAGTCTCTGATTTTAGGCCGTTAAATCCAATCAAGGGAAAACTTGCTTCGAATAAGACCCATAATCTGAAATTAACCGTTTTACCTAAGATAGTCAACGAAATACGGAAATTACACCCCGCGGCAAAATTAGTGATGTTTAAGCTGGAGGCGGGTATTTCCGATATTGAGTTGATCCGCAGGGCCCGCGAAGCCTTGCTTAAGGCTCGAGCGGATTTAATAGTGGCCAATAGAATTACTCCTTCCTATAAAGCTTTTATTCTTAATAAGAATGAAACCCTGGGCTGTGTCCATTCCAAGAAAGAATTAGCGGATAAATTGGCTGATTTAATTTAGATTGAGCAGAATTGTCTAAGAAAATACTTGAGGTGAAGTTTTGAAATATCTTATCTTAGTCGGGGATGGGATGGGGGATTATCCTATTGAGAGCCTGGGGAATAAAACTCCTCTGGAATACGCCAAGACCCCGAATATGGATTTCCTGGCCACAAACGGTAAGCTGGGATTAGTCAGAACTATCCCCGAGGGCCTGTCCCCGGCCTCGGATGTGGCTAACCTGGCCATATTCGGCTATGATCCTAAGGTTTACTATTCCGGAAGAGGGCCGTTTGAGGCGGCTAATTTAGGGGTCGCGCTTAAGGATGATGAGATTGCCTTTCGTTGTAATTTAATTACGGCGAGCGCGGATAAACTCATTGACTACAGCGCCGGCCATATTTCCACCAAAGAGGCTAAGGTCTTGATAGAATTCTTAGATGAGAAATTAGGCTCTCCGGAGCTGAAATTTTATCCCGGGGTAAGTTATCGGCACCTGGTAGTGGTCAAGGCTAAAGGCTTAACAGCGCGCTGTGTCCCCCCGCACGATATTACCGGAAGAGAATTCAAAAAATACCTGCCTAAGGGCCCGGATGCCCAATTTTTGGTATCTCTGATGCAGGAATCGGCGAAGATTTTAGCCGAGCACGAGGTAAATCAGGTCAGGATTGACCTGAAAGAAAACCCGGCGAATATGATTTGGCTCTGGGGTCAGGGAAAAAGGCCGTCCCTGGTCAGCCTTAAAGACAAATATGGAATAAGCGGCTCAGTTATTTCAGCGGTGGACTTGATCAAAGGGATTGGCCGCGTAGCCGGTTTAGAGGTTATAAATGTTCCCGGGGCCACCGGTTATTATGATACTAATTACCTGGGGAAAGCCGAGGCGGCAATCGCTGCGTTTAAAACTAAAGATTTAGTGTATCTGCATGTGGAGGCCCCGGACGAGGCCTCCCATAACGGCAATATGCAGGAGAAGATTTTGGCCATTGAGCGATTTGACCAATTAGTGGTAGGAACAATCTTAGAGGCTTTAAAAAAGAAAGAGGATTTTAGAATCCTTCTTCTGCCTGACCACGCCACACCCCTGGCCCTGCGCACCCATACCGCTGACAGCGTTTGTTTCGCGCTGTACGGAAAGGGTATTTCCGCCTGCGGTCTAGAGGGATTTAACGAGGCCCAGGCCAAGAAAAGCGGCATATTCCTGGACCAGGCCCATATCCTGATGGATAGGCTGATTAAGGAAGAGGAAATATAGATTTGGGTGCGATAAATCGCACCGCTACGGTAGCGGCGCCATTTATGGCGCTAATGTGCTAGGAGGTAATTGCGTGGGAAGACTGATTGTGCAGAAATACGGCGGCTCTTCGGTAGCTAATCCTGAAAGAATCAAGAATGTGGCTCGCCGGGTGGTTGACTATAAGAAAAAAGGCAATGATTTGGTGGTGGTGGTTTCGGCCTTAGGAGACACTACCGACGAGTTGATTGAGCTGGCCGCTAAAATTTCAGACAATCCTCCGGAAAGGGAGATGGATATGCTGCTTTCTACCGGTGAGCAGATTTCAGTTGCCCTTCTGGCTATGGCCATTCAGGAATTGGGGTTTGAGGCAATTTCTTTAACCGGCTCGCAGGTGGGCATTATTACCGATACCGTGCACACCAAGGCCCGGATTGTCAAAATTGAGGCCCAGAAACTGCGCCAGGAACTAAAAAAAGGCAGGATTGTGATTGTCGCCGGTTTCCAGGGGATGACCCCGGATCAGGATATTACCACCCTGGGAAGAGGGGGCTCGGATTTAAGCGCGGTGGCCCTGGCTAAGACCCTGGGGGCTGATGAGTGCGAGATCTATACCGATGTTGAGGGGATATTTACCGCTGATCCGCGCGTTGAGCCCAGGGCGCGTAAACTTGAAAACATCACTTATGATGAGATGTTGGAGATGGCCTCATTAGGCGCCCAGGTAATGCAGGCGCGCTCAATCGAGGTGGCTAAGAAATTTGATGTGCCGATACATGTCAGGTCCTCATTTTCACGAAAACGAGGGACAATGATTATCAGGGAGGTAAAGAATATGGAAGATGTTTTGGTTACCGGGGTAACCTTAAATAAGAATGAGTCTAAAATTACTGTGTGCGATGTCCCGGATAAGCCCGGTATCGCCGCCAGGATTTTTACTCAGCTTTCCGAGGGCGGCATCAATGTGGATATGATTGTGCAGAATGTCTCGCATACCAAGCAGACTGATATTTCTTTTACTGTTCCTAAAAACGACGGGGCCAGGGCAATCAGGTTGACTAAAAAGGCGGCCAGCGGCTTGGGCTATGGGAAGCCCAACCACGGCCCTCTGGCCAGCGGCTTGGGAGAGCTTCAGGTGTTGGAGGATTCGGATATCGCTAGGATTTCCATAGTCGGGGTAGGGATGAAAACTCATTCCGGGGTAGCCGCTAAAATGTTTGAAACCCTGGCTGAGGAGAAGATAAATATTGAGATGATTTCTACCTCCGAGATCAGCATCTCTTGTATCATCAAGAAAAAATCCGCCGAAATCGCCCTCAGGGCCCTGCATCATAAATTCGGCTTGGATAAAATAAATAAATAAAAGACATCCTACTAATGAGAAAGAAACGGGGATGTCTGATTACAACGATTAAAAGGCAGATTACAGAGATTAAAACAGGTATAATCTTTATGTTTATCTCTGAAGATTACACCAGAGAGGGACTATGCGTAAAATAGAACTTTACGATACCACTTTGCGTGACGGGGCCCAGACCGAGGGGATTTCCTATTCGGTCCAGGATAAGGTGCGGATTGCCCGAAAGCTTGATCAGATGGGAGTCCACTTTATTGAGGCGGGCTGGCCGGCTAACCCTAAGGATAAGGAAGTTTTTAAGATTTTAAGAAACCAGCCGCTTAAGAACGCCGTCCTTACCGCTTTTGGGGCCACTCGCCGGGCGGATAAAAAAGTAAATCTTGACCCCAGCCTAAAAAGCATACTTGAGGCCCAAACCAAAGCGGTTACCATCTTCGGTAAGACCTGGGATTTGCATATTAAGGATGTTTTAAAGATTTCTTTGGAGGAAAATCTTAAAATAATCGCGGATACGGTTTTCTATCTGGTTTCCAAAGGAAAGACCGTGATTTATGACTGCGAGCATTTTTTTGACGGCTATAAGAGCAATCCCGAATACGCCTTAAAGACGGTTTTGGCCGCCCAGGATGCCGGGGCCGCCAGAATAGTCTTTTGCGATACTAACGGCGGGACAATAAGTTCGGAGTTGATCCGGATTATTCACCAGGTTGCCCCCAAATTAAAGGCGGCCTTGGGAATCCACGCCCATAATGATTTAGGTTTGGCGGTGGCTAATTCTATCCTCGCGCTTGAAAACGGCTTTACCCATGTTCAGGGAACCTTTAACGGTTATGGTGAACGCTGCGGTAATGCCGATCTCTCCACCATCATCGGGATTTTAAAGACTAAGCTGAATCTTGACTGTATCCCGGACAAGAATCTCAAAGAGCTGACCAAAACCTCGCATTTTATCAGCGAGATTTCCAATCTGCGCCAACAGCCGAATCAACCCTTTGTGGGGGCCTCCGCCTTCGCGCATAAGGGCGGGGTGCATATTGATGCCATGCTCAAGAACCCCAAGACCTACGAGCATATTGACCCGGACTTGGTTGGCAATCACCGCCGGCTTTTGGCTTCCGAGCTCTCTGGCAAGATGCCTATTGTCTTAAAGGCCAAGGAATTTGCTATTGACTTGGATAAAAAATCACCCCAAGCCAGGAAAATCTTAAAGTTACTGCAGGATTTAGAGCACCAGGGTTATCAGTTTGAAGCCGCGGATGCCTCTTTTGAAATCCTGATTAAGCGCGCCCTTAAACAATACAACAAATTTTTTGATTTGGAGAGTTTTCGGGTGGTGGTGGAAAAAAAGCCTGACGGAAAGATTACCTCGGAGGCGATTATCAAGGTAAGGGTTAAAGGAATGTTGGAGCATACCGCCGCCGACGGAGACGGCCCGGTGAACGCCCTGGATAATGCCCTGCGTAAAGCCCTGAAATCTTTCTATCCTAATTTAAGCCGGATGCATCTGTCGGACTTTAAGGTGCGGGTGCTGGACGAGAAGGCCGGCACTGCCGCCAGGGTGCGGGTGCTCATCCAGTCCCAGGATGAAAAGGATTCCTGGGGAACGGTAGGGGTATCCGGGAATATCATTGAGGCCAGCTGGCAGGCCCTGGTAGACAGCGTGGAGTATAAGCTGTTAAAAGACGGAACAAAATAAAAGAAGCTATGATTGAGTTGAATAGCCACTACGAACCTAAAGAGGTTGAGGATAGGATATATGCCTTTTGGCAGGAGCGGAATTTATTTGCCACCAAGGCCAATCCTGGCAAGAAGCCTTTCTGCATTGTTATCCCTCCGCCTAATGTTACCGGTATCTTGCATATGGGCCATGCCTTGAATAATACCTATCAGGATATTTTAATCCGCCTGAACCGGATGCGGGGTTTTGAGTCTTTATGGATGTCCGGTACCGACCACGCCGGAATTGCCACCCAGAATGTAGTTGAGCGTAAGCTGGCCAAGGAAGGCTTAAAGCGCCAGGATTTAGGCCGGGATAAGTTTTTAGAGAGGGTTTGGCAGTGGAAGGAGGAATACGGCTCAACCATAATTAAACAGCTGAAGAAATTAGGGTCTTCCTGTGATTGGGAGCGCACCAGATTTACTATGGATGAGGAGTATTCTCAAGCGGTGCGGGAGGTTTTTGTCAGGCTGTGGGATAAGGGCCTGATTTATCAGGGGGATAGGATCATCAACTGGTGCCCCCGCTGCCAGACCGCCTTATCCGATGAAGAGGCAGTGCATCATGAAATTAACGGGAATTTGTATTACATAAAATATCCAATTAAGCCGACAGCTGACAGCCGACAGCTGACAGCCGACTATATTGTGGTGGCGACTACCCGGCCGGAGACAATGCTGGGGGATACGGCGGTGGCGGTTAATTCCAAAGACCGGCGGTATAAAAAACTTATCGGCCAGACGGTTATTTTACCTTTACTTGAGCGGGAAATTAAAATTATCGCCGATGAATTCGTGGATTCAAAATTCGGCACCGGCGCGGTAAAGGTTACTCCGGCGCATGATCCTAATGATTATGAGATGGGCAAGCGCCATAATCTGGAATTTATCAACATAATGCATCCGGACGCGCTCTTGAATGTCAATGCCGGGGAATACGCGGGCAGGGACAGGTTTGAGGCCCGGGAGGCCATAATAGAAGATTTAAGAGCAAGAAAGCTTCTGGAGAAGATAGAACCGCATACACATTCGGTCGGTCATTGTTACCGCTGCAATACCATAGTTGAACCGTATTTATCCCGGCAGTGGTTTGTGAAGATGAAACCCTTGGCTGAACCGGCAATTAAGGCAGTTAAAGACGGCACAATTAAATTCTACCCTAAGCGCTGGACGAAGGTATATTTGAATTGGATGGAAAACATCCGCGATTGGTGTATCTCCCGGCAGATTTGGTGGGGACATCGGCTTCCTGTTTATTATTGCAAGAAATGTCAGGAAACAGGAAGCCTAAATTCAAAAGTCAAAAGTCAAAACTCAAAATCCGCGTTTAATGGGATAACAGTATCAAAAGATAAATTAGATAAATGCCCTGTGTGCGGGTCGGGGGATATTTATCAGGATGAAGATGTCTTGGATACCTGGTTTTCTTCCTGGCTGTGGCCTTTTGCCACCTTTGGCTGGCCGTTTCAGCCCTCAGTCGAAAGCCGAAAGCCGAAAGCCGAAAGCCATAACCCGCAAGCTGACTTAGATTATTTTTATCCCACCTCGGTTTTAGTTACTGCTCCGGAGATAATTTTTTTCTGGGTGGCCCGGATGATTATGGCTGGTTTTGAGTTTATGGGTAAAGAACCGTTTCGGGATGTCTATATCCATGGCACGGTCCGGGATATCGAAGGTAAAAAGATGTCAAAATCATTAGGCAATATCATTGACCCCTTAAATATTATCGCTCAATACGGCAGTGATGCCTTAAGATTCAGCCTGATGTCTTTAACCTCCGTGGGTCAGGATGTCTATCTATCGGAGCAGAAATTTGAACTGGGCAGGAATTTTGCCAATAAGCTTTGGAACGCCTCGCGTTTTTCATTGATGAATCTGGATTTGAAGGTGGTGAATACGGATCTTTGCCTGTTTTTTAAAAAAGAAAAATTGGAATTGCCGGAGCGCTGGATTTTGAGCCGATTTTACTCGATGCTTCAATCTTTGAATAAAGCTTTGGACAGCTATAACTTTAATCAGGCCTCTGGTATTCTTTATGAATTTACCTGGCATGAATTCTGCGATTGGTATTTAGAATTGGCCAAGCCAATTCTAGTAAACAGAGAACCCTTCGACTCCGCTCAGGGCAGGCAGAGTGCAGAGAACAGAAATACCCAGATAGTTTTATATAAAGTTTTAGAAAAGACCCTGAGGTGCCTGCATCCTTTTATGCCGTTTATTACTGAGGAAATCTGGCAGAAATTGATAGTAGGGGCAGGTTCAGAACCTGCCCCTACCGAAAGCATTATGACTCAGCCCTGGCCGCACATCCAGAAGCAGATGATTGATAAAAAGGCCGAAGGCGCTATGCGAATAGCCATTGAGGTTATTACCGCGATCCGGAATCTCAAGGCCCAAATGAAACTCACTTCGGCTCAAATCGTCAAGGTCAGCTTGTTAACCAAAGACCAGAAGACTCAAAAGATTTTGGATCAGGTCTCTAAATATATTATCAATCTGGCTAAGCTAGAAGGGTTGAATATCGGTTCGGAAGATTTGACGCGTAAAAGAGGCGTCAGCGCTATTGCCGGGAACATCCAGGTGTTCTTGGAACTGGAGGGGTTGATTGATATAGAAAAAGAGATAGAAAAACTAAATAAAGAAATAGAAAGCTTAAGTAAGGATGTAAAGGCTAAGGAAGCCCGCTTAGGCAATAAGGAGTTTAATGAGAAGGCCCCTCCTGAGATTGTGGAAAAAGAGAAGGAATTATTAGCCGCGGGTAAAGAAAAGTTAACTCACCTGAATAAAATCATCCATGAGCTTAAAAAATAAATTATCCGAATACGCGCTTCAGGACTTAATCCGTAACGCCCTCAAGGAGGATATCGGCTCCGGGGATGTTACTACTGAACTTTTGATTCCCAAAAATAGGGTAATCAAGGCGGTGATAATTTTAAAGGAAAAAGCAGTGGTCGCGGGTTTAGAAATTGCCCAAAAAGTATTCAAGGTGATAGATAAAAATATCCAATTTAAGGCAATTTCAGCAGATGGTTCCGGGGAGAAGCCGGGTAAAATAATCGCGAAAATCCAAGGGAAGGCCGGTTCAATTTTATCCGGGGAGAGGACTGCCTTAAATTTCCTCAGCCATTTATCCGGCATAGCCACCGTTACTAGGAGTTTTGTGAATGAGGTTAAGCCTTACAAGGCAAAGATTATGGATACCCGTAAGACCATCCCCGGCCTTAGAGAATTAGAGAAATACGCGGTGGCCCTAGGCGGAGGCTGTAATCATCGTATGGGGCTCTGGGACGCGGTTTTGGTCAAGGATAATCACATCGCGGTTTTGAAAGCGGGTGCGAGAGGGATAAATATTAAGGATATCGCCCGTCTGGTAAAAGAAAAGAAGCCCAAAGGGATGAAAACGGATATAGAAGTGCGGAATTTAAAGGAATTCCAGGAAGTTCTGGAGATTCCCCCGGACATAATTATGTTAGACAATATGGATATAAGTCAGATTAAGAAGGCTGTGGCGATGCGCGATGCCCAAGGCCTAAGGCCTAAGGTCCAAATAGAGGTTTCCGGCGGCGTCCACCTAGGCAATGTCAAGATAATCGCCAAAGCCGGGGTAGATATAATTTCTATCGGCGCCCTGACCCATTCAGCCAAAGCCGTAGACATGTCTTTGGAAGTTACAGGATAAAGAAATTATGGGGGGTCAGAATTATGGGGGGTCAGCCCTTGAAATGTGAAATGATTCGGATTAAGCTGTGGAGAAGTTTAAATTAACTAGTTCTTTCAAGCCGGCCGGGGATCAACCCCAAGCGATTGAGGCTTTAACCCAGGGGATTAAGGATGGCCGGAAATATCAAACCCTCTTGGGAGTTACCGGCTCAGGCAAGACCTTTGCCCTGGCTAATACAATCGCCAAAATCAATAAACCTACCTTAGTTATTTCCCACAATAAAACCCTGGCCGCCCAGCTTTACGGCGAATTTAAGGAATTCTTCCCGAAAAACGCGGTAGAATATTTTGTCAGCTATTACGACTATTATCAGCCGGAGGCCTATGTCCCTTCCACTGATACCTATATTGAGAAAGACGCCTCGATTAACGACCGGCTGGACCGGCTTCGCCTTTCCAGCACTACTTCTTTGCTCAGCCGGCAGGACTGTTTAGTGGTGGCCTCGGTTTCCTGTATCTATAATTTGGGCTCACCCGAGGATTACCGGGAGTCTCTGGTTTTTCTGGATTTGGGCCAGATAATCCGGCGCGATGAATTATTAAGACACTTAATTGACATCCAATACGAGCGCAATGATTACGAATTTATCCGCGGTAAAATCAGGGTGCGGGGGGACACGATAGAGGTCTACCCGGCTTACGCCCAGAGCGCCGTCCGGATTGAGCTTTTTGGCGATGAGATAGAAAAGATTATTGAGTTTAACCCGGTTGACGGTAAAAAGATAACCGAACTTTCTAAGATTGCTATTTATCCGGCTAAGCATTTTATTATCCGCGGCCCCCGGATAGAAGACGCCCTAAAATCTATTTCTTATGAGCTCAGCCAACAGCTGGAACTTATGCGCTCCCAAAATAAAATCTTAGAGGCCCAGCGTTTAGAGTCGCGCACCAAATACGATATAGAGATGTTAAAGGAAATCGGCTATTGCCACGGGATAGAAAATTATTCCCGCCATCTTTCGGCCAGGCCCACCGGGAGCCGGCCGCACTGCCTGATAGATTATTTTCCTAAGGATTTTCTCTTGGTAATTGATGAAAGCCATGTAACTATTCCCCAGATAAGGGGAATGTATGAGGGGGATAAGGCCAGAAAAGAGACTCTGGTAGAGTTCGGCTTTCGTCTGCCTTCCTGTTTGGATAACCGGCCCCTGAAATTTAACGAGTTTGAGGGTTTGATAAATCAGGCAATTTTTGTCTCAGCTACCCCGGCAGAATACGAGCTCAAAAAATCCAAGGGTCAGGTTATTGAGCAGATAATTCGGCCTACCGGTTTGATTGACCCGGAGATTATTATCAAGCCCATCGAGGGCCAGATTGAGGACCTGGTTAAGGAAATCTCCCAACGGGCCAAAAATAACGAGCGGGTTTTGGTAACTACCCTGACCAAGAGGATGTCTGAGGATCTATCCGCCTATTTAAAGGAAAAAGGCCTGAAGGTGAGATATCTACATTCCGAGATTCAAACCCTTGAAAGGGTCAGGATACTTAAAGAATTGCGCCAGAAGAAGTTTGACTGCCTGGTAGGGGTAAATCTTTTGCGCGAGGGTTTGGACTTGCCCGAGGTTTCCCTGGTAGCCATATTAGACGCGGACAAGGAAGGCTTTTTAAGGTCAGCCACCAGCCTGATCCAGGTCTCCGGACGGGCCGCCAGGAATATTAACGGCCAGGTGATTATGTACGCGGATACCATTACCGGCTCAATGCGCCAGGCAATTGAAGAAAGCTCCCGGCGCCGGAAGAAACAGTTTGAATTTAATCTCAAGAATAAAATCACTCCCCGGAGTATCCAGAAGTCCATCCGCGAAGGCCTTGAGCTTTTGGATGAAGCCGAGAGCCTGGTTGAAGGCCTCACCGGCTTAGCCAAAGAAGAATACGAGCTGAGCTCCTATATCAGCGAGCTGGAATACCAGATGGAGCTGGCCGCCCGCAACCTGCAGTTTGAAGAAGCCGCCCGGATAAGGGATAAGATCAAGGAACTAAAGACAGGCAGCCCTGATTAAATTTGAATAGGGTTTCACCAAATTCCCTCTTCTTTCAGAGAAAGGGTTGTCGGTTCACCAAATTCCCTCTCCCTCCGGGAGAGGGCTAGGGCGAGGGGGAATGAAACGATTTTCTTGACAGTGTATTCAATTTTGAGTACAATCGTACTCAAAAGGAGCAGAATTGTTAAATCTTTATATCACCAAATCCAGAATCAGGCAGGATCTGCTTGCCCTATTTTTCACCAATCCTTCTCAAAGGTATTACCTCAGAGAGATTCAACGTATTCTCGGGCATTCCGCCGGCACTATCCGCAGGGAGCTTTTAAGATTCCAGGAAGACAGCTTATTCACCACCAAGAGAAACGGCAATCTTTTATACTATTCGTTAAACAGGAAGCATCCTTTATTTGATGAATTAAAAAGTATTATTTCAAAAACAATCGGCATGGAAGGAAGCCTGAAAAACGCGTTAGTATCGCTTAAGGGAATAAGTTTTGCCTTTATTTACGGGTCGTTTGCCTCCAGGAAAGAAAAATCCGCGAGCGATATTGACTTGATGGTAATCGGGGACCCTGATGCGTCTTTACTTAATGAGAAAATAGCTCAGTCGGAAAATAAGCTGAAGAGAGAAATAAACCACCTGGTGTATTCTTTAGAAGAATACAAGGCGAAGAAAAAGACAAAAAGCGGTTTTATCACGGATATTCTGAATAATCCCAAAATAATGCTGATAGGACAGGAAAGTGAATTATAATACCAGGAAAACTTTCCATGAGTAACCCTAAATATAAAAATAGCCGCGGCCGGCTGCGCATTGGCGACGATTGGAACGCGATAACAATTATCGCGCTTTCGCAAAACAATCCTTTAAAGGCAATTGCTGAATTGGTGGAAAATAGCATTGACGCCCAGGCCGGACATATTACCATTATCCGCGGTAAAGAACACGGAGAGCACTACCTTAAAGTTATCGACGATGGACAGGGTATTCCTTGCGATGGGGAAGGTATTCCTGATTTTAAGTATGTGGCAACCCATATCTGTGATTCGCTGAAACGGCGTTTAAAAGAAGGAGGCTTCCAAAACATTCAGGGAGAATTCGGTATCGGCCTGCTTAGTTTTTGGACCGTCGGACATAAACTATTGATGGTCTCTTCCGGCAAAGATGGCAAGGCCTACCAAATGAATATGGAGAAAGGTAAGCCAGGTTATTCAATATCCCACCGTCCCCATCTGCTACCCATAAAAGGAACGCAGTTAACCATAGCCTCTTTGCTCGCGGGAATACGTATGCTCAGCGGCGAAAAAATTCAACGATATTTAGCCTCCGAGTTAAGAGACCGGATTCGTCATTCAGGCGTGAAGATTAAGATTATTGACCGAACCGCTCGCGCGGAGTTTGAGGTTGAACCGCGCCAATATGAAGGCCAGCTTATCCATGATCTTCCTTTGCTTACAACGGCTTTCGGTGAACCTATTTATGTGGAGATATATATCGCGGGAAAAAATAGCGAAAACAGCGTTAGCCTTTTTCGTTCAGGGACACGGGTGCTCCCTAATATCTCTATACTTGATTTCTTTCAATGTGAGCCCTGGACTTCCGGTTATTTTGAGGGAATTATTGATGCTCCCTTCTTACATCTTACGCCCGGCACCAGAGACGGAATAATTCATGATGAACTATTGTCCGGATTCTGTGATTCTATAGCGCCTCTTAAAGAACGGCTGACGGCAATTGCTTTGGAGCAAGGCAAAGCTGAAGAAGAGCGGATGAGCAAGAATATACTCCGTTCCGTGCAGAAGGCATTCCTTGATGCTATGACCGCTTTGCCGCCCGAAGAATATGATTGGTTTGGTATCGAGCAAAAGAACGCGCATCGTTCGTCCACTGACAACAATGATATCGCGAAGGAAAATGGCGTAATGATGGTTCCTGACGCGCTAAGGCAGGGAGAGAAGAAAAGCGGGCAGAAAGAGTTTTTCGAAATCGCCGGGCCGCTCTTTTCCACCCGTATCCAGCCAGGTTCGGCACTGGTGCAGGTGGGCAAGACGAAACCTTTCCGGGCTATCGGATTAGATCGCAACAAACGTCAGGTAGAAGAGAATCTCTCATATCTATGGTGTATTACGGAAGGAAAAGGAGATCTCGATAAATTAGACGGCGAGATGGTTGTTTTTAACGCCCCCCTGGAACCCGGCTTGAGTAAATTAAAACTGGTGATTCAACGAGACGATATACGTTGCGAGACAGAAAGCATCGTTACCGTTGTGGATTCTTTGTTTAAGGTTTCGGCTGAAAACAGTGAATTCCCACGCAAGGGATTACCCGGCTATACGCTAGAAAGCGCCCCTGGATATACCTGGCGCTCGCGCTATGACGAAAAACGCAATATTGTTATCATCAACAGCGGCCATCGCGATTTCATTTACGCCGGACGCGAGAAAGCCAGAAAACTGCGCTATATCTGCCGCCTCTTCGCCAAAGAATTGATTTTGCAAAATTTTGCCGGTCTGTCTTCCGGAGAACTCCTGGAGCGTCTGGTCGAATTATCATTATACACTGAAGAGAATTTGCGCTGATTGCAGGCCGGGTTACCCTACTAACAGGAGCAAATTGACCCGCGGAAGATAAAAAGCGAGAATGCCAAGATTCAAGACCCCTTTTATCCTATCCACGAGAGCAGATTTGCCAACTTAGAGACAAATTTTACCCAACAGACAAGCTTAGCGCCATGTTTGTTGGGTAATTTATTTTGTTGACATTTGTTACCTAACAAGTTAAATTATAGTATGGTTTGTTAGGTAACAGGAGGACTTATGAGAGGTGTTATAAAAGGAGTATTGGCGGAAGAATTGGAAAATTCTCTTCGCATGAAGAAGGAATACGAAGGAGCTTTGAGGAATTTGCCTAAAGGGTGTCTTGCGGTAAGAAAAATACGAGGCCATGAGTATTGTTACCTGGCAGAAAGAGTGGATAAGAAAGTAAAGTATATTTACAAAGGTAAACTATCCGCAGAAGAAAAGAAAAGGTATGAAGAGGCCAAAGAATTAAGGGCTAAATACAGGAAATTATTGTCTCAAGTCAAAAAGCAAATAAGATTCTTAAGGAGTTCTCTGCGTGGAAAAGAAGCAGTCTGATTTATGCCTTGAAATCTTAAGGAGGCTCCATAAGGCCGGTATCTTGGATGATTTAATCCTTATAGGCAGTTGGTGCGTATATTTCTATAGAGAATATTCCAGCAATGTGTCCTACATGGATCAAACCACTATGCGAAATCAGTCATTCAGGACAAAGAAAGACAGAAAACTTGAACTTGTTTTCAACCGAAAAAGAAATTTCCAGGGGATGGCGTAAGATTGCCGTTAAGGTGGTTGATATTTTTGGTAATGATACGATAAGAGTAATTAAGGTGAATATATAAGTTTTTATATGGCCAATATATGATAAAAGGGGGGGGGTAATGCATGAAAAAAAATCTTTTGGATACAAAAACAGCTTCATGGGGGGAGTTAATTAAGAATGGAAGAACCTTTATGGTCCCAAGATTTCAAAGAGATTATTCGTGGGAGGAAGAGCAATGGGATGATCTTTGGTATGACTTGGTTAATTTAGAGGAAGAAGATTTTCATTATATGGGGTATTTAGTATTACAAAATAGCCCCACGAATGAATATCTGGTTATCGACGGACAGCAGAGATTGACGACTTTAAGTATTATTGCTTTAGCGGTGATTCAACACATCGCGGAATTGATTGAGAAAGGTAAGGACCATAAAAACAACGAAGAGCGCAAGAAATTGTTGATGGACTCGTTTCTTGGATATAAAGATCCGGCTTCTTTGGTAGCCAAGAGCAAATTAACGCTTAATCGTAATAATAATGATTTTTATCAAAGTTACTTATTGCGTTTTAGAAAACCAACGAGTAAAAGTAAACTCAAGCCTTCTGAAAAACTTCTTATTAACGCTGTCGAATATTTTTATGAAAAGATAAAGTTTAAGTTCGGTCAGGATATTTCAGGTGAGAAATTGGCTGATTTTCTTGATAAGAAAACGGCGGATAAATTTATATTCACGTTTATTACTGTTGATAATGATTTGAATGCTTACAAAGTATTTGAAACACTCAATTCAAGGGGGGTGAGGCTATCTCCCACGGATTTGTTAAAAAATTATTTGTTTATGGTGGCGGCTCAAAAAGGCGAAACTGATATCGATCAAGCTGAAAGACAATGGCAAAGTATTAATAATATTTTAGGTGGAATAGAGCTTACCACATATCTAAGGCATTTTTGGAATTCGAGAAATATGATCGCCAGAAAGCAGAATTTATTTAAAGTTGTTAAGAATTCAATTACTGACGCGGATCAGGCCTTCGCTTTATTGGATGAACTTGAAAATAACGCGCAACTTTACGCGGCTTTTTCTCAGCCAGAAGATGAGCTTTGGAAACAGGCTGAGCAAAGCGAATATATTAGACAATTAAAATTATTCGGCGTGACCCAGTGTTATCCTCTTTTGTTGGCGGCTTATAAGAAGTTTGACCCGAATGAATACGCTCGTTTATTGAGATGCTGTTGTGTGATTGCTTTTCGATACAATGTGATTGGCGGGCTAAATCCCAATAAGCTGGAAGATGAATACAGCAAAACGGCTCAGGATGTTTATGCCGGCACGCTGAAAAACGCGCGGGAAATATTTCATAACCTGAAATCGGTTTATGTCATTGATGAAGAGTTTGAAAGCTCATTCGCCGCGAAAAGTATTACCACCAAGGGAAAGGGCGCGAAATTAGTCAGATATATCCTTTTCTCATTGGAAAATCAGATAAGCAATAAAAAATATGATTTTAGTGATAGCTCCGTAACTATCGAGCATATATTACCGGAAAATCCTTCTCAAAGCTGGGAGTCAAATTTTACTATTGAAGAGCAAATTCAATTTGTATTTCGTTTAGGCAATTACGCGCTTTTGGAAGAATCAAAAAATAAAATGTGTCAAAACGACTTTTATCCGACAAAGAAAGAAATTTACAAAACAAGCAGTTATAAAATAACAGCCCAAGATAGCGTATGCGATGAATGGAACCCCGAAAGAATTTCAGAGAGACAAAAGAAGTTGGCAAAATACGCTAAAACTGTCTGGAAATTTGAGTGATTTATGGCGCCGCGCGCGCAAGGTTATGAAAAACTATTCCCGCCTTTTGTGCCGGAGCTTAGGAAGCGGGTTAAGGAGTGGCGGGATAAGGGCTACGAGGGGGCGAGCGCGACATCAAGGGCTCTTTTAAGCTGGCGGTTCAAAGAAGACCTCTTGCTTATGGAATATAAGCTTACAGTGAGAGAAAGACGAGATAATGTCTACTGTCCGGGTCTGACCCCTAAAACCTAAAACCGCTTGAAAGTTACCATACTTAGTATGACATTCCTGCATTTGTATGGTAACTTTTTTGTTTGACAATGGTTGTCATACAATATATACTATTATATAGTTTGTATGGTAACTAATTCAATCGAACGGAGAGTTTAATATGGGAGTCATAAAAGGAGTGCTTAAAGAAGAACTCGAGAATTCTATACGCATGAAAAGCGACTATGAGCGTGAATTGGCAAAGCTGCCTAAAGGCAGCCTCATTAAGAAAAAGGTTAAGGGGCATGAGTACTATTATCTTTTGTTGCGGGAGAAAGGGAAGGTAAGATTCATCTATAGAGGGAAAGTGTCTGATGAAGAAATAAAAAAATACAAAGAAGCAAAAGAATACAGGGCTAAGTACAGAAAATTATTATCTCAGGTAAAAAAACAAATTAGATTCTTAAGGAGCACTCTGCGTGGAAAAGAATCAATATGAACTATGCATTAAGGTTCTAAAAAGATTTGATAAGGCCGGAGTTCTAAAAGACGTTATTCTTATAGGTAGTTGGTGTATTCCATTCTATAAAGAATATTTTGCGGGCATAAAGTATATCTCGACCATTAAGACAAGAGATGTAGATTTCTTGATTCCCAACCCGCGCGGAATCAGGGCTAATGTGAATATCCCAGAATTATTAAAAGACTTAGGATTTATCATTGGTTATAGGGGAGCAAAAGGATATATTAAATTAGAACATCCTGATCTGGTAGTGGAATTTTTATCTCCAGAGAAAGGAAAAGGCACCGATAGGCCAATCCCCTTACCGAAGTTAGGCGTTAACGCGGTTGCTCTGAGATTTTTGAGTTTGCTTACTGATAATGTAATTAAGGCTAAAGTTGAAGATTTTGAAGTCTTATTACCTCATCCTGCCAATTTCGCCCTCCACAAATTAATAATTTTCCAGCGTAGACTCAAAGAAGATAAAGCAATAAAAGACAGAAATGCGGCGGTAGAAATTCTTAAAGCTTTGATAACTAAGGGCGAAGCGGTAACTATCAAGCACGTTTTTAATTCCATGCTTCCAAAATGGCAGAAAAAAGTTATAAAAGGATTGCAGGAAGCCAAAGAAAGAGAGATTATTCTTATACTACAAAATGCCGGAAAATAGTCTATGTAGTGTATGTATAAAGGAATAAGGGGTTATGCCTCAAAACTCCAAAATAGTCCTTGACGTTGGAATTGATAAGAGATTGGATAAATTGTAAATTTGAGGTCTGACCCTATTAGCTCATTGACTGTTCACATAGGAGAATTAAATGTGGCCATATATTTTTTCAATCAATACAGTGCTTTAATTAATGAATTTAACATAGACAATGATAAGGTGGGGCAACAAAAAAAGAAGATTTTTGTTTCGATGTGGTATGGAGAAGAAAATGATGGCACTAAGCAAGAACAATCGGATCTTTATGACGAATATTTTAAAGGAGCAATCGAGAAAAAAGGAATCTACAAAGTAATTTCTACAAAGATAAAAGATAATGATAAGGATATTGATATTGATTTTGGTCTGAAATATTTGCTTGAAACCACGATAGCTGATGATACTAGAAAAGATGATATAAGTTTTGACATTTTCAGAAAGATTATCGAAGCCAGTCTAATTATTTGTGATGTTACGCCGATTGGAAAAATTCAGGATAAAGAAAAGCCGGTATTTTGCGATAATGTCATGGCAGAATTAGGATTAAGCTTAGCATGGAAACTACCCGAACAAGTTATCATCCTTTTTAATATAGAAAATAGTTTTAAATTCTCCTTGAACGAGCTTCCATTCAATATCAAAGGCTATTTTGTCCACAGATTAGATTTCAATAATCAAAATTTTAAAAAAGACTTATTAAAGATTATTAAAGTAAGATTTGAAGGCATAAATGAAAAAAAGAGTATTTTTATAAAAAATATAAAGAGCAAGCTTGATCAGGATTCTATTAGCGCTTTAGCGGGACGAAATGGATTGATGTTTTTTGATCAGAAAGTAGATGTGCATACGATTCGCTATTTATTATCTCTTGGTATTATACGAACCGAACAATTTCCATCAAGACCTATTAGTTTTGGATATTGTTTGACCGAAATGGGCAAAGTTGTTCTTACTCAACTCGGTATACAGTTATTTCCAGAAGAATTCATTGATTTTTATTTAGTGCGTTACTGGGAGGGATATTCTGCTGCGAAGGGTTATGCCCCGCACAATTTTGAAGAAAAGCAGAAAGCTTTCGAAAAAGCTTATGGAATTAAAGATTGGAAAGATAGTCTACGAATTTTTGTAGAACAAATACTGCAAGAGGTTAAAAAAGTAATTGAAGATGCTCCGACAGTAAAAAGAGGAATAGAAGAGCGTTCTAAGGAAAAACAAAATGGATATAGTCATGATTTAGAGATTTTTCCCTATTTCGTTGATTCCTATCCCTTTGAGTTGGTGAATTCAACAGTTTCAAAATGGTTGAAGTTGACGCATAATAAGAAGAAAAATGAATCAGCATGAACCAATTTAAGCGTCTCTACAATGTTACCCTCGGCTGATCCAGGATTTGTTTTTTAAAGGTAAAAAGATAATGAGATTATCGGATAACGAAAAAAGAGACGCGATAAAGTTGCTTCAGGAAGGGAAGCCTTTGCCTGATAAATACCGCTTTCTTTTGTTTGCTGATGACCGGGAGGTTGAGCTGGTGTGGAATGGGAAGACGCAGGAAGTTTGCAATCTGGTTTTGCCCTTTCAGACTATTGAGCATATTGATGAGCCGAGGAGTGAGAGAATAAAAAAGGGCGGTTATGTTGGGGATTTGTTTGATCCCTCCGGGCGTCAGATTCGGGGATGGACGAATAAGCTGATATGGGGAGATAACAAGCTGATTTTATCGTCTTTAAAGAATGGGCCAATGAGGCGGGAAATTGAAAAACAGGGCGGTTTAAAGCTGATCTATATTGACCCGCCGTTTGACGTGGGAGCGGATTTTTCAATGAATGTTGAGATCGGAGACGAATCCTTCACCAAAAAGCCGTCAGTTATTGAAGAGGTAGCTTATCGGGATACCTGGGGGCAAGGTGCGGATAGCTTTATTGCTATGATTTACGAGCGGTTGAAGCTCATGCACGGACTTTTGGCGGATGACGGCAGTATTTATGTGCATTGTGATACACGTGTTAGTTCATATATGAAATTAGTACTAGATGATGTGTTTTCCAAAGAAAATTTCATCAATGAAATCATTTGGAAAAGATCAACTGCCCATAGCGACAATAGAGCTTATGGAAATCTGCATGATACGATTTTCTATTACACAAAAAGCGATGATGCAGTCTTTAATCCCGTTTATGATCCCTATTCGGAAGACTACATTCAAACCTATTATCGGCATGATGACGCTAAGGGTAAATTCTTGGATCGAGATTTGTCTGCAAAAGGTTTATCAGGCGGAGGCTATCAGTATGAATGGAAAGGTAAAAATGGAATTTGGCGTTGTCCAAAGACCACTATGGAGCGATACGAAGCCGAGGATAAAATATATTACACTTCCAACGGTACACCACGATATAAGCAATATCTAAATGAGATGCCGGGTATTTCTGCGCAAGACATTTGGACCAATATATTTGCGGTTAATTCACAAGCCAAAGAGCGAATAGACTATCCAACACAAAAACCAGAGACTCTTCTTGAGCGTATTATCAAAGCGTCTTCCAACGAAGGCGATCTTGTTGCTGATTTCTTTTGTGGTTCCGGCACGACTTTAGCAGTTGCGGAAAAATTGGGGCGGAAATGGATTGGTGCAGATCTCGGACGTTTTGCTATTCATACATCCCGTAAGCGGTTAATTCAGGTTCAGCGCGAGATGAAAAAAGAGGGTAAGAATTTTAGGGCGTTTGAGATTCTTAACCTCGGCAAATATGAGCGGGAGCAATATGTCAATGTTGATGTGGATATCCGGGAGCAGGAAAAACAGCAGATTTTAGAAAACAAAGAAAAGCAGTTTATTGAACTGATCCTTTCTGCCTATAACGCCCAAGCTGTGGATTCTTACAATTCGTTTGTCGGTAAGAAGCGTGACCGGCTGGTTGCGGTCGGTCCTGTTGATACGCCGGTATCAGCCGCTTTTGTTGATCAGGCGATTAAGGAAGCTAAGGAGAAAGGAATCACTAAATTTGATGTTCTCGGTTTTGATTATGAGATGGGGATTGATTTCGCGCAACTTAGCCGCCAGGGCGTTGATGTGCAGTTTAAGGTTATTCCCCGGGAAGTTTTTGACCGCCGCGCGGTGGAAAAAGGGCAGGTGAAATTCTACGATGTTGCCTACATTGAAGTGAAGCCGATCATCAAAGGGCGGGGGAATAATAAAACGATAGCGGTTGAACTGTGCGATTTCAGCGTATTTTATAATCAGGACAGCGTTGAAGAGATAGAGGGATCGCTTAAAGAAGGTTCAAGTAAGATCGTAATTGAGAATGGACAAGTTATTAAGGTATCCAAAGACAAAAAGACAGCGGTGGTAACTAAAGAAGTTTTGACCAAGAAATGGACGGACTGGGTGGATTACTGGTCGGTTGATTTTAATATGGAGAACAGAAAAGAGATTGTCCGGGTGCCGGTAAATCCCCCCTTGCTCCCCTTTTCCAAAGGGGGGTTGGAATTTGAAGAAAAATGGACTGGCGGGTATATATTTGAAAATGAGTGGCAGTCATTCAGGACAAAAAAAGAGAGAAAACTTGAGCTTATATCTGCTGAGAAAGAAGTTTCCCTGGGGCGGCGTAAGATTGCCGTTAAGGTGGTTGATATTTTCGGCAATGATACGACAAGAGTAATTGAGGTTAATATATGAATCAATTAAGCAATGACCATTTCGAGGATATCCTCGAAATGGTAGATAGCAGAAAACATAAAAAAGATTACGAGCAAAAAAAGCAAGAGGTTATTATTTAGATGAAGTGTATCCATATTTATTCAGATGAAAGTCGGCATAGAAATGAACGATTTTTGCTCCTGGCGGGCTTATGGATTGAGGAATCAAAAATCAAAGCGGCTGAGAATGAAATTACTGCTTTCCGCAAAAAACACGGTTTCGTTAATTCTCAAGGGCAGCATGCCGATTTTCTTGGTGAGTTTAAGTGGACAAAGGTTTCTCAGCGTTATTTGCCGGTCTATAAAGAATTGGCTGATATAGCGTTTAAATGGATTGCGGAAGATAGAGCTCGTTTTAATGTGATTCTTGTTGACACTCAGGATGCAGCTGTTACGGCGTTCGGAAACATAAAGGAAGAGGGATATTTTAAGCTTCTTTATCAGCTTTATTACCACAATTCAAAAACTCCTGCTCTATATAAAATCTATCCTGACAGTATCACTAATCCGGTTCAAGCGCGCGTTAGTCTTGATAAGCTACAGCAGTGTCTTGAAGTGGCCCTGCGCAACAGGTTTCTACCGCTTCTGAACCCCGCGGAGACTCAAGAGCCGGTCTCTTTTGTGAATAATATTTTACCAATTGATTCAAAGCATGCGCCGTTTATTCAGATTGCCGATGTGATCATGGGCGCGATCGGGTACTTACAAAACGGTTTGTTTAGAAATCCCGCGGCGAAAAAGGCAAAAGTTGAATTGATGAAATATATTTTTGATAAAATAACTCTATCGGGCGCTATACAGGTGCAAGGAAAGAAATACTTTGTCGCGCGGTCAACGAAGTTTAATATATGGTTGTTCCGGCCAAAAAAAACCTCTTAAAATTTTAAGAGGTTTTTTTGGAGTCCTGGGCCCTGGGTCAATGCCCCGTGTGACATCAGTCACAGGATACGTGACCCAGTAACTCCAAAAATAGGATATCACAAATCTCGAGTTTGTCAAGGTTTTAGATAGATAGAGAGAGAAATAATATGGCATTGCATAAAGATTTTCCTAAGGATAAGTTCGCGATTTTAGAACCGGAGATTCGCTGGTTTCCGGCTGATGAGGCGTTGCGTGCCCCGGGAGGCTATGAAAAACTGCTCCCGCCTTTTGTGCCGGAATTGAGAAAGCGTGTTAAGGAGTGGCGGGATAAGGGCTACGAGGGGGCGAGCGCGGTATCAAAGGCTCTTTTAAGCTGGTGGTTCAAAGAAGAACATCTTGGCTTTGGGGTGGACGGCAACGCGTTTTCATTCCGGTATTATTTTGCCCAGCGTGAGGCAGTTGAAACTATTATCTGGTTGTATGATGTTGCCGGAGTACGAAACAAATATGACCTTTTGCCGTTTGATTCATTGGGGCGGGTAAGCCCGAATATGTTTGATGAGGACTGGCTTAGGTTAGTTATTAAGATGGCCACCGGAAGCGGCAAAACAAAGGTAATGAGTTTGCTTCTGGCATGGTCTTATTTTCATAAGCTCTATGAGCCGGAGTCGGGGCTTTCCCGCAATTTTCTTTTAATTACGCCGAATATTATCGTGCTTGAGCGTATCAAGACCGATTTTGGCGGATTAAAGATATTCCATCATGACCCTGTTTTGCCGGATAATGGATATGAAGGTAGAAACTGGCAGGATGATTTTCAGATAACCTTGCATTTACAAGATGATTTGACCGCGATTTCTCCTACCGGAAATATTTTTCTTACCAATATACACCGTGTTTATGAGGGCGATGTCAAGGAGTCGTCTTTTAGCGATGGGGATTTGACGGATTATTTTTTAGGGAAAAAGCCTGTTTCAAAAACAAACGAATCCTTGGTTGAGCTTAGTAATGTGGTCCGGGAAATTGATGAGATCGTTGTTTTTAACGATGAAGCCCATCACATTCACGATCCCAAGATGGCCTGGTGGACATCAATCCAAGATATAAATAATAAATTGAAACAGAAAGGCAGGCAGATTTCTTTACAGATAGACTGCACGGCAACGCCAAAACATGATAATGGATCAATCTTCGTGCAGACGATTTCCGATTATCCGCTGGTTGAGGCAATTTATCAAGGGGTGGTTAAGACTCCCGTGCTTCCGGATCAGGCCAGCCGGGCCAAATTACAGGAAAAACAGAGCGCGCTGTTTACCGAGAAATATGAAGATTATATCAATCTTGGTATCGAAGAATGGAAAAAGGCTTCCAAGGAACTTGAACCGACCGGGAAAAAAGCTATTTTGTTTATTATGACCGATGATACAAAAAACTGTGATGAGGTGCAGGCGTATTTAGAAAAGAATTATTCCGCTTTAAACGGTAAAGTTTTGACTATTCATACGAATAAAAGCGGTGATATATCGGAAAAGGTAACCGGTAAGGCCAAGGAAGAATTGGATCGCCTGCGGAAAGAAGCCAATGAAATTGATGGACTGGAAAGCCCTTATCAGGTAATCGTTTCGGTTTTAATGCTCAAGGAAGGATGGGATGTTAAGAACGTTACCACAATAGTAGGCCTTCGAGCATACGCGGCGGCATCAAACATTTTGCCGGAGCAAACGCTTGGCCGGGGTTTGAGGCGGATGTTTTTCGGCCAGGAAGATGTGGAAGAATATGTAAGCGTGGTGGGAACGCCGGCATTTATGGATTTTGTGGAGTCAATTAAGGCGGAAGGCGTGGATTTGGAAAAGCGAAAGATGGACTTAACGACAAAGGCGATTACGCCGACGGTCATTGAAGTTGACCGGGACAATCCCAAAAAAGATATTCAAAGGTTGGATATTGAGCTTCCGATTTTAACGCCGAGGATTCAGAGGGAATACAAAGACTTGGCGAGTTTGAATGTAGCAGGTTTTCAGCATGGTAAGTTGAAGGTAAAGACGTTTAGCGAGCAGGAGCAGCGAGAGATTGTGTTCAAGCACGTGGTTGAAGAAAAGGTTCACCATACGACTATTCTGGAAAGCAATATTGAGCCGAACTATCAGAGCGTGGTTGGTTTTTTCGCTCAAAGCATTATGCGGGAGCTTCGCCTTTTTGGGTGTTACGACATTTTATTCGGTAAGGTTAAAGAGTTTATTTATTCGCGCCTGTTTGAAACAGCGGTTGACCTTAATGACAAGAATGTTTTAAGAAACCTTTCAGAAATTGAAGCCATAAAGACAATAATCCAGACTTTTAAGAATGAAATCAACGCCTTAACGGTGAAGGATGTTGGTGATACCGAGATTAAGAATTATATTAAGGTCAGCAGCAGCCGCCCGTTTGTCGTTAATGACCGGATGTATTTAGTGCCCAAGAAAAGCGTATTTAACAGAATTGTCGCAGATAATCAGTTTGAGCTTGATTTCGCGGATTTCCTGGAACGATTGGGCGATGATGAAGTTATTTCCTTCGCGAAGAATTATTATGGAGTGCATTTTAAGATAGACTATAAGAACGCCGACGGGACGATAGCGAATTATTACCCGGACTTCTTTGTTAAAACTGATGAAAAGACGGTGTATATCGTTGAGACTAAGGGGCGCGAGGATTTGGATGATTCTTTGAAGATTAAAAGGCTTGCTCAATGGTGCGATGACGCGAACGCCCGGCAGAAAAAGATTACTTATAAAATGCTCTATGTGAAGCAGGAAGTTTGGGAGAAGTATAAGCCTAAGAATTGGAAAGAGCTTATTGTTGCTTGCAATTAAAAGAAAGTCTGAAGAAGCAACTTGGACAAAGAATTGAAATATGGATGAAGGAATACTTAGGGTTTTTCAGGGGCGGGAGATTGAGGCGGCGCGCAATCATATAATCGGGAAGAGAATCTACAAGTATGATACTGCCGGCTCGACTAATGATTTGGCTTTTCTTAATGCCTTAAAGGGCGAAAAAGAAGGCAGTGTTTTTTGGGCTCGGGCCCAGACTAAGGGCCGGGGGAGGCTTGGCCGGCGCTGGGTTTCCCATAAGGATAAAGGGCTTTATTTTTCGGTAATCTTAAGGCCGGATATTCAGCTTAAGGAAGCGCCGAAGATTACCCTCTTGGGCGCCCTGGCTATGTGCCAGGCCTTGCGTAAGTTTTCCGGCCAGCCTTTTTTAATCAAATGGCCCAACGACCTGGTTATTGAGGATAAAAAGATCGGCGGGATACTTACCGAGATGGATGCTGAAATCAACAAGGTCCGATTTATCATTATCGGTATCGGCCTGAATACCAATCTCGCCCAGGGCGAACTGCCGATTAAGGAAGCAGTGTCTTTAAAGATACTGCTTAAGCAAGAGATAAATCCGGAAGGCCTCTTAAGTGTATGCCTTAAGGAATTAGACGGTTATTATTATCAATTCCAAAAAGAAGGTTTTTCGGGTATAATTAAAGAAATTAGGAATTTCTCCAGCCTCTGGGGTAAGCAGGTCAAGGTCAATGGCGTAGACGCGGGCACGGCTATTGACTTTGATGAAGAGGGGGCATTGGTGGCGCGTCAGGCCAGCGGTGTGCGTAAGCATATTTATGCCGGCGATGTGGAGTTGTTGAGGTCGGGCTTATGATTTTAGTTTATGATATAGGAAACACCAATATCACCGCGGGTTTATTCCAAGGGAAGCGGTTAGTTTATAAAACTAAATTCCCAACTGCTAAAGTAGGGAACGGTTTAGAACCGTTCCCTACGAGAATTGCCTTTTCTCAAATAAAGGCGATAATTATTTGTAGCGTGGTTCCCCGGGCACTTACATCTTTAAAGGCCTCTTTTAAAACCTTAAAAAATATCCCGGTCTATTGTTTGGGCAAGAATCTTACTGCCCCAATTAAAAATCTCTATGCCCGGCCTAAGCAGGTGGGCCAGGACCGCTTAGTCAATGCCTATGCCGCCTCCAGGCTTTACGGCGCGCCTTTAGTGGTTATTGACTTTGGCACGGCAGTTACTTTGGATGTGATTTCTAAGAACCAGGAGTATCTGGGAGGGATGATCCTTCCCGGATTAGAGCTTTCCTTAGACGCCCTCTCTACGCGCGCCGCTTTACTGCCTAAAGTAAAATTAGAAAGACCTAAGGAATTTATCGGCCGGGATACTAAAAGCAGTATGCTTAGCGGCGTAGTTTATGGCTTCGCGGCTTTAATTGATAGTCTAAGCCAAAGGATAAAAAAGGAAATAGGCGATTCGGCCAAAGTCATCGGTACCGGAGGAAACATTAATTTGATGGCTAAATATTGCCAAAGCTTAGATAAGATTGACCCGGATTTAACCCTCAAAGGCTTGAATTTGGTATTTCGGCATTATGAGGAAAAAAGACCAGAGTTAAATTAAGTCTGGCGGATAATGGTAAAATAGGGTAAAATAATAAAGGTTAAGGCTTAGGTCAAGGCTAAGACAAGCTTAACCTAAACCTTAGCCTCAGCCTTTTCTTTTAACCATTTGTTAACCGCGGAGGCGCGGAAGATAAGGGAAACAAAAGATTCCGCGGAAACGCAGAAGAAGACTTATTGAATTTCCGCGCTTCAGCGGAGAGTATTTATCTTAATTCAGCGTTTCAGCGGTTGCAAGGGAGGAAGATATGGCTATTTCCAGAAAGGGTTTTTTAAAGTTATCGCTAGGAATTGTTTCCGGTCTTTTATTAGGCGGCGCGGCTAAGGGGGCGAAATCGTTATTGGCCCAGACTGAGACAACAAAAGTAATAGAAACTATGTATAAAGTGGGAGATAAGGTTCTCCAGGCCGGCAGGTATCAGTGCAGTGTGTGTAAATTTATTGTGGAATACCTGCCTAAGCATATTGAAAATGGAGTAACCTTTGGAATTTGCACGGTTTGTTATTCCGGAACCGAAAAAGGGCCCAAAAAGCCCAACGAAGAATTTTGGAAATATATTGGACAAGCCGCCAACGGCGGGTAAATTAAGAAAGGAAAAAAATGAATTCAACCCAAAACCAAAACAGTTTTTACGGGCTGGGTATAGCTCCGGGGCTTCTGGAGGTGCTGGATAAACTTAAGTTTAAGGTACCCACCCCAATTCAGTATAAGGCCATACCTATAGCCATTGAAGGTAAGGATATTATCGGGATTGCCCAGACCGGCACCGGTAAGACCCTGGCCTTTGGAATTCCGATGATTCAGCAGTTGGCCCAGAAAAGAGGCCGGGGCCTGGTGTTGGTTCCTACGCGCGAGCTCGCGATTCAGGTTAACGAAGCCCTGGTAAAGTTTGCCCCGATACTCAAGATGAGAACCACGGTGCTTATTGGTGGAGAATCTATGCATCTGCAGATCCAATCTTTAAGGAATGATCCCCGGATTATTATCGCCACCCCCGGCCGGCTGATTGACCATATCGGCCAGCATACCCTGCGGCTTGACGATGTGGTTATTCTGGTGCTTGATGAGGCCGATCGCATGCTGGATATGGGCTTTGCCCCGCAAATAGAGCGTATCTTAAGACTCATTCCCCGGGAGCGCCAGACCATGCTTTTTTCAGCCACAATACCCCCCAGCATAGTGAAGATTGCCTCCGCCTATATGCATCTTCCGGTGCGCACCGAGATAGCCCCGACCGGGACCGCGGCCGAGCTGGTTTCCCAGGAGCTGTTTATTGTCAGCCGGGATCTAAAAGGAAGGCTGTTGGGTGAATTGCTTAAACAATACAGTGGTTCGGTGCTTTTGTTTATCCGAACCAAAATCGGGGCCCGGAAAGTGACCCGCGTCTTAAGAACAATGGGTCATTCTGTCGCCGAGATCCACGCCGATCGGACCTTAGCCCAGCGCAAAGAAGCCTTGAGCGGCTTTAAGTCCGGAAAATACCGTATCCTCGCGGCTACCGACATCGCGGCCAGAGGCATTGACGTGAAAGGAATTGAGCTGGTTATAAATTACGACCTGCCGGATGACCCGGAAAATTATGTCCACAGGATAGGCCGCACCGGAAGAGCCGGGTTAAAAGGCCGGTCCATATCCCTGGCCACCCCGGATCAGGGAGATGATGTGCGCAATATTGAAAAGATCATGCGAACATCTATTCCTTTGTCTAAGCATCCCGGTGTTCCCACGGAAAGTTTTTCTTCCGCGCATAAAGCGCCGGCCCGGGCACATAAACCTTATCGTCCCCAGGGGCAGAATTTTAGCCGCTTTCATCGAAGATAAACCCCGTCAGAAAGAGCGATGTTTTCGGCTCTGGCCTTTTCTGATTATGTTTGTCCTCCAACTTTAGGGAGCTTTCTAACGGGGTAAAGGCTAACCGGTTACACCTCAAAAAAAGTAACCCTAAAAAAAATACTTGACAGATTTTTTTTTACGATTATAATTAGCACTCTGGCACTTAGAGTGCTAATTCAGGAGGATAGGCTTTCCTGCTCATTGAAGGAAAGGTCTAAATAAACAAAAATCAGTTAAATTTAAGGAGGAGGTATAGGATGAACATACAACCACTTGGAGACAGGGTAATAATCAAACCGCTGGAGGCGGAGAGTAAGACTAAGGGCGGGATTGTCATTCCGGATACAGCCAAAGAGAAGCCGCAGGAAGGCAAAGTCGTGGCGGTAGGTAAGGGCAAGATTTCTGATGACGGTAAACTGCAGGTTTTAGAGGTAAAGGCCGGAGACAAGGTTCTTTACGGAAAATATTCCGGGACTGAAATCACCACTAAAGAAGGCGAAGAACTGTTAATCATGAAGGAAGAGGATATTTTAGCGATAATCAAATAATAATCTTAAGGAGGATTTAGAATGGCAAAACAATTATTATTCAGTGATGACGCCAGGCGCCAGATTTTAAGCGGCGTGGAACAACTGGCCCGGGCAGTTAAAATAACCCTTGGTCCCAAGGGAAGAAATGTGGTTATTGACAAAAAATTCGGCTCACCCACTATTACTAAAGACGGGGTAACCGTAGCCAAAGAAATTGAGCTGGAGAATGTTTATCAGAATATGGGCGCTCAGATGGTTAAAGAGGTAGCTGAGAAGACCTCGGATAACGCCGGCGACGGCACCACCACCGCGACCGTGTTAGCGGAGTCAATTTACCGCGAGGGGTTAAAGAATGTAACTGCCGGGGCTAATCCTATGGCTTTAAAAAGAGGGATTGAGAAGGCAGTTGAGAAGGTAATTGAGGAGCTAAAGAAGTTTTCTGTTCCAATCAAAGACAAAAAAGAAGTGGCTCAGGTTGCTTCTATCGCCGCTAACTGCGATGTCGCTATCGGAGATTTGATTGCCGAGGCAATGGATAAAGTGGGTAAAGACGGGGTTATTACCGTGGAAGAAGCCAAATCAATGGCTACCACCCTGGAAGTGGTCGAGGGTATGCAGTTTGACCAGGGGTATCTCTCTCCTTACTTCGCCACTGATACCGAGAGAATGGAAGTTGTTATGGATGATCCTTATATTCTCATCCACGAGAAGAAAATTTCTTCTTTGAAGGACCTCTTGCCTTTATTAGAGAAGGTTGCCCGAAGCGGCAAGCCCCTTTTGCTTATTGCTGAAGAGATTGAGGGCGAGGCCTTGGCTACCTTGGTAGTCAACAAAATCCGCGGAACCCTTCAGGTCGCGGCAGTAAAGGCCCCCGGATACGGCGATAGGCGCAAGGCTATGCTTGATGACATCGCGGTGCTTACCGGCGGAAAGGCCATCACCGAAGACTTAGGCATTAAGCTGGAGAATGTGGATATTGAGGATTTAGGAAAGGCCAAGAGAATAAAGATTGATAAAGAAAATACTACCATCGTTCAAGGTGCTGGCAAAGACCAGGCCATTAAGGGTAGAATTGCCCAGCTCAGAAAGCAGATTGAAGGCACTGATTCTGATTATGACAAAGAAAAGCTCCAGGAGCGCCTGGCCAAGCTGGCCGGCGGGGTTGCCGTAATCAATGTGGGAGCCGCGACCGAAACCGAGATGAAAGAGAAAAAAGCCAGAGTTGAGGATGCCTTACACGCCACCCGCGCCGCGGTTGAAGAAGGGATTATTCCCGGCGGCGGGGTAGGATTGCTTCGTTGCATACCCGCCCTGGATAAGCTCAAAGGCGATGAGGATGAGAAAATCGGAGTGGACATCGTCAGACGCGCCCTGGAAGAGCCTATCCGCCAGCTTACCTTTAACGCTGGATTGGAAGGTTCAGTGATTGTTCAGAGGGTCAAACAAGAGAAAACTAATACCGGATTCAACGTGGCTACCGGTGAGTATGTGGATATGATTGCTGCCGGGATAATGGACCCGACCAAGGTTACCAGAACTGCTCTTCAGAATGCCGCGAGCATTGCCGCGCTGCTTCTGACCACTGAAGCCATTATTGCCGATATACCGGAAAAAGATAAGCCGGGAATGCCTCCTATGCCAGGCGGCGGCGGATACGGCGGCGGCGGTGATATGTATTAAAAATTGCCATAATTCAGCAAGGCAATAAAAACCAAAAGGGCTTCGAGATAAAACTCGAAGCCCTTTTGGTTGTGTATGTAGGGGTCCTTCGCGAAGGGCCCCTACATTTTCTCTATGCTGTTTTTAGCGGTTATGTTATAATTTAAATATGCTTACCTATATAATCAAAAGACTATTGGGGATGTTTCCGCTCTTGTGGGGGATAATCACTATTTCCTTTATGGTTATCCATCTTGCTCCCGGCAAGCCGTCCGCTTTAACCGAGGCCATGAATCCCAGGGTTTCCTCAGAGGTGAGAGAGAGGCTGAATAAGCTCTACGGTTTAGACCGGCCGCTGCCTATTCAGTATTTTGATTGGTGTCGAAAAATAGTTACTTTGGATTTCGGCGTTTCGTTTATTGACGGCAGGCCGGTTATCCGAAAGATTGGCGAGCGTCTGCCCTTGACGGTTTTTATCAACCTCACGTCGCTTTTTATTATTCTCTTTCTGGGGATTATCATTGGTTTAAAATGCGCTTCTCAGGCGGGTTCTCTTTATGACCATTTTATGAGTCTGTTGGTTTTTATCGGTTTTGCCATGCCGGGATTTTGGCTGAGTTTGCTGCTGATGGATTTTTTTGGGCTTAAGTTAAGATGGCTTCCTATTTCCGGGATAACCTCTTTGGATTTTGAATATTTTACTTTCTGGGGCAAGGCGGGGGATTTACTTAGACATCTGGCTTTGCCTCTTTTTGTTTCTTGTTTTGGCGGCCTGGCCGGGATTTCCCGCTATATCCGTCAGAATACCTTAGAGATATTAAAGACACCTTATATTCGCGCCGCCCGGGCCAGAGGGTTAACCCGTTCTGCCGTGCTTATTCAACACGCCCTTCCCAATACCTTACTTCCGGTAGTTACTATTCTGGGATTATCTATTCCTGGTTTAATCGGTGGAAGCGTTATTTTTGAGTCTATTTTTGCCTTGCCTGGGGTGGGGAGGCTTTTTTATGAGGCGGTAATGGCCCGGGATTACCCGATGATAATGGCGGAGTTGGTTATTGGCGCGGCCTTGACCTTGTGGGGAAATTTTCTGGCGGATATTGCCTATAGCTATGTTGATCCCCGGATAAGATATAAAAGATGAAGCCTAAATTATTAGCCGGAATAATTATTATCGGTATATTGAGCGTGGGCGCGATTTTTGCCCCGCTTTTGGCTAAGTATGACCCGAACAAAATTGTCCTTGAGGATGTCCTTGCCGGGCCAACGCAGAAACACATCTTAGGCGCCGACCAATTGGGCAGGGATCTTTTTAGCCGGATGCTTTTTGGGGCTCGGGTGTCTTTATTGGTCGGGGTGATAGCCGTGGGCATAGCGGTTTTGGCGGGCTTGGTTTTGGGTTCTCTGGCCGGATTTCTGGGCGGGATTACGGATACCCTGATTATGCGTTTTGTGGATATTATGCTTTGTTTTCCGGCCTTCTTCCTGATTCTGGCGGTGGCGGCAATTTTAGAGCCTTCCATATTTAATATTATGCTGATTATTGGTTTGACTAGTTGGATGGGGATAGCCCGTTTAGTCCGGGCTGAGATTTTGTCTTTAAAAGAGAAGGAATTTATTCTGGCGGCCAGGGCAATCGGTTTGAGTAATTTCAGGATAATCCTGGGCCACCTTATCCCTAATGCCCTAAATCCGGTGATAGTCAATGCCGCCTTAGGGGTAGGCTCGGCCATACTTTTAGAGTCATCGTTGAGTTTTCTGGGCCTGGGGGTCCAGCCGCCTCAGGCCAGCTGGGGAAATATCCTGGCTGAGTCTAAGGCGGTTTTAGGGGCAGCCTGGTGGATGTCGGTTTGTCCGGGCCTGGCCATACTTCTGACAGTCTTGGGTTTTAATTTATTAGGAGAAGGCTTAAGAGAAACCAGTAACCAGTAACCAGTAACCAGATAAATGAACAAGCTATTAGAGATTAGAAATTTGAGCATTCAGTTTTGCCAGCAGCGGCAGATAATTCAGGCGGTGGAGAAAGTAGATTTGGATCTATTTGAGGATGAGATTCTGGCCTTAGTGGGTGAGTCCGGAAGCGGCAAGACCATGACCGCTTTAAGTATTACGAAAATTCTTCCTCAATCCGCCACAATAACCGAAGGCAAGGTTATTTTTCAAGGCCGCGATTTGTTAAAAACCGCAGAGCGGGATTTAGAGGCAATCCGGGGCAAGGAAATCTCTTATATATTTCAGGAGGCTCAGGCCTCTTTAAATCCGGTTTTACCTATTGGCCGGCAGATTCAGGAGAGCATTATTTTGCATCATCAGGCAAAGGATAAAAAGGAAGCCTTAAGTATGGCTGGAGATTTATTAGAGCTGGTGAGACTGCCCCACCCGCAAAGGATATTAAGAAGCTATCCCCACCAGCTCTCCGGAGGGATGAACCAGCGGGTAATGATCGCTTTGGGTTTAAGCTCCGGGCCTAAGCTTTTGATCGCCGATGAGCCGACCAGTTCTTTGGATGTTACCGTTGAGGCCCAAATTATCCGGATGCTCTTAGAGCTTAAAGAAAAATTGCGTTTCAGTATTTTATTTATTACCCATAATCTGGCCTTGGCTGAACGGTTCGCTTCCCGGATTGCTATTATGTTTAAAGGTAAAATTGTGGAAGCGGGGCTAACCAAAGATATTTTCTCAGCGCCCCAACATCCGCACACCCGGGAGTTGATTAATTCTATAATTCGAATATGATTCTTGAAGTAATAAACCTGAAAAAATATTTTCCCATTGAAAGGGGCATCTTCAGAACTGCCGGCGGTTTTATTAAGGCCGTTGACGGAGTAAGTTTTTTTCTTGCCGAAGGAGAGGTTTTGGGGGTGCTGGGTGAGTCCGGATGCGGCAAGAGCACCCTGGCCAAGTTAATCTTAAAGTTAATGGAACCTACCAGCGGTAAAATAGTTTTTTCTCCTTTACTAGCTAATATTAGAAGGTCGGTGGGGATTATTTTTCAGGATCCGTTTTTAAGCTTAGACCCCAAGATGCGCGTCAGGGATATTCTCCGCGAGCCGTTTTTAGCGCATAAATTAGAAGTCAGCGATGATAAAATAGGGGAATTGCTTGGGTTGGTTGGGCTGGACGGAGATTTATTGAGACGTTTCCCCCACCAGCTCAGCGGCGGCCAGCGCCAGAGGGTCTGTATCGCCAGGAGCTTAAGCCTAAAGCCTAAGCTTTTAGTTCTGGATGAGCCGCTTTCTTCCTTAGACTTGATTAGCCAGAAGCAGATTTTAGAATTATTGCTGGGCCTGCGAATAAAATTTAAAATGTCTTATCTGTTTATCAGCCATAATATCGCGCTTATCCGAGAAATCTCTGACCGGATAATGGTGATGTCTGCCGGTAAAATAGCAGAGGAAGGAAAGACGGCAGAAATTTTTAATTTCCCTAAATCCAGTTACACAAAAAAACTCCTTGAAGCGGCAAGTTAGATAAGCTATAATAACTTAGCTTTTTTTCGTATTTAGGGTAATAAATAACAAAATGTAAATGATAAAAAGTAGTTTATAGTTGATGGTGTATAGTTTATAGCCATTACTTTAAAACCATAAACCATAAACCATAAACTATCAACTATCAACTATTTAACATTAATCTATGCCAGAATTTCTCAGGCCGTATGTATTAACTTTTATTCCTATCTTTGTGGCGGTGGATGCCCTGGGGAATATTCCTCTCTTTGTCTCTCTGACTCATTCTTTAAACAAGAAACAGAAGCAAAGGGTGATTCGGGAATCGCTTTTAACGGCAACGGTAATCGCGGTTTCCTTTATGTTTTTAGGTAAGGCAATTTTAAGGGTCTTGAATATCAGCGTGGCTGATTTTCAGATAGCCGGGGGAATATTGCTTTTGGTTATCTCCACTAATCTTCTTTTGGCTGGTAAGGGCCGGGATTCAGTTTTAAGCAAGGGAAGCTCGGAGGCCGGGGTTTTTCCTTTAGGCACGCCCTTAGTTACCGGGCCGGCGGTGTTGACCATGATCTTGATGGTGGTGGATAACTTTGGCTGGATGCCGTCTTTGATTTCTTTGCTTTTAAATATGCTGATTGTCTGGTTTACTTTTCGTTACGCCGATCTTTTTACCGCGTTAATCGGCGAGTCCGGGATGCGCGCGTTTTCCAAGATTATCTATATTTTTCTGGCGGCTATCGCGGTAATGATGATGCGTAAAGGCATATCGGGGTTTCTTTTATGAGTAGTAAGGTTCTGACTTTTATTCTGGCCGGGGGTAAGGGAGAGCGGTTGCATCCTTTGACTAAGGACCGGGCTAAACCGGCAGTTCCTTTTGGGGGAATTTACCGGATTATTGATTTTACTTTATCCAACTGCATAAACTCCGGACTGCGCCGCATCCACGTTTTGATTCAGTATAAGTCCATATCCTTACAGCGTCATCTGAGGATAGGGTGGAATGTCTTTAATTCCGACCTGGGAGAATTCATTGATGTGATCCCGGCCCAGCAAAGGGTGGGTTCGGATTGGTACCGGGGCACCGCCGATGCCATTTATCAGAATATTTACACCATTGAACAGGAAAAGGCGGATGATGTCTTGATTCTGGCCGGAGACCATGTCTATAAGATGAACTATTATAAGATGATTGATTATCACCGTCAATTGGGAGCGGACCTTACGGTGGGCGTGTGTGAGATGGAAAAAGAGAAATCTTCCCAGCTGGGCGTGCTTGAGGTGGACGATAAGGGGAGAGTTTTGGGTTTTGAGGAAAAACCGGATAAACCTAAAACTATTCCCAAAAAATCAGATAAAATATACGCCTCAATGGGAATTTATGTTTTTAACCGCCGGGTGCTGGCGGAGGAATTGATTGAGGATTGCGCCAAAAATACCGATCATGACTTTGGAAAGAATATCATTCCTCAGATGATTAAAAAGGCAAAATTAGTCTACGCCTATAATTTTTCTTCCATAAAACGCGAAGGCGAGCAATGCCTGGCAGGTGAATCAGCGAACTATTGGAGGGATATCGGGACCATTGATGCTTATCACGAGGCCAATATGGACCTCCTGGGGCCGGAGCCGATTTTTAATCTCTACGACCGGGAATGGCCGATTAGGACCTATCAGGAGCAGTTCCCTCCGGCCCGGACCGTGCATTCCGGAGAAGAAACCAAGGAGAGGATTGGCTTGTTTTTGGATTCTCTGGTTTCCAGCGGCTGTGTTATCAGCGGGGGAAAGGTCCAACGTTCAATACTTTCGCCCAATGTGCGGATTAACAGTTTCTCCGAGGTTTATGATTCCATCCTGATGGAAGGGGTGGATGTGGGCAGGTATGCCAGGATAAAACGGGCAATTATTGATAAAGAAGTTAAGCTTCCCCAGGGAGTAATAATCGGATACGATTCGGCTGAAGATAAAAAAAGGTTTCATGTTACTGATTCGGGGATTGTGGTGGTGGGAAAAGGAACCGAGATAAGATAGGTCCTCATGATAAGAAAGGCCAAGGTCGGCGATATAAAACGGATACAAGAGTTGATTAATTATTTTGCCGGCCAGGACCTAATGCTGCCGCGCTCTTTGAATATCCTGTATGAGAATTTAAGGGATTTCTTTGTCTGTGAGGATAAAAATAAAATTGTCGGCTGTTCGGCCCTGCATATCTCCTGGGATGATCTGGCTGAGATAAAGTCTTTGGCGGTGGCCAAGAATTATCAGAATAAGGGAATAGGCAGAAAGTTAGCTGAGGCCTGCATCCTGGAGGCCAAGGAAATTGGGGCGGGAAGGGTATTTGTGTTGACTTACGCGCCGGATTTTTTTAAGAAACTCGGGTTTAGGCAGACAGCCCATAACAAATTGCCGCATAAGATTTGGGCGGAGTGTATTAATTGCCCGAAGTTCCCGGATTGCCAGGAAACGGCGTTAATTAAGAAAATATGAGGCGCGATAAATCGTACCGCTACAGTAGCGGCGCCATTTATGGCGCTAATACGCGAGGGAGATAATAAATGGATTATTTGTTTACTGAAGAACAGAAAATGATCAGGGATTTATGCCGCCAGATTGCCAGAGAAAAAATAGCTCCGATAGCGGCAGAATATGACCGCAGTGAAAAGTTTCCTCATGAGGCAATTAAGATAATCGCCGATTCCGACCTTTTCGCGATTTTCGTGCCGGTGGAATACGGCGGCACCGGAGGCGGGGTTTTGGATTTATCCATTGCTACCGAAGAGCTGTCCCGGGCCTGCGGCGGTATTGCCGTGTGCTACGCGGCGTCAGCCTTGGGGACATTCCCCATAGTCTTATTCGGAAACGACCAGCAGAAGAGGAAATATCTGCCGGATTTAGCTAAGGGTAAGACGATTGCCGCTTTTGGAATTACTGAGCCTGAGGCCGGATCGGATGCCTCGGCAATTAAGACTACCGCTCTAAAAAAAGGGGATCACTATATCTTAAACGGCACCAAGCATTTTATCACCAACGGGGGTGAGGCCGGGATCTATACCATAATCGCGAAGAGTGATCGTAGTAAGGGGGCCAGGGGAGCCTCCGCCTTTATCGTGGAAAAAGGCACTCCCGGATTTACCTTTGGCAAAAAAGAAGACAAGCTGGGTATCCGGGCTTCCATTACCAGCGAGCTTATCTTTACTGACTGTAAGATTCCCCAAGAAAATCTGATTGCCAAGGAAGGAATGGGTTTTGTTGTTACTATGAAGACCTTTGATATGTCCCGTCCCGGGGTAGCGGCCCAGGCCCTGGGGATTGCTCAGGGAGCCTTGGATGTGGCGGTTAAATACGCGCGGGAAAGGCGTCAGTTCGGAAAATCTATCGCCAGCTTTCAAGGGATTCAATGGATGCTCGCGGATATGGCCACTAAAATAGAGGCATCGCGGGCCCTGATTTATTCTTGCGCTAAGATGATTGACAGCGGCAATACCAATGTGGCTAAAGAGTCGGCAATGGCTAAACTGTTTGCCTCGGATACGGCAATGCAGGTATCTACCGACGCGGTGCAGATTTTAGGCGGTTACGGCTATATGCGGGATTATCCGGCCGAAAAATATATGCGCGATGCCAAGATCACCCAGATATATGAAGGAACAAACCAGATTCAACGCAACATCATCGCCTTGCAGTTAATTAGGGAAGCGGCAAAATAAAGTCAAAAGGTAAAAGTAAAGAGGGGAAATGAATATAATTGTTTGTATTAAGCAGGTTCCGGAAACCACGGAAGTCCGGATCAACCCTGAGACTAATACCTTGATGCGCGAGGGGGTAAAGTCCATTATTAACCCTTTTGATATGTACGCTATTGAGGAAGGGGTGCGGCTAAAGGAGAAGTTTGGGGGTAAGGTTACGGTATTGACTATGGGCCCGCCCCAAGCAGAGGCGGCTTTAAAAGAGGCAATATCTCTGGGCGCGGATGAGGCGGTATTATTGTCTGACCGGGCCTTTGCCGGAAGCGACACCTGGGCCACCAGCTATACTCTGGCCGCGGGGGTGCGCAAGCTCAAGGAGTATGATTTGATTATCTGCGGCAAGCAGGCCTCTGATGGAGACACTGCCCAGGTGGGCCCGGGAATAGCCACTCACTTAGATATTCCGCAGGTAACGTATGTAAAGAAAATAGAGGAAGTCAAGGATAAGACTATCAAAGTGGAACGGATGACCGAGGAGGGCTACGAGATAATTGAATCTTCTTTACCTTTATTGATTACCGTGGTTAAAGAGATTAACACTCCCCGCGTGCCTTCCTTACGTGGACTGATGCGTTCCAAGCAGGCCAAGATAACTGTATTGGGGGTTAAGGATTTAGATGTGGAGACCGCCAACCTTGGGTTGTGCGGTTCTCCTACCCAGGTGGCCAAGATATTTACCCCTCCCGCGCGGCCTGAAGGAGAAAAAATTAAGGGCACTGCTGAAGAGATTGTGGTTAAATTAGCCGAAATATTAAAGCGGGAAAAATAATATGCCTATACAAATCATTGTAGAGAAGTGCACCGGATGCACCCTTTGCCTGAAGACCTGTCCGTTTGACGCCATCCGGATGATGGATAAGAAAGGCCTGCCTACCGGCAGGCAGGCAGTGATTAATTTTGATAAATGCACCCTTTGCGGCGCTTGTGTACCGGCCTGCAAATTTAAGGCCATTCTTTTGCAGAAGGAAGTCTGCCCGGTTAAGGTTGATTTTAATGATTATAAGGGGGTTTGGGTTTTTGCTGAGCAGAAAAAGGGCAAGGTTCAGCCGATAGCCTTTGAGCTTTTGGGTAAGGCCAGGGAACTGGCCGCGGATTTAGGCACCGATGTTTCCGCGGTGTTGCTGGGGGATCGGCTGGAGGAGGAAATCCAGGAGTTGATCTGGCGGGGCGCGGATAAGGTCTATGCGGTGGAAAAATTTGAATTAGCTAATTATCAGGATGAGCCTTACACCAATGTTATAGTTGAGTTAATCAATAAATATAAACCGGAGGCTTTTCTCTGCGGGGCCACTTCCATAGGCCGGTCATTGATTTCCCGGATTGCCATTAAGATAAAGGCCGGGCTTACCGCGGATTGCACGGAATTGGCTGTGGATAAAGAGAAGAAGATTCTTCTGCAGACCCGCCCGGCCTTCGGCGGAAATATTATGGCAACAATAGTCTGCCCGAATTACCGGCCCCAGATGGCTACGGTCCGGCATAAGGTGTTTCCGGAGGCAATTTCGGATATGAAACGTAAAGGCAAGGTTATCCGGGAGAATTTTGACGGAGCGATTTTAAACAGCCGCACCCGGCTTCTGGATATCATTGATGAGATTGAGTCTACGGTGAATATAGCTGATGCCGATATCATTGTGGCCGGAGGAAGAGGGATGAAGTCCCCGGAAAATTTTAAGCTTTTAGAAGAGCTGGCTAAGGCTTTGGGCGGGGCAGTGGGGGCCTCCCGGGCCGCGGTAGATTCCGGCTGGATGCCCTATTCGCATCAGGTGGGCCAGACCGGCAAGACCGTCTGTCCCAAGGTGTATATCGCCTGTGGTATCTCAGGCCAAATCCAGCATTTAGTGGGGATGCAGTCTTCCCGGACCATTATTGCCATAAATTCTGATCCCTATGCCCCAATTTTTAAAGTGGCTAATTATGGGATTGTGGGAGATATTTTGGAGATAGTACCTCTTTTGACTAAAAAACTAAAAGAAGGTACGAGATGAAAAATAACGCGCTCATAACCGGAGGCGCCGGGTTTTTAGGTTCTTATCTTTGCCAGCGTTTGCTGCATTCAGGATTAAAGGTATTTTGCTTAGATAATCTGATTACCGGAAGCCTGAAGAATATTATTCAGTTGAAAAACGATAAAAACTTTGAGTTTATTAAACACGATATTAGCAAGCAAATAGTTATTAAAGACAAGATAAGTTTTATTCTGCATTTTGCCTCACCGGCCAGCCCGGTTGATTATTTAAAATATCCCATCCAGACCCTAAAAGTGGGCTCTTTGGGAACGCATAACGCCTTAGGCATCGCCAAAGAAAAAAAGGCCAGGTTCCTTCTGGCTTCCACCTCTGAGGTTTACGGCGATCCCTTAATGCATCCTCAGAATGAAGACTATTGGGGCAATGTCAATTGTATCGGCCCGCGGGGTGTATACGATGAGGCTAAACGTTTTGCCGAGGCCATCACTATGGCCTATCACCGGGTGCATAAGGTGGATACCAGGATAGTACGCATTTTTAACACCTACGGACCCCGGATGCGTAAAAACGACGGCCGGGCAATTCCTAATTTTATCTCTCAAGCCATCCGGAATAAACCCTTGACGGTTTACGGAAAAGGCCTGCAGACCCGCTCTTTTTGCTATGTGGATGATTTGATTGAGGGGATATGGAGGCTCATTAATAGTGATACCAATTTACCGGTTAACATAGGAAACCCTGATGAGATGTGTTTGGTTGATTTGGCTAAACACATAATCCGAATCTCTCAAAGCAAAAGTAAAATTGAATACCGGAAGCTTCCCATAGATGACCCAAAGCAAAGGCGTCCGGATATATCCCGGGCCAAGAAGTATCTTAAGTGGCAAGCCGGGGTAGCCCTTGAAGACGGCCTGATCAGAACTATCGAGTGGTTTAGGCAAAACTAAATTTTTTTGAGGATGGTATATGTAATTACGATAGTTATCAGTATCTTGATTGCCCTGGCATTGGTTTATTTTTCGGGTTTATCCGCCCAAGGGGAGACGGGCCCGGGTAAAAAGAAATCAGATGGTGAACCAAAATCAATAGATGAGCCGGCCGTAGATGAGTCTTTAGAACAGGCCATAAATGAGAAGCTGGGAAGTCTGGCCGGTTCCGCCGGCCACAGCCGCCAGGTAACCAAGATAATATCCGAGGTTTTTAATAAAGAGTTAGAGAAAAGAGTAACTCAAACCAGCCAGGAGATAACCAGGAAATATGAGACTATTGTCCAGGATAAAGTCAAGAGCGAGGAGATAGCCTGGAAGAAGTTAGAGAAAGTCTCCGAGGATAAAAAAGAGACCGAAGCGGTTATCCGCAGTATTTCCGACGGGCTGGTAGTGGTGGATGCCAAAGGTAATGTAATGATGATGAATCCAGCGGCTGAGAAGCTTTTAGGAATGTCCGGAAAAAGCAAGATGGGCCGGCCTTTAACTGAAAACCTCAGAGAGGAACAGCTGGTATCTTTGATTAAGACCGGACAAGAAAGAAAGAATAGGGAAATAGAGTTAGTCAGTCAACAGGATGAGACCAGAAAGATTTTAAGGGCCTCCAGCGCGGTTATTGAGGACGCCGACGGTAAGACAGTGGGCATGGTTTCAGTCTTGAGCGATATCACTAAGCAGAGAGAACTGGATGAGCTAAAAGCGAATTTCGTGGCCAGCGTTACCCATGAACTGCGCACGCCTTTGGTGGCCATGGATAAATCCATTGCTCTTATCCTGAATAAAGACGCCGGTGAGCTTTCCCAGCCCCAGGAGGAAATTTTAAATATTGCCCAGCGCAATTTAAAACGTTTGAGTTTCCTGATTAATGATCTGCTGGATTTATCCAAGCTGGAGGCCAGGAAGATGGCCTTTTCACGGCAGGCTTCAAGTTTAGAGAAAATAGTTATTGATGCCGCGGAGGGTTTAACCAACTGGGCCAAGACTAAAGGAATTGAGATTATCAAAAAAATTCCTCAAGGCCTGCCCGATGTTGATGTTGACCCCAACAGGATGATTCAGGTGTTTAATAACCTGATCGGCAATGCCATCAAATTTACCCCGCATGGCGGAAATGTTACTATTGAAGCAAGGATGGGTTCTGACAACTTGTATCTGGAGGTGAGTATTTTGGATACCGGAATCGGCATCACTAAAGAAAACTTACCTAAGGTTTTTGATAAGTTTTATCAGATTGGAGAGAGGTCTCCGGCGGATGTGAGCGGAACTGGGATAGGTCTGTCTATTGCCAAAGAGATTGTTGAGCTGCACGGGGGCAGGATCTGGGTAGAGAGTGAAAAAGGAAAAGGCGCTCAGTTCAACTTTACCCTGCCGATTGTCTCTCTTAAGGGATAAAAACTATGGAACCCAAAAATATTAAGGTGTTAGTTACCGATGATGAGGATGATTTTCGTTATCTTTTAAGATACTGGCTCCAGGCCAGGGGGTATTCGGTGATAATGGCCTCTAGCGGAGAAGAGGCCATTAAGCTTACCAGAGAACAGAATCCGGATATTATTTTTATGGACTTAAGGATGCCGGCGATGGACGGAGTTCAGGCCATCGGAAAAATCCGCGAGTTTAACCACGATGTGCCGGTAATAATCATCAGCGCTTATCTAGAGGATTTAAAGATAAAAGAGGCAAACAATTACGGCATTTCCGGCGTTTTTTATAAGGGCAAGGATTTTCAGCAGAGCATGCCTTTGATTGAATCAGCCTTAAGAACCCACAAAAAATTAAAAAAACCAGACCCGAATCCGAATGTGTAGAGTTCTGTCTAATAATTTATTGCTAATTCCCTCCACCCTTCCCTCCCCCTTGTGGGGAGGGTTAGGGAGGGGGGAAATAAAAGCCTATCAGAAATTAATTAGACAATGCAGCATAAGTATAGTGTTACTATTATTCAGTGTATTGTGCGGCCTTTCTCACGCGTATGCCGATGAGCCGGCTATGGAAGCCAGGAGGCATTATGAGAAGGGGAATCTTTATTACCAGCAAGGTTACTACCAAGAGGCCCTGGAGGAATTTCAAAAGGCCCTGGATGTTTCTGAGCCAAAAATTCCTCTGGGGGATATTTCTGAGGGCGCTTTAGCTGAAGAGAAGATCGTTAAATTAGCGGTTAGGAGAAAGGTGGAAGAGGAAGATTCATCTTCCGGTAACAGAGAGTATACTATAGACGTAGGTGATACCCTGGATATTTCAGTCTGGAAGGTCCCGGACTTATCTTCTTCTGAGGTGATTGTGCGCCCGGATGAAAAGATTTCTCTGCCTTTAATCGGGGATATTCAGGCGGTCGGGCGGACCTTAACTGAGCTGGACGCGGAGGTTACCGAAAAATACGCCCTTTATGTGCGCGAACCCCAGGTATCGGTGATGATTAAGAAATTCGGCGGAAGCAAGGTGGTGGTTTTGGGAGACGTAAAAACTCCCGGGGTTTACAGCTTTAGCGGAGCTATTCGCCTGGCTGAGGCTATTGCCCTGGCCGGCGACTGCACCAAATACGCGGTGAGAAACAATATCCTGGTGATAAGGGGAGATATTCATAATAATCCTGAGATAATTTCCGCCAATATGATTTCATTTGTTAAAAACGCGAAGTTAGGCGAAAACATATTAATCCAGCCCCAGGATGTGGTCTTTGTTCCCCGCAGTGTTATCGGCAATGTCAGTTCTTTCTTTGAAACAATCGCCCCGATTATAGACGGTGTCTACAAGACCTCAACCACGGATATCTACATCAAAAATGCCAGAAGGGTAATGGAGAAAAGATCCACTGTCAGCATTTCCCAATAAGCCAAGAATATCCAGTAGTTACCGCTTTTTCCTCTAAATAGGGGTTCAGTTTCTTATATGATGTATAGCAATAACAAGCAGGATGTCCTGGCCCGGTTATTGGTAGAGTCTTTGCGATACGCTGATGTATGGGTAAAGGTAAAAGGCGGCAGCATGGCCCCATGTTTAAAAGACGGGATGCTCGTGCTGGTAAGTAGTCCGGAAAGAATATTTTGTTCAGATATATTGGTGTATCATTACGAAGGCGGAATTATTATTCATAGGTTAATGAGAAGATATAGGAAAGATGGGGGCAGCGCGCTCTATCAGACTAAGGCTGATAATGGATACGCCTTAGATGAACCGGTTAGTTTGGAAGATATCTGCGGAAAGGTTGTTGCTTTAAAAAGCGGTTCAGATATTATTAGGCTGGATAGTTTTTGGGGGCGGATAAGGGCAACGTGTTCTTACCTAGCTTCTTTGAGCAAGCTTGTGTTTCATAAATATGTCAAGGCATAAAGTAAGCTTTAGTATTGCCGGGGTTAATTTTGAGCTTGAGTCTGATAAAGCTGAACCTGTTCGGTGGCTAAGAGCAAGATACGCTCCCTATCTTAGTCAAGCAATGCCCGGGGTAAGAATCAGCCTTTGTTATAACTCGAGAAGATTACCTCCTCCGGGGAAGAAATTACTATGCGGACCATACATCATCTATGAAAACAGGGGTAGAAATCTTGAATTTAAGATTTATGCCAAAGGCAGCTACATTGCCTTAGGAGATGTGCTGCGGTTTTTAATCTCGTTGGTACTTCTTGAAAATGGGGGCTTCTTGCTGCATTCCTGCGGAGTAATAATTGATGGCGGGGCGTATCTTTTTTCCGGTCCTTCCGGGGCGGGAAAGACCACCCTTGCCAGGCTTTTGCCTCAAGAAAATGGCGAGACCATCTTAAGCGATGAAACTACCGCCATCACTAAAAACAGCGGCGGCTATTACGGTTGGGCGACCCCTTTTTTTGGGGACTTTGGCAGTATCGGGGCAAATAATAAATCAGCTCTTAAGGCAATATTTTTCTTAAAACAGGCCAGGCGCTTTAAACTCAAAAGGCTTGAACCTGTTTATAGTTCGGCCAGGCTTTTAGGAAATATATTTCTCCTTGGCGGTAATTGGAGGTATAATTATAACATAGACAGGTTGTGTGATGCCGCCTTAGGCTGCAGCAGGAAGGTCGCGGCATACGAGTTGGAATTTTTGCCCAATAAGCGGGTATGGAACTATATAAAAGAAAAAATATCCCCTGGCGGATAATTGATAAAGAAGCGCTGGTGGTTGATCCCCAGAGCAGTCTGGTGTATCCATTCAATCGGGTTGCCGCGCGGATATGGCAATTGCTTGACGGCACCCACGGCCTTCAAGAGATAGCCGGTATAATTTACAACGAATTTGAGGCGGATCAGGAAATCGCGGCTGAAGATACCAGGAATTTTATTTCTCAACTAAAAGAAGCCCGCCTGATTGAAAAGTTATGAGCAGCTTATTAGACGCAATTTATCAAAAGGCTGAAGACCTGCGCATCCCGCTTAATGTCTTGCTTGAGCTTACTAACCGATGCAATGAAGATTGTCTGCATTGCTATATAAAAGACGCCAGGGACATAAATAGTCTTTCTAACGATGATAAGGAATTAACCTGCGCGCAGGTAACGGCCCTGTTGGATGAATTAGCCCGCGAGGGCGCCTTAAATCTTATCTTGAGCGGTGGAGAAGCGATGCTGCGGGAGGATTTTTTTGACATAGCTTATTTTGCCCGGTCCAGAAATTTTGCCCTAACCATCTTCTCCAACGGTCAGTTGATTGATCAAGCCAAGGCGAAAAGACTGGCGGATTTATCTCCGGTATGTATTTATTTTAGCCTTTACGGCTCAAGCGCCGATACCCATGACCGTATTACCAGGGTGCCGGGTTCTTTTGAGAAGCTGCAAAACGCGATCATACTGCTTAAGCAAAATGGCCTTAAGGTCGGGTTGAAAACAATCTTGATGCGCGGTAATATAGCTGAGCTTAAGGAAATATATGATTTAGGCCTGAGGCTGGGGATAGAAACGCATCAATTCGCGGAAGAGATAACCTCCCGGATCGACGGCTCTGGCGCTTCTGAGGCCGCGCAGATTGATGAACCCGCGCTTTTTGCTTATTATCGCCAGGATGTGCCTAATCCTCCGGAATATATAAAAGAACTGCCTCAGGAAGAGGCCCGGAAAAAAGAGATTTGTTCCGCCGGGACATACGGGGTGGCTGTCTCTTGCTACGGAGATGTGTATCCTTGCGCGGAGTTGAGGCTTTCTTTGGGAAATATAAAAAATGAAACCTTTGGGGCTATATGGCAAAGGCAGGATAGTTTTCTGGACAAACTGCGCTCAATCAAACAATACGGGGATTTAGAAGATTGCCGGGATTGCGCTTTAGTGAATTTCTGCCGCAGGTGCCACGGCCGGGCCTGGTATGAGGCGGGTGATTGGAGCTCCTGTTATGAAAACGCCCAGAAGAGGGCCTTTTTAAATAAAAGGATAAATACTGAAATCAGGCGAAAGAAGGAGGTGAACTTAGGATGACGAAAAAGGATAACTACGAGAAGCCGCAGCTTAAAGGTGAAAGGTTATTTGAGGCCGGGGCCAAGACTTGCTGTAAGGGCGCCGCTTGTACTACTTCCGAGAAAACCGGCGGGGGTAAAAGCTCTAATTCCAACACCACTTCTTAAGCATAATGCGTCGTAAGAATAAGGGCATAGCTTGGGAGTGGGGTAGATATTTAATTAATCTGCGAAAAAAGTACGAAGAGCAGGCAGAGGTAGGGTATTTTATCAGAGAGGTTTCTTTAGGGCTGGATGAGTCTGAAGTATTCCTGGTAAACGGTCCGATGAAAAAGCCCGGCTATGTTTTGGATGTGGGCTGCGGCGCGGGAAGAGAAGCCATAGTCCTGGCCAAGCTTGGTTACCGGCTAAAGGCAATTGATATCTCCATGGCTATGATCGAGGCAGCCAAAAAAGAAAGCCGGAAAGAGGGTTTGAACATAGATTTTGAAAGATTAGACATTACGGAATTGAATCCTGATGGCCTTTTTGATTATTGCCTTTTCTCAAGCGGGGTATATAATAGCATCCCGGCCCGGGCACTACGGATACAAACGCTTAAAAGGGTGGTAAGTTCTCTTAAGCCCCAGGGCAGGCTATTTCTTCCTATAGGTATTGCCCGGCGTCCCAAAATGATTTTTTCCCGCAGTTTTATAAAATATAATTTATCCGCCGGGCTAAAGTTTGTTCTGGGAGATAGGTGTAAAATTGAACCCGGGGATACCCTGATTAGTCAGGTGAGTCCGGTTAGTAAAAGCAGGGTGAAGGTATTTCACCACTTTTTTTTTAGCTTTTCAGAGATAAAGGATGAGCTTGAGGCTTCGGGCCTTTGTGCGCGGATGCTCAGCCCCGGGCTCTGGCAGGTAAGTAAGCCTTTCGCGGATGATATCCAGCCTCCGGTATAGAGAAAGGGCAGGCTTTAATATCGCCTCTTTGGATAAGCTGAATACATTGTTTAAGGAGTTAGAGCCTTTTCTGAAGATTCTTCTTTTAAAGGGAATTTCCCTGCTTAATACAGTATATGCCTGTGATATCGGAGCAAGGCATTTAGGCGACGTAGATATATTAGTAAGAAAGAAAGATTTCCCCCGCCTAAAAAAAACTCTTCACGACAAAGGCTACCTATTCAATAATAACATTACCCGGCCCCTGGATACGTGTTATTTAAATAGCGCGACCTGCGCAAAAGAAGATAAATTCTGCCCCCCATTTCATATCCATTGGCACTTAAGCAACGCCGCCTTTTCTACCGCTCTGTTTAGCCCCAGGATTAACCTGGAGAAAATCTGGCAAGAGGCAGAGCCCTTGAGCGGTTTTAAGAATGTCTGGATAATGTCTAGCCATCATCAGCTTATTCATCTTGGCGAGCACGCTTTAAAGCATAGCTATGACCGTCCTTATCTCCTGGAAGATATTCAGAGGGTGATTGAGTATTACCAGCGGAACCTTTGCTGGGAGAAGCTCATTGTTGACGCTAAGGCCTTTAATTTGACCCGTCCGCTATATCATAGTTTGCACTTTGCCGCGGACATGCGAGGAGCGCGGGTTCCCGCGCGGGTATTGTCAAGCCTTAAGCCTGAAAGATTTAGTTTTTTGGAAAAGCGTTTTATCGCCGCGGTCAGGAAAGGAAAACGTTCGGAGCGTTTATCCGGCATAGTATATCTGGAAATGAATAAAACCTGCCTGGATAAGGTAAGCTACGTCTGGAGGACCTTTTTTCCTCCCGTAAAAATGATGGCCCAATTCAGAAATAGCTCAGGCCTTAAGCGTCTGAACCCTATTGATTATTGCCGCAGGGCCTATAAAGGGCTGAATTATTTTCTGGATATCGGACGCTGCCTCTTTTAGGCCGCGGCACAGGCCTCAGGAATACAAGAGGCTGCCGTTTTTTTGGGCCTTTTTCAAAGCCGATTTAAAACTAAAAATACTCAAAGGGAAAAATAGAGCGGAAAAGAAAACTAAGGATAAAATTTGGGGGAGAATTTCTTTTACTGAACTGCCCAAAATCAGGCTTTTGCGAACTGCCTCTAAGCAATAGGTAAGGGGAAGAAAAAAAGATATTTTTTGTAACCCTATCGGCAGCACCGCGATGGGAAAATATACTCCTCCCAGCAAACGAGATGCTCCGTAAAATAGCCAGTTTAGGGGATCCCCGCGTTTAAAGATTAAGGTAAAGCTGGCAGAGAGTATCCCTAATGCGCTAAAAGAGATGATGGTCAGCGCTAAAATAATCAGCGAAGAAGAAAGATTGGCCCGGCTTAAATTAAGGTCAAAGAATAGCCAGCCCAAGAATAAGTAGACTATAACCCTAAAGGAAGTAAAAATAAATTTCCAGATAGAACTGCAGATGAGAACAGTAGATATTTTTGTAGGAGAAAGAACAATTGCCTCCAGCGTTCCGTAAGCTTGTTCTTCGGAAATTGCCTCGGTAAAGCTGCCCATTGCCGCGCTCATATAGCCGGAAAAAGCTATCCCGATTAAGACAAAAGAAAAATAATCTCCGCCGTAATCAGCCAGATGTTCCGCGGCTTTTCCGCCAAAAAGTTTGGCAATAAAAAAGAAGGTGACCACTGAAGATAGAATACTGATCAAGTCAAATAAGAATGCCGCCCGGTAGCTGGCGTTAATCAACAAATCCCTCTTGAGAAAAGCCAGGAGTTTTCTCAAAGATATATCAGGCTTCATTTTCTTCGTTGATTGTTTTTAAATATAATTCTTCCAGGGTAGAATCTTTATTCAGGCCGTATTTTATCTTTATTTCATCCGGTTTCCCGAAAGCCTTGATTCTCCCTTTATCCATAATCGCGATTTCATCAGCCAGGCTTTCCGCCTCTGATATCTGGTGGGTGGTAAAAAATACGGTTTTACCCAATTCTCTCACTAATTTTTCTTTAATGAATTTCCTGAAATTTAAGGCCCCGGCGGGGTCAAGTCGGGAAGTGGGTTCATCCATAAAGATAATTTCAGGTTCACTCAGTAGACACCTTAGCAGGCTCAGGCGTTGTTTCATTCCACTGGAATAATTCTGAAAGGGTTTATCCAGGTCATCAATCTCTAATAGGTTAGAAAGATAGCGCGTTTTTTCCTTTATCCGGGCCGGGGAAAGATTATAGAGTATGCCGAAGAATTCCAGGTTTTGCCTTCCGCTGAGGCGCCAATAAAATCCCTTTTCTTCAGAGAACACCAGGCCGATCCGGGATTTTAGGCTTTGGCTCTGGGTAATTAGATCATATCCCAGAATTTTGGCTGTGCCTTGATCAGGTAATATTAAGGTAGAGAGTATTTTTAGGAGTGTGGTTTTACCCGCGCCATTAGGCCCTAATAGCGCCAGTATCCGGCCGGGGTTTAATTTAAAGCTTACCTGGTCTAAGGCCAGGATTTCTTTATTTTTCTGGAAAGGCGAAAATAAAGGTTTAGGCAGAAAAAATCTTTTGCTGATATTGTGGACCTCAAGCATATTTTTAACTTTATCAGAACCCCAGAGCTGTGTCAATACATTCATATAAAACCAATGACCACGGAAGAAGTCTTTTTCGCGGCCAGGCAATTGTTGAATAAACCCCGTTAGAAAGGACGGGGCTTTTATCCTGCCATTTCTACAAGGAATTAAACTTTCATATCTTTCATCCCCGCCATAAATGGCGGGGCTTTCTAACGGGGTAAAGATGCTTAAGAGAGTCCTGCATATACATACCTTGCCGGTAATTAGCGGTTCGGGAATCCATACCTTGATTACCATGCGGGGATTGAAAGGCCGGGGTTATGAGGTGGAGTTTGCCTGCGCTCCCGGCGGGGCGTTGATTGATGAGGTTATTAAGATGGGGATACCTTTTCATCCCATAAGATTTTCCGCGCAAAAGATTAATATATTTGCTGATGGTTACGCTTTAATTGAGCTGGTTTGGTTAATGCGCCGGCGAAAATACACGATTATTCATACCCACAATACTAAGGCGGGATTTTTAGGAAGATTAGCCGGGGCCTTGACTGGTGTGCCGGTCATTGTGCATACGGTTCATGGATTCGCCTTTCATGATTTTGAGAAACCAGCGTTTCGTAAATTATTTATTATTCTGGAGAGGATTGCTTCTAGATTTGCCGATAAATTGATTGCCGTGTCCACGCCTTTAAAAGAGTGGGGATTAAGGCTTAAGGTGGGTAGTAAAGAAAAATACGTGATAATTCACGACGGAATTGAAATAGAAAGGTTCAATATAAAGATTGATCCGGAAGAAGTAAAACAAAAACTCGGAATTCAGAGGGGAAATTTAGTAGTGGGAACAGTGGCAAAGTTGTGGCCGGGGAAAGGTCATCACATTATTCTTGAAGCGGCTCCTGCTATTATTAAGGCGGTTCCCAATGTCCAGTTTCTTTTTGTTGGAGACGGATATCTACGTCCTGATTTAGAAAGGATCGTTGAGGGAAAAGGCCTGAGTAATTATGTGATATTTACCGGTTTTAGGGCGGATATACCCGAAATCACCGCGATTTTCGATCTGGCGGTATTGGCTTCTTTCTTTGAGGGATTGGGCCGGGTGCTTTTAGAAGCCATGGTCTTAGGTAAGCCGGTGGTGGCTAGTCGGGTAGGTGGCATCCCGGAGGTAGTTATTGAAGGGGTGAATGGTTTTTTAGTTTCTCCGGATGATTCTCAAACTTTGGCCCGGCAGATAGTCAAACTGCTAAAAGATGAGGAGCTTCGCCGGAGAATGGGGCAGGCGGGAAAAAGGATGATTGATGAAAGATTTTCCGCCCAGAGGATGGTAAGCGATATTGTGAATGTATACGAGGAATTACTGAAAATGAAAGGCATTTATAGGAAATCAGCCATTGGATAAAATCATTGTAAATAAAGAGGTTATGAGCTATAATCTTCCCTATAAAAGGAGAAACTAAATAAGTGGCTCAGTATGAATTAAATCTAAGGGATTATTGGCAGATTATCCGCAAGAGGCGAGAGGTGTTGATAACGATATTTCTTTCTGTTTCTATTTTTTCCGTTATCTACGCCAATACACAAAGCCCAGTTTACCAGGCAAGTGCTTCGGTGCGGTGGATAGAGCGCCGGCCGTTGGGAAGTTTATTGACCGAGTTGGTCCAGGTAGATACAGGCGACCCCCTGGCCACTCAGAAGATGCTAATCACCAGCCTCCCGGTTATGGAGAGGGTGGTGATGGACCTGGGGCTGGTTGGTGAGCCAAACGCAAGCGCCCCAACGACAGAAGTTATGCGTAAGGCTGAGGAATTGCAGGGGGCGGTCTCGGTAGAGGTGATTGGCGATACCAATATATTGAAGATAACGGTAACCTATCCCGAGCCTAAGATGGCGGCGGATATAGCTAATAAGGCCGCGGAGTCTTATATCGCCGAGAATTTAAAGGAAAAAACCAGGGAAAGTCGTGGCGTCAGGGAGTTTATCGAGAGGCAATTGACCGAGGTAAGCGCGAAATTGAGGACTTCCGAAGATGAACTGGCCAGGTTTAATGAAATAGAGTCCCCCTCGGGCATAGCCGTGCCTTTACAGAACAGGCTCGCGGAATTGGATTCTAAGCGGCAGGGCCTGCTTCAGATCTATACCCCGCTGCATCCGGATGTCAAGGCCATTGATGAGCAGATAGAGGAAGTAAAGCAGCGGCTCAGGAAACTTCCTCAAAAGGAGCTGGACTTCAGCCGTTTAAGCCGGGAGGTGGAAATCAACTCCAAGCTGTATCTTGACCTGAAAGGCAAATTAGAGGGCGCCCGTATTTCCGAGGCGGAAAAAACCGAGGATGTAAGCCTGGTTGATCGGGCTGTTCCGCCCAGCTCTCCGATCAGTCCGAATAAACCCTTGAATTATCTTTTCGGGGTAATTGTCGGCGCGATGCTGGGTTTGGCCGGGGCATTTATGACGGAGCAGGTAGATACCTCTATCGGCACGATTGAAGATGTGGAGAATTTCTTGAAACTGCCCGCGCTGGGAATTATCCCATATTTAAAGGTTAAAGGTGAAAAACCCCGGGGCTTCATTCAAAGGCTAATCCCTAAGAAACTCAAGTTTGAAGAAAAGATGGCTTTGGTAAAGAAGCAGTTGGTGATTTATTATTCGGCCTCATCTACTATTTCTGAGGCCTATAGAATGCTCCGGGCCAAGATTCAGACCGAAATATTTAAGGAAAAAATACAAGGGAAGATACTTTTGTTGAGCAGTTCCAGCCCAGAGGAGGGCAAATCCATTACTTCTTCTAATCTGGCGGTGGTGATGGCCCAGGGAGGCTTACGCACCTTATTGATTGACGCGGATATGCGCCGCTCGACCATTCATCATATCTTTGGATTAAAGAAAAAGGAACCGGGTTTATGCGATATTTTAAGAGGAACGGTCAAGCCGGAAGAGGCCATTCGCACTTTTACTGATATCCTGATGGGTGAGCTGGGTTTTGATGAGGCCCTGAAGATTCCCGGACTGGACAATCTAAGCATCCTGACCAGCGGCTCGGTCCCCAATATTCCGGCTGAGCTTATTTCCTCCGGAGAGATGTTCGACTTGTTGGATAAACTGCGTTTGAAGTTTGATCTTATCTTGATTGATTCTCCTCCGGTTTTGGCGGTAGCGGACGCGGTGATTTTGGCCCCTAAGGCTGACGGGGTAATTCTGGTATACAGGGTAGGGTCTGTGGCTCGTTCGGTATTGTCCCGGGCAAAATCGCAGTTAATAGAAGCCGGAGGCCAGGTAAAAGGCATAATCTTAAACAATATTTCCTCCGAGATTGAGACGCGCTATGCCTATTCCTATCAGTATAGAGGTTACGGCAAATATTACGCGGATGAGAAGAAAGGGGAATAGCTTTCAGAAAGGAATAGATATAAAACCAACCCCTACGTTGGGGTTATTTTTATGAATACGCGCTGGATGCATATTGTGTGTCTGCATATTTTTTTAGCAGGCATATGCCTTTCCCGCGCCTTTGCCCAGGAAAAACTTTCAGCCTACCCCGCGGTTATCCATATCCATTCTACCATCAGCCAGGCTGACTATCCACCAAGACGCATAGTCAGCCTGGCGCGGGAGCAAGGCATAAGAATTCTTGTCTTTACCGACAGCTTTATCCGGCGCTGGGAATACGGCCTGCCTTTAGTGTCCAATATATTTAAGTTTTCGGCTGAGGAAGATTCCATATCCAGATACGGAATCAAGCGCTATCTGAATGATTTTAAAAAGATAAAGGATGAATTTCCTGATATGCTTATTCTGGAGGGCGCGGAAGTAGCGCCTTTTTATTGGTGGTCGGGTAGTTTTTTTAAGAAAAATCTTTCCTTAAACGACTGGAGCAGGCATCTTTTGGTAATCGGATTGAAAAAAGAACAGGATTACCGGCACTTGCCTGTAGTTGGCAATAAGTATTTTTTCCCGCGACTTAAGGATATGTTTTTTTTGCTAATTGCCGCGATATTGATTATCCCGGGGATATTCTTTTTAAAGAGAAAACAGAAAAAAGCCCTGGGATTCCTGATCTGCGCGGCGGGTATTCTATTCCTGCTTAACAGTATACCCTTTTCGGCTTCCCGATACAGCCCCTACCACAGGCAAAAACAATACCTTCCCTATCAAGACCTGATAGAATATGTAACTAAAAAAAATGCTTTAGTCTTCTGGGCGCATCCGCGAATAACCGAAGAAGTGTCCTGGGGCAGGTACGCGAAAACAGTGAATTTTTTTACCTTGAAATATCCCGAGGCCTTGACGCTCACTAGCGGATATACAGGGTTCGGGGTAGGCGCGAACCGGGATCTTATTCTTGCCGGGGAGGAATGGGACAATGTCTTAAACAGTTACTGCGATGGCAGGAGGGCTAATCCGGCCTGGGTAATCGCCGAGGCGGATTATCGCGGGAGGGGACAGATTGATTCTATTCAAAATATGATTTTCCTGCCCGTGTTTAAGGAGGAATCTGTATATGAGGCCCTGCGCGCGGGGAGACTTTATATACGTTATTATTCCGAGAATAAGTGTGATATTTTGTTGGAAGATTTTCATATCGCGGATTCGCCTGCGGAGACATCAGGCAGTCCCGCGTTTATCGCTGGTGAGATTACGATTAAGAATAAGCCGCGGTTGCTTATTCGGGGAAGTTCGCTAATCAGCCCTCCTGAAGAATTAAGGATAGAGGTCATTCGTAACGGCAGGATCGTTAAGGAATTTAGATTAGCCGGCCAGAAGGAGTTTGATTTAGGGTTTCAGGATGATTCACTGGAAATAACAGACAGGAAGAATTACTATCGCTTGAATTTTTTTATCGGCAATAACGTGGTCCTGGCAACCAACCCCATATTCGTCAGGATTAAAAATGAAGCTTTCCCGACTTTGTAGCAAGCTTTTTCTATAATAGGTTAATAATTATTAAATTAAGTTAAGGCGAAATTTCGCGCGCTATGCTAAATTTACCAGGAAAGCTTCGGTTCTTTCCAATTGCTACAAACTTGGGAAAGAACTTTAAAAATGGATAAAAAAATTATAGTTGCCGTGTTGCTGGCTGCCTTTGCCGCTATTGTCGGCATTGTTTCCGGGAAAATCAACTCCTCGATGATTATGTATATCCCGCTGGGATTAATTGCCGGTTCCCTGGTATTCTTTTCCCGCGGAATTTTAATCTTTCTTACTATTCTTTGTTTAAGCAGCGCGGGGATCCCTTACGCGGGAATATGGAAAATCGCCCTGCAGCTTCGCTGGGTATTACTTATCATGTTTTGTTTTCATGTTTTTGGCGACATATTCCTGGGGCGCACAGTGCGCCGGATTAAATTATTTGATTGTCTGGCCCTGGTTTTTATCAGTTACGCCTTTATGTCTATTTCTTATTCGCCTTATCCGCGTTTAACTTTAGAGCGCTCAATCACAATCCTGCTTTTGTATATCTCGGTGTTCTGGATTATCTGGAAATACGCTTATCATCAGGGACCGGAAAAGGTCGTCTCGTTAATTTTAGGGGTAATGTGGATTATCTTTATTGCCAGCTATGCCGCGATATTCATCGGTCCTTACCGGCCGTTTTTAAACGGCAGGTTTATGGGCATATTCGCCAATCCCAACGGCATGGGGATTGTCTCTGCCCTGATTCTGCCCTTGAGCCTCTGGAAATTTTTAGAGACTGGGAAAAAGAGCGCTTTATTTCTGTTTTTGCTGATATCTTTAAGCCTGCTACTTTGCGGGGCGCGTGGCTCACTTAATGCCACACTGTTCGCGTTGGGATATCTTATTTACGCGCGTTCAAAAAGAAAAAATCCCTTTGCCTTGTTCGCTACATTAGCCGGCGTATTGATATTTATCTGGATAATAGAAACATCAGCCAGGGAATTCTTTAAGACTTATATCCGGCTTGAGTCAATTCCGGTTTTAGGCGGAAGGCTGGAGGCCTGGCAGGCTGGCGTAAATTTAATTATGGATAAACCGCTCTTTGGTTATGCCTTTGGGGTGGAAGATAAACTTTTTGGCCTGAAAAAAATTATGTTTCGCAGACACTCCGGGGCCTACGTGCATAATTCGTTCCTGGGAATGCTACTACAGCTGGGTTTGCTGGGGTTTATTATGTTTTTTGTCCCCTTATTCATACTTTTATTTAAGGAATTGTTTTCCCGGGATGAAAACCGGGAGGTGCCTATTTTAAGGTATGCCCTGCGCGCCTCGCTTATCGCGGGGCTGATTTGTTGTATGTCCGAAAGCTGGATTTATTCCGTAGGCAATACCCAGGTATTTCCCTTCTGGATTATGGTTATGCTTCTGATGTTTTATCGCCATAGCGATAAAGAAAAGGTTGAGGTCTCCGGAGGATAAATTAAATATGAGCGTTTTAAATTCAAAATACGATGTCATAATAATCGGTGCCGGTCCGGTAGGCATATATGCCTCTATCAGGCTCGCGGAGGCAGGTTTTGGTGTTTTAGTTATTGAAGAAGACGCGCAGATTGGTAAGCCCCGTTTTTGCACCGGGCTCATCAGTAAAGAGGCGTTTGATCAGTTTTCCCTTCCGGAAGGCGCGATAGAAGAGGAATTTAGCTTCGCTACCATCTTTTCCCCCTCTGGCCTAAAACTGCGTTTGAAAAGCAAGAGTCCGGTATACGCCACAGACCGCACTACCTTTGACCAGGGCCTCTATCGCCGGGCAAAAGAGGCAGGGGTTAAATTTCTGCTGAGCTGCCGTTGCCTGGCCCTAAAGGTAAATAATGATTTTGCCGAGGTCAAGGTGGCTTTGGGCGCCTCAGAAAGAATAATCAGGGCTGAGGTGATCATTTTAGCCACAGGCATAAAATATAGTTTGCATAAATTCGTCGGATTAACCCTGCCACCTGACTTTCTGGATTGCTCTCAGGTCCAGACTGCCGGCAGGGCCGGGGAAGGGATCGAGATTTATTTAGGCAATAGTATCGCGCCGCGTTCCTTTGCCTGGGTTGTGCCTTTGAGAAAAAATGAACTGCGTATCGGTATGAGCACCTATCAAAACTCCGTATCTTTCCTTAAGACATTGCTGAAAAAACTAAGTCTGAAAGGCGATTTTAATATTATGAGGAGGCCGATACCCCTGGGGACAATAAAAAATACCTATACGGACAGGGTTCTGGCTGTGGGAGACGCGGCAGGCCAGGTTAAGCCGACAACCGGCGGAGGCATATACTTTGGCCTGCTGTGCGCGGACCTGGCCGCCAAAACCATTATTGACGCTTTCAAAGCAGGAGATTTTAGTAAAAAATTCTTACGGCGTTATGAGATTAACTGGAAGAAAAGGATTGAATTTGATTTAACCATGGGACTTTACCTTAGAAAGCTTATCGCTGACTTTAGTGATGAACAAATAGAAAAATTAATCCAGTTTTCCGCCCAGGAGCAGACCCAGAGGATTATTGAAAAATACGGCGATTTCAACCATCACGGAAGGTTGATCAAAGAATTGGTAAAAAGACCGCTGTTCTGGAAGAGCCTTTACCAGATGCTCATTAGTAAATAACAATACTCTTTAGTTTAAACCCGTAAGCGTTGTAAGGCATAAGTAATAGTTCAGCTCTTGGAAGTGTTCCGTCTGGATTCCCGCTTTTCCCGCGTAGCGGGATCCCGTAAAGCGGGACGCGGGAATGACAATTTGATTTACTTCCAGGAACTGAACTGTTACAGACATAATCATAGTCTTAGCATATGAATTATCCCTCTTTAATTAGCCTTAAAATGCGTAAGCTTTTATTTCAGGCATATAATTTTATAGCGCCATGGATATCTAAAACGAGAGTAACTAAAATTCGCCTGAAAGAAAATACCCTGGGTCAAATATTCCGTTTATTATTCTTTAGGATTTTACATTTACGTATTCCCGATCCCGTGGAAACCAACGGGATGATCATTTACCATTCTTGCCCTGATAAGCGCGGGTGGCTTGGGTGGCTGTATGCTTTTGATAATGAGCCGCAAATGTGCGGCATGCTTAAGAGAGTGATTAAACCGGGTATGACAGTAGTGGATATAGGCGCTAATATTGGCTATTATACGCTCTTATCAGCCAGGCTTGTCGGTGACACCGGCAAGGTATACGCATTCGAGCCCGATCCATCTTATTACAGTCTCCTTAAAAAAAATATTGAAGTAAATGAATTAGCTTCAATCGTTTGGCCTTTTAACTTTGCGGTAGGAAACAATGATGGGAAAATTCCGTTTTTTCTCGGTATATCCACAGGAAGCAGCCTTTTTAGGGTGCCTGATATAACCGGGCAGAAAGTTTTAGTGGATATGGTATCCTTGGATAATTTTTCCGCGCGAAGAAATTGGCCGGTTGTGGATTTTGTAAAAATTGACGCGGAAGGCGCGGATAAAATTGTTTTAGAGGGGATGCGCGGGCTTATTGAGCGTAATCCAGCTCTTAAGCTTGTAATTGAGGCTAATCCTTCAAGCTTAAAGAGCGCGGGTACCTCTATAGAGGAGTTATTTTCTTTGCTTTCGGAATTAGGTTTTAGGCAGGTAGATGTTCTTTTTGGAAAAATGGAATCATATCGGATTCCGCGGGATACTACGGGGCTTTTAGAAATCGTTAAAAGCCGCGGGTATACTGATTTATTTTGCCAGCGCTAGGGTTATAACAGATTTATGCAAAATTATTCTGATTCGCAGGGTTTAAATTTAAAAAAACTCGTTTTCCAGAATACTTCCGCAATGCTTTTTGCGAGGATAGTAGGTTTATTTTTTTCTCTTTTTGCTTCGATTTTTCTCGTGCGTTATTTGGGAAATGAAAGGTTTGGCAGGTATTCTTCGTTATACGCGTATATTTCTCTTTTTAGCTGGTTGACTACTTTAGGGATGGATCAGGTTTTAATTAAGGAGGCATCGCAATCTGAGGGACGTGCCCGGCAAATTATAAGTACGGGTATGATTTCCGCGGTATGCTTATCTGTTGCCGCGGTTATAGTCGCGATGGCCAGCGCTCCTTTTTTAGGTTATTTGGGAAATTTATGGCTTTTACTTTTATTTGCCGTGGCAGACTTGCTTCTTTTGGCTCCTTTGCGCCTGGCATCCGTAGCTTTTACAATTAACCTTAAGCAGTGGCAAAATGCTATTATTTTTATCGGCCGCCAGTTATTATGGTGTGTTGCCATAGGATTGTTTGTTTTATTTAGGGTAAATTTATCCGTAGTAATTTTGGGGCGTTTTGCCTGCAGCTTCCTTGAGGCGTTATTTATATTTTTATTTGCGCGTAGGTTGATTTTTTTTAGATGGCAATGGGATAAAGTTTTAGCACGCGATATTTTTCAAAAATCTTTCCCCTTGGCCTTGTCCGGATTAGGTATTTGTATTTATATGCGCGTTGACCAGGTTTTGCTGCATGCCTGGACAGGGGATAAAGAACTCGGTTACTACGCTGCCAGCGTAAATGTCGCCGAATTATTTACTATTTTTGTTACCGCGTTAACAACTACTATGCTTCCGGTATTATCCAGAGTTTCTTTAGATCTCGAGCGTTTTGAGCGCTATTTTAGTTTATCTTTTCGTTACCTGATGCCATTTATTTTTGGAGTGTGCGCGCTGCTCACAGTAAATTCCGCGTTATTAATAAAGATATTTTACGGCAAGGGGTATGCTTCTTCGGCTCCGGTACTTTCTGTTCTTATCTGGTCGGAAGTAGGAGGGTATTTTGGCACGATAATAAGTATCGGCCTCATCGCCAAGGGATTGCAAAAGTATATCCCCGTAACTACTTTACTGGGTGCTTTGCTTAATTTGGTATTAAATTGTTTATTTATTCCGAAATGGGGGGTTATGGGAGCAGCCTGGGCCACAGTATTAAGTTATAATTTTAGCAGCATTGTTTTATTTTTTGTCTTTAGCCGTACGCGTAATTTTGCCTTCACAGGGTTAAAGGCGTCTTTATTACCTTTTGCGGCAGCATTGCTTCTTGTGGCCGTCTTATATTCTACGCCGGGCATTGTTTATAACGGATTAGTTATAATTTTATATATAAGTATATTATTTATTTTTAAATATTGGAATAAAAATGATTTACGCTTGATTACAGAAATATTATTTAAATCAAATAAATTAAATGAAAAACTACAACCTGCTTGATATTCTGTATAAACATCGGTTTAACGAAAAAGAAATCATCCAAAAGAATAAAATTTGGAAAATACTTTGTCGTTATTTTCTAAATAAGTATATAACAAAAAATGATATTGTTTTAGATGCCGGGACAGGCTTTGGTGAATTTATCAATAATATCTGTTGTAAGGAAAAATATGCTGTTGATGCCAATGAAGAGAATGCCAAGTTTTTAGCCCCCGGTATTAAATTTTTTAAGAGCCGTCATAATAATTTTTCTTTTTTAGTGAATGATTCTATGGATGTGATTTTTATGAGTAATTTTTCAGAGCATCTTTTGACCAAGGATGATTTACTGCATATGATTTTAGAGGCACGCCGCGTTTTAAGGCCAGGAGGCAGGTTGATTATTCTGGGGCCGAATATAAGGTATGCCTATAAAGAATACTGGGATTTTTTTGATCATCATATACCCTTAAGCCACCGAGCTATAGCTGAAGTTTTAGAGGCGCTCAATTTTAAAATTACCAAGCTCATACCGCGATTCTTGCCTTATACTACCAAAAGCAATCTTCCGAAGAGCAGTTTTTTCGTGTGGTTTTATTTGAAATTTCCGTTTCTTTGGCTGCTGGCGGGCAAGCAGATGTTTATTGTTGCGGTGAAGCAAGGCAATTAACCGGGAATATGTATATAAGAACCTAGACGAAATTTTATATGAAAAAAATACGTTTAGCTTATTTTCAGCAAAACCTCGCATTAGGGGCAACGGAAGAATACCTTTATTATCTTATGCGGGGTATTGATAGGGCACGGTTTGATCCGGAATTTATTTATCCGGAGAACGCGGTTTTTGAGCCGCTTATATCAAAATTAAGGAATTTAGATGTAAAGGTTTCTTCTTACTGCCTGCAGCCTAATCATGTCTTGCTCATTAAGAGGCTAAGAGAGCTGTTTTTAGATAAGAAGCCGTCTTTGGCGCATTTTAACGATACCTGCCTTGATGGAATAATAGCCGCGCGCCTGGCAGGGGTTCCTGTATTATTAATGACGCATCATACTCCGGAGCTTAACCCAAGCTACAACATTAAAGCCAGATTTATAAAAAAGATAGCTTTTAGGTATTGCGGTTTGCGCTTTATATTCACCTCTGAGTTTGACCGCGATACCGGAATAAGAAAAGAGAAAATCGCTTCCGATAAAAGTTATGTTATTTACTATGGCCTGCCTGCGGAAAAATTCCAGGATCAATTTGACAAAAAAGATGTATACCGGGAATTTTCCCTTGAGGAGGGATGTCGTATAATCGTAAATATCGCTCGGCTGGCAGCGCAAAAAGGCCAAAAATATCTTATTGATGCCGCTTCTTTTGTAGTGAAGCGCTTTAAATCCGTTAAATTTTTCTTTATCGGGGAAGGTGAATTAGAGGATGAGCTTAAGGCCCGGGTAAAACACAAAGGCCTGGAGGATTATTTTATATTTACCGGATATAGGACTGATATCCCGCGGCTTTTGAATGCTTCTGATGTATTAGTCATGCCTTCATTATTTGAAGGGTTGTGTTTCGCGGTAATTGAGGCTCAGGCAATGGGTGTTCCGGTTATTGCTACTTCTGTGGGAGGAATGCGCCGTTCTGTGGTAGACGGCAAGACCGGGATTCTGGTTAAACCCGCAGATGTTAATGCTTTGGCTGAAGCTATGCTTTGGATGCTGGAGCACCAGCAACAAGCCGGAGAAATGGGTTTAACCGGAAAAAAGCATTTTCGTGAACTTTTTACCCTGGATAAAATGATAAAAGAAACTGAAAGTCTTTATAAAAACCTTCTTGGAGTATAGGAAATTATATTCGGTTACCTATATTAGATCCTTCAACCCTTTGGGCTTCAGGATCAAGAAAAATCTGCCCTGCGGGCAGAGACTTTCGGCAGATTTTTCTTGATAAAGTAAATGCTTAAAGTCAGCGTTATTATTTCTACTTATAATCGCAGCAGTTATGTTTGCGAGGCTATTGATAGCGTCTTAAGGCAGGATTTTAAGGATTTTGAAATTATTGTAGTTGATGACGGTTCTACGGATGCTACAAAGGAAGCATTAAGTAAATACAAAAATATTCGTTATATTTATCAGGAGAATAAAGGCCGCTCAGAGGCTAGAAATGCGGGGATAAAAGCCGCACGCGCGGAATATGTTGCTTTTCTTGATGATGATGATATCTGGCTTGAGGGAAAGCTGCGCAAGCAAGTTGTTTTCTTAGATTCGCATCCGGAAGCCGGGTTAGTGCATACATTGAGCGAAGTGGTAGATGAAGGTGGTAATGTTTTAGGCAAAGAAACAGAAAAGCGCCTAAATTTTTATAAACGGGCAATTAAAATCGGGTATACCTATGAAGGGATGAGCCGTTTATGTAGTATGTTTCTTTCTACGGTTATGCTAAGAAAAGAGTGCTTTAGCCAGGTAGGTTTTTTTGACGGCAATATTCCTGCTTTTGAAGACTGGGATTTTTATCTGCGTTTTGCTTTAAAATATAAAATTAGCCTTATCCCGGAAATTCTAGTTAAGTACAAATTACATAAAAAAAATACCTCTTCAAATGAGTTTATCCGTGGCCGCGTTCAGACTGCGTTGAAGCATTTAGCAATGTTAGGCTCGCTTAGTTGCTGTCGAAGAGCTGTAGTTAGTTTTAATTTTTATATGCAGCTGGCAGAAACTTATTATATCGCAAGCCAACATCAGAATTTTAGGCATTATATTTTTAAGGCAATAAGGCTAAGGCCACTACTTTTATTGCGTTTTATGGTTATGGCGCACTTATTAATTTCTTTTTTACCGAAAAAGATCTTAAAAAAATATTTAAATAAAATTTTTCCTGGAAGCAGAGATGGATAATAAAAATACATATCCTGAGCGTATCATTCCAAGTGAGACATTTGGCGGGCCCCTGGCAGTGCATATGAAACGTTATGAATTTGCCAATAAATTTTGTAAGGATAAAATTATCTTGGATGCTGCCTGTGGTGTAGGCTATGGTTCTTTTTATCTTTCCGAAACAGCAAAGGAAGTTATTGGTGTGGATATCAGCGCGGAAGCTATTACGTACGCCAAAGATCATTACCAGAAAGAAAATACGCGCTTCCAGGTGATGGATGCCGGTACTCTTGATTTTCCTGAACGGTATTTTGATCTAGCCTGTTCTTTTGAGACACTGGAGCACCTTGACCATCCCCTGAACTTTTTAGCAGAGGTTAAGCGGGTATTGAAGGAAGACGGAATATTGATTATTTCTACGCCCCAGGCCAAGAGAACCGTGATTAAACCTGAAAACCCCTATCATAAAGTGGAATTCTCAAAGAATGACTTCAATGATGCCTTGGGGAAATATTTTACCAAGGTGGAAATCTTCGGCCAGCGCAGGAGGCAATCCGCGGCTCATCATTGGATTCAAAAAATAGATATTTTTCACTTGCGGGGGCTGTTGTCGGATCCCCTCAGGCGTAAGATCTGCCATAGCGTAGCCACCCGCTCCTGGGATGAGGCGGGTTTGGAGGATTTTATCATCAGCAATGAGGCTGTCCGCCGCGCGACAGAATTAATCGGCGTGTGCAGAAAATGACCTATGAATAACCCTAATATCTGGAATAAGATTTGGACGCAGGCAATGGCTGATACCGAATTCCGGGCCTGGGTAAAACGAGAAAACAAGGGGGTAAGGGGAAGAAAGGTCTTGGCTTATATAAATAAATACCTGGGAAATTCGCGGGGGATAAAAACAATAGAGGTCGGCTCCGGATTGGGTGTGTATAGTTTTATTCTCGGGTTACGCGGGGCAGCGGTGACATTAATGGATTATAGTAAAGAAGCGCTTTCGCTGGCCGAAAGAAACTTTAGTTCCAGCGGGCTTACGGCTTCCTTCTTGCGCATGGATGCCCTGGCCCTGGATTCGAACTTGCGGCAGCAGTTCGATATAGCAATGTCTTTTGGCACGGTTGAGCATTTCGAAGGCGAAGAAAGGTTTAACCTAGCAAAGACTCACTTTGATTTAGTCAGGGCAGGAGGCATTGTTATTATCAGCGTGCCTAACCGCCTGTTCTTTCCGCATGAGATTCTTAATTTTTTCCTGCACCGGAAAAACAAATGGCCGCTGGGATATGAAAGGTCCTTTAGCCGGAGCGAGCTGTTGGAATTAGCCGGGCGAATCGGTTTGAATAATGTCGAAATCGGCGGCTCGGCCTTTATGAGCGATCTCTTTCGGTATATTTTTGTCTTTACCTCCACCAATTTCTTCAAAAGATTTTTCCGGACATTGAGCTGCTGGGTTTCTTTTAATGATCGGGCAAGCCTATTTGACGACTTATTCGGCGCCGATATTTTCTTAATGGGCTGTAAGCCTCTTTCCGTATGAGCCTAAAATCAGAATGAGATTAAAGATTCTTTACCCGGTTATTGACGGCGAAATTACCGGCGGCAATATTATTGCCCTTTGGATTATCGAAGAGCTTCTTAAGCGAGGGGGGCAGGCAGTAGTAAATTCTCCCAGCGAAGGAAAGTTGACAGATATTTTGAGAAATAAAGGTATTAAAGTTTGCACTATTGATACGCGTCGTAGTTTTAGTTTTGGTAGCGCGATAAAATTAGCGCGGATAATAAAAGAAGAGGGTATTGATTTAGTGCATTCGCATACACCGTTAGGGGGTACGGTTTTAAGCCGGATAGGAGGATTTATTTCCGATGTGCCCGTAATTAATCATGCCCACGTAAGGGATAGTTTTAATCAAAATCCCTTTATCGGCGCCTATCAATTCTTGATTAATTGGCTTACCAGCAGGTTTTTTTGTTCTAAGGTCATCGCGGTTTCCCATGCCGTAAAAGAAGAAATTATTAAACAGGGTGTCCGCGCGGACAAGATTGATGTTATACATAATGGCATTAATCCAGGTTTTGCGAGCCAGGATAACAATAGCGATATAAAGATTCGAAATGAGTTCGGTTTAAAGCAGGGTCAGCGGATTATCGGCCAGGTTGGCCGTCTTTGCGAAAACAAAGGCCAGCATGTTTTAATTAAAGCCGCGGAAATAGTCGCAAAAGAATACGATTGTGTTTTTTTGATTGTCGGAGAAGATTTAGAAAAAGCAGGGGAATATAAAAATAGTTTATTTGAGTTAGCTCAAGGCCTTGGGTTAGGGCAACGGGTGATTTTTACAGGCTATCGTTCGGATATCCGCGAGCTCATGAATACTTTTGATATTTTTACTCTTCCTTCTTTTGTTGAGGGGTTGCCGGTAGTTATTCTGGAAGCTATGGCAATGGCAAAGCCGGTAGTCGCTACTTCTGTAGGCGGGAATCCAGAAATTGTGATTGATGGAAAAACCGGAACAATAGTTCCTCCGGGTAATCCGGAAAAATTAGCCGAAGCGCTTAGGTATCATCTTAAAAATCCTGAAATTTCAAAAGCAATGGGTAAAAGAGGATACCAACGGATAGAGGAAAATTTCTTACTATCGCAGATGCTTACTAAAATATTTGATATATACGCGCAAGTTAAAAAAGACAGGAAGCAATGGCAGTGATCGGTTTAGACGCGACTAGCGTTTCTCTTTACGGCAAGGGCTTATCACGTTATCAGTATAATTTAATACACAGCCTGGCTAAGCTGGATAAAAATAATTGTTATTATATTTTTCTTAATAAAAAGAATTCGGTTCCGCCGCTTCCAGTACAGGATAATTTTCATTATGTAAAGATTTATATGCCGATACGCATAATCTGGGATCAATTTCAACTTCCGGTGATTATGCGAAAGTATCACCTTGACATATATCATGCTTGTTTTGAGACTTTGCCTCTAGCCGCGGGAAATAAATTAATAATATATTTATTTGAAATTCCGGATTATCGGATAAATTCAGTAAGCCGCAGCTCGGACAGTTCATTGTATGCCTGGGTTAGCCAGAGTTATACTCTGTCTTTTTTCCGGCCCAGCATACGTAAAGCAAGGTTGGTTATTACGAGCTCTCACAGCACAAAAAAAGATCTTATCCAGAAATATTCCCTTGATGAGAAAAAAATACGTGTAGTTTACCCCGGATGCGATGATAGTTTTTCTCCCTCTATTAACAGTGAAAAGTTACAGGAGACCAGGAAAAAGTATAATTCCGATGAGGGGTATATTTTTCATATTTCTTCAAGCGATCCAAGGGATAATACTCCGGTAGTCCTGCGCGCGTATAAAAACGCGCTTGCGGAATTAAAGATTCCGGTAAAGCTGATAATTTTTGGCGATATCCGCGGTACAGGCATAGAGGCCCTGGCTAAGGGATTACAATTAGAGGGCAGGGTGATATTTACCGGCAGGCTCAGCCAGGAAGAACTGCTGGAATTATATCAGGCGGCAAGTTTATATATTGACCCTTCGCTTTATGAAGGGTTCGGTTACCAGGTTCTCGAAGCGATGTCATGCGGTATCCCCGTAATTACTTCCAATGTTACATCCTTGCCTGAAGTTTCCGGCAGCGCCGGGATTATTATGGATCCTAATGATATCGATGGTTTCAGGGGAGCAATAACTAAAGTAATAAATGATCCGGGGCTCAGGCAGTCAATGTCCCGGAAAAGTTTGGAGCGGGCAAAATTTTTCTCTAAGGATAAGGAAGCCGGGGAAATTTTATCCATATATGATGAACTGGTTCTAAGCTAAAAGTTGGTCAGCTTTTGGGTCATTTATGATGATACGCAAGGAAAAGAAAATCTTACTCATAGAGCCGCCTTTTTACAGGCTGTTTAAAAATACATATTCATTGGATAGGTATCCGCTTTCTTTAGGCTACTTGGCAGCAGTGATAAGTCAGAAGACAACCTGGGAAGTGATGGCTTATAACGCGGATTTTTATCCGGCCAGAGACCCGATTAAGGTAAGCTATTTATCCGGCGCGGGCTTTGACAATTATTTAGCTAATCTTGAAAATCCAGCAGCCCTGATATGGAAGGAAATTAAATCGGTCATCGCCGGATATAATCCTATGGTTTTAGGGATTTCCGCGAAATCGCAGAATTTTACTTCCGCGTGCATGATTACCCGTATTGCTAAGGAAATTAATAAGAATATTATTGTTATTATCGGCGGGGTCCATCCTTCTTTAACCGGCAGAGATGTCTTTAAGAATGCCGCGATAGATATATCTGTGAGAGGAGAGGGGGAAGATACCATCGTTGAATTATTAAATGCTATCGAGTCAGCAAAAAGCCTTGAGGGAATTAAAGGGATACTTTATCGTAAAAATGATTCGCTCAACGAAAATCCGCCTCGAGAATATATAAAAGATCTGGATTCCCTGCCTTTTCCCGGTGATTCGGCAAACAGGCTATTGAAGGGTTATGATAAGTATCCGAAAGCAGCGTTCAGCCATATTTTCACCAGCCGGGGATGCCCTTATAACTGTTTTTTTTGCAGCTCGCGTAACATTTGGAATAGGAGGGTAAGGGCGCGTTCTCCGGAAAATGTAATAAAAGAGATAAAGGTCTTGCGGGAGCAGGGAGTAAGAATATTTGATTTTGTCGATGATAACTTTGGCATCAATAAAGAGCATATAATTGATTTATGCAACGCGTTAATACGCCATTGCCCTGATATAAAGTGGAGCTGCGAATTACATGTAAATCTTGTGGAAGAAGAGGCCATATCTTTCATGAAGAAGGCGGGATGCTTTTTAATCCAGATAGGGGTTGAATCCGGAAATAATGAGGCATTAAACAGAATACGCAAAAATATTACCATAGAGAAGGCCCTCTCCGCGGCAAAGATTATTAAGAAATACGGGATTAAATTGCAGGCATTTTTTATAATCGGATTTCCCTGGGATACCGAAGCCTCGCTTGAGGATACCGTAAAAGCCATGAGAAAGATTAAATGCGACATTTTGACGTATAGTATTTTTACTCCTTATCCGGCTACGGAAGCCTTTGAATTTTGTAAAGAGAATGGCCTGATTAAAGAAGAGTATGATGTTTCTCTGTATAACCATCAAAGCCCGGCCAATAATTTTTGTATAAATATCCCACCGCGGCGCTTTAGGATGCTGGCTTCAAAAATAGAGAGGATGGTTGACAGGAGAAACTCCATAAACCGAATAAAAAGGATACTCTCGCCGGCTACCTTTTTTATGATTAGGGAGCTGGGAATATCCAAGAGTATCCATAAAGGAATGCAGATATTATTGGGAAAATAATGATAGATAAAAAGACGCTTCATTTTTTTAAAAATATATTTTATGATCAAAGAGTAAGCTGGCACAAGAAATGCTTTGATATCTTTATAAATTGCGCTAAGATTTTAGATGTCGGATGCGGCAAGGGGTTATTTATAAGATTTTCTCCGGAAAGAATTATTGGTGTAGACCGGAATATTGATTCCCTGGATGAATGCGCTAAGAGTAATTACCGCGTTATAAAAAGTGATATTTTGCGGCTTCCTTTTTCTGAGCAGGCGTTTGACGGTGTTTATTGCGCTGATGTTATCGAGCATCTAAATCCGGAAGGTGCCAGGCAACTGCTTATGGAGTTGTCGCGGGTTTTAAAAAGTAATGGGCTTTTAGTGATTGCCGGTCCTCTTGCCTCAAGTGAATTTTGGGATGACCCTTCGCATGTCCGTCCCTATCCGCCGCATTCTTTATTTTCATATTTCATTAAAGATGAATTTAAGGGGCGCACAACACAACCAAGCTATAAATCTTTAGCGTATGATATGGAATTTGTGAAAATCGTATATCGTTACGCCCAGTTTTTTCGTTTGCCGGTCCATCTTTATTGTGATCAAAGCCGCCGAAAAATATTGAATTTACTTAGGCCGTCATCATTGCTTTTTATGGCAGGTAATCTCTTATCGCGCGTTGGCTTAAACCGCCCAAGGCCGGAAGGGTTTATTTTTGTAATAAGGAAAATTTAGATGACAGAAAAGCGTGACCACTACATCGCCGTTAAAATATTTCTCACTGTTTTTTTAATTTCGGCTTTTTTCTTTAAGCCGAATTTAGAAGTTCCCCGTTTTGAATTACTTACCAAATCACTGGCCCATCACGGCACTACCTGTATTGATAAAATTCAACAGGAGTCGGGGATACACGCGCTTGATTTTTTTATATTGGATGGCCGCACTTATATTGAGCCTTTCCCGGGACTATCATTTATAGCTTTAACTTCTTATTTGCCTTATTCGGTTTTTTTACGGCCAAAGCTAATTCAGAAATTTTCGTTACCTGCGGCCACAGAGTTTAAGGTGTCTCAGTTTATGATGGCGTTAAGCACAGTGATTTTATTTACTGCTTTATTGATTGGGGTGTTTTTTCTTATGCTTAGACATTCCGGATGCACACGGAAAAAGGCAATTATTTTTTCTGCCTTGCTTTACTTCGGCTCGCCTTTTATTTTCTATTCTTTAAATATTACTAATGGCCAGGATATCCTCCAAGCGTCGCTATTATTTATTTCTTTTGCTTTTATTTCTATGAGTAAACCGCGTGATTATAAGTTAGTTTTTGTCAGTGGTTTATTGTGCGGGCTGTCTATTTTTGTTAATGGAGTATCTGTATTTTTATTGCCTCTATTTTTTTGCCTTTTATTTTTAACAAAAAGCTGGAAGAATTTTGTTTTTTGGAGCGGAGGCGCTCTTATCGGTTTGCTGCCGCTTTTTATATATAACAAAATTTCCTTTGGTAATTTATTAATGTACTCTTATAAAGCTAAATACGCGGCTGCCATGGCTATTGATTTACCCGGGGCTTTTAATGTCGCGAGGATTCTTTTATTTAGTCCTATGGTTGGATTATTATTTTTTTCACCTTTTGTCATCATAGCAGTCGTGATGTTCAAGAAAGTTTTATCCGGCCGGATAAATAAAATTATTCTTTTTGCCGTATTGTTTTATATTATCGGCCTATCTGTATCTGTTGGCTCGCTATGTAAAGCGTTAGGCCTTGGTAATGCCTGGTATTTTAATCAGGCCGGAGGAGGGCCGAGGTATTTATTGCCGGTGATTCCTTTTATTTTTTATATTATTTCTACTTGTGAGTTTAATCCGCGTTTTAGCAAAGGATTAGCTTCAGTTTTAGCGTTTATCAGCACGCTCATTAATCTTCCCGGATTATTTTGGACTGGAGGCGCGAGCGTAGTCTATAATAATTTAGTTATTTTTTGTAAAAACGGGTTTCATAGTTATATGATTGATTTGGCGAGTGATATTTTTAAGGCGGCAGGATTGAGGGTAGAGGGTTTATCTTTATTCGCTCCGCTCGCGGTTTTAATATTATTTTTACTATGGCTTTGGGCGGGAGATAGATGGCTAAGGCAATCCTTTTAACCGAGACGATATCACCCTACAGGATACCGGTTTTTAATGAATTAGCGCGTAATTTTAAAGGAGAATTTTTAGTTTTCTTTTTTGGAAAGTCGGAAAAAAGACGGGAATGGAAAATCTATAAGGAGCAAATAAATTTCTGCTATGAGGTTTTGCCGGGTATCCTTTTTCAGCGTGGAGGCTTATCGCCTTATTTCTTCAACCCCACAATTTTTTATCGCCTTCTCCGGTATTCCCCGGATGTTATAATCATCGGCAGTTATCATGACCCTAGTTCGTTTTTAGCTATTGCTTACGCGAAATTGTTCCGCAGGCGGGTTATTCTGTGGTGCGAAAGTAATAAGTATGATTATCGCGGCAACTTTCCGTTAAAAATGCTTTATAAACGCTGGTTTATAGATAATTGCAGCGCTTATGTGGTTCCTGGCAAGGCTTCCTTTGAATATCTGATTTCTTTGGGCGCGTTTGCTGAGAAAATATGGGTAGCGCCAAATGCGGTTGACAATGAATACTTTAGCCATTCTTGCGATCAATATAAAGATACAAAAGAAACATTTAAACGTTCCAAGGGATATCCGCGAAAGCTTATTCTTTATACGGGGCGTTTGATTAATCAGAAAGGGATTTTTGATTTATTAAAGGCTTTTCAACTGGTATCTCGCGAGGTTGGCGACCTTGGCCTGGTGCTTGTCGGCAGCGGAAAAGATGAGAATCGCTATAGAGATTTCTGTAAAATCAATCATTTAAAAAATGTATTCTTTGAGGGATTTATACATCAGGAGGCGCTTGCTCAATATTATGCTGTTGCTGATGTTTTTGTTTTGCCGACCCATAGTGATCCCTGGGGTTTAGTTTTAAATGAAGCAATGGCCTGCGGTCTGGCGGTAGTTTCTTCAGATGTGGCAGGTGCCGCGCTTGATTTAATCAGAAATGGTGAGAATGGCTATATTTTTAAAAAAGGGGATATTCATGGACTCGCGGGATACCTCAAAAATATTTTAAGCGATGAATATAAGCTATCAGAAATGGGGAGAAAATCCGCGGAGATTATTCAGGATTATTCTCCCTTAAAGTGTGCTCAGGGGCTTATCAGGGCAATAAACAATTTATGAAGATTCTTCATGTCATTCCAACGCTGAGCGGTTCTTCCGGAGGTCCGGCTCAGGCAACTATTCAATTATGCCGGGAGCTTAAAAATCAAGCAGTGGAAGTAGCGATCGCGACTACAGATATAGAATCAGGGGAAAAGAATTATATTCTTGATTCTGTGCCGGTTTATTCTTTTCCCAGGGAATTTAATTCATTCTTACCTGCTCAATTTGCCTTTTCTCACCAGATGAATCTGTGGTTTAAGAGTCACCTGAAAGATTTTCAACTGGTGCATATACATTCTCTTTTTAGTTATCCATCTACCATTGCCTGCCGGTACGCGGGTAAATATAAAATACCCTATATTCTTACTCCGGAAGGGATGCTGAGCCAGGAATGCTTAAAAAGAAGCGCGCTTAAGAAAAATTTTTATATATCTTTTTTTGAAAAAAATAATCTCACGAATGCGTCGGCAATTCACTTTATCTGTGAAGAAGAGATGTGGGACGCGCGAATAAAAGACTTAAAATTGGAAAGCCGCTATATAGTGCAGCCGTATGGATTGGATTTTAATAAATTCGACGATTTAAAAATTTTTAAAGGAGTATTTAGAAAAAAATACCCCCTGACAGAAGGTAAAAAAATTATTCTTTTTCTTTCGCGCCTTGACCCGATAAAGGGGCTGGATTTACTTATCCCGGCATTAAAGATGTTATTGGGGAAGCGTAATGATTTTATTTTTGTGCTTGCCGGAACAGGCAATAAAAACTATGAGAAAGCGATAAATACTATGTTGTTTAAGTCCGGGTTATCCGGATTGGCTATCCTGACCGGGTTTCTCGACGGTAATGAAAAATTATCAGCTTTTGCCGATGCGGATATTTTTGTCTTACCATCATATCATGAAAATTTCGGAATGGCCGCGGTTGAAGCTATGACCGCGGGTTTGCCGATAGTTATTTCAAATAAAGTCGGTATCCATAAACTTGTAGAAAGCGCCCAGGCAGGAATAATTACTGAGCTAAACGCGGAAAAACTTATTTCAGCGTTAAATAAACTATTAAGCGATGACGGCTTACGCGTAAAGATGGGAATGCGAGCTAATCGCCTTGCGCGGGATAATTTTGATATTAAAAAAATCGCGCGTAAAATGCAGGGGATATATTCACGCTTAATTTCGGATAAATTAAATTAATGCGCATAAGGAGATTTTTTAAAAAATGATTATCTTAGGTCTAAACGCGTATCATGGGGATGCCTCGGCGGCAATTATTGTAGACGGTAAATTAATCGCGGCGGCGGAAGAAGAGCGCTTTAACCGGATCAAGCACTGCGCGGGTTTACCGGTGGAGGCGGTTAAATACTGCCTGAAAGAGGCCGGGGTAAGCATCAAGGATGTTGATTATATCGCCATACCTAGAAGCGCGAAGGCGCGGTTTTTAAAAAAATTATATTACGGCATAAAAATTCCGCGGCTGGCCTTACGACGGTTACACGCCTTGGGTAAAACGCGAAATATTAAAAAAACTGTTGCCGGTATCTTTAATTTGAACGATAAAGAGATTAAGGCAGAACTTGTAAACATAGAACATCATAAGGCGCATCTCGCCTCGTCTTTTTTTGTTTCTCCTTTTGAGCGGGCTTCGCTTTTTTCCGCCGACGGCCTGGGTGATTTTGCCTCGACAATGTGGGGCTGGGGTGAGGGAAATAAGATGAAGATAGCCGGGGATATCAGTTTTCCTCATTCGCTGGGGCTGTATTATACCGCGATTACCCAGTATCTGGGTTTTTGTAGTTTTGGTGATGAATATAAGGTTATGGGGCTTGCGGCCTACGGCACTCCGGAATACAAGGATGAGTTTGAAAAAATACTGAAATATTCCGGAGGCATGAAGTTTGAGTTAGGCTTACAATATTTTTTGCACCATAAGAAATTAGTTGATATGAATTTCTTGGCAGGGTATCCCGCGTTAGATATTTTATTTTCTGAATACCTTGAAAAAAGGCTTGGGCCGGCAAGAAAAAAAGATGAGCCGGTTGAAGAAAAACATAAAAACATCGCCGCGTCTTTGCAGTCAAGGATAGAAGAAATAATTTTTTCTTTGCTTAATGAACTCTACAGGCAAAACAATCTTGATACGCTTTGTCTGTCCGGAGGCGTTGCCTTCAACTGTGTTGCCAATGGAAAAATTTACGCGCGCACTCCATTTAAGAATATTTATATTCCGCCCGCCCCCGGCGACGCGGGATTAGCAATCGGCGCGGCGTATTACCTCTGGCATGAAATTCTGGAAAAACCGAGAGATTTTGTAATGGATCACGCCTTCTGGGGGCCGGCTTATGATGCGGATACGATGAGCGCCGAATTACAATCCAGGTGCGATGAATTAAATCAACAGGGCTGTAAAGTAACGGAAATAAGAAATGACGAAGAGCTTTATAAAATTACCGCTCAAGCGATCGCCGATGGAAAAATCGTTGGTTGGTTTCAGGGAAGAACGGAATGGGGCCCGCGAGCGCTGGGCAATAGAAGCATCGTGGTTGACCCGCGCCGGGCGGAAATGAAAGATATACTTAACAACAGAATAAAACGCCGGGAGCCTTTTCGCCCGTTCGCGCCTTCCATACTTGAAGAAAAAACCGGTGATTATTTTGAACAAACCCATCCTTCTCCATTTATGCTTTTTACTTATAAGGTAAAGCCGGATAAGGAAAAGCTTATTCCGGCGCCTACTCACATAGACGGCACCGGCCGGCTGCAAACCGTAAGCAAGCACGCTAATTCGCGCTATTGGAATTTGATCAAGGAATTTGAAAATATTACCGGAGTACCGGTAGTCCTGAATACCTCATTTAATGAAAATGAACCCATTGTCAATACGCCCAAAGAGGCGCTGGATTGTTTTCTGCGCACGCGTATGGATGTGCTGGCATTAGGCGCTTATGTAATTGAAAGACAAGATAAAATTAAATAATGAAAATAACCTTTATTGATCCGCCGGATTTTTCAGGGGAAAGAAATCCTCCCCTTACCAAGGGGAGGCGGGGAGGGGTAAGAAATATTGAGCGGGTATTCGGATGCACGTACAGTTTGTATCCCATGCCGAATATATTTTCTTTAACTTCCGCGGCCCTCCTGGAACATAACGGCTTCGCGGTGAGCTACCTTGATATGGCTAATGAAGGCTGGCGGATAAATAGATTTAAGAAATTCCTGTTATCCGACGATAGCGATGCGTATGTCTTTCATTCGGTAAACCTTTCCCTGCGGGCTGACCTTTTGGCCTTGAGCCTGATTCGGGAGGTGAAAAAAGAAATACCGGTTATCTTTACCGGCCCGGCGCCGACCTATTTCACCGGGAATTTCTTAAAAGACAATAATGTCTTTGCTGTCCGGGGGGAGCCGGAGTGGACGCTCGTGGAATTAGGGCGTTGTCTGGAAAAAAGAGGCTCATTGGAGGCGGTAAACGGGCTTTCTTTCCTGCGTGAGGGCGCGGTTCTCAACAATCCGCCCAGGGCGTTACTTGAGGATTTGGATACACTGCCCTTTCCTGCCAGACATCTAATAAAAAACAAAAACCTCTATTATAACCCGAAACTGCCCAAGATGCCTTTTACCGCGATGCAGACCTCGCGGAATTGCTCTTACCAGTGCACCTTTTGCGTGCCGAATTCCGGAAGTTTTGCCCGGGAATTAGAGCACAGAAAATACAGCCAGAACCAGAAGCCTCCGGTAAGGACGCGTTCGGCAGGAAATGTGATTGAAGAATTCAGGATGTTAAAGAACGCAGGTTATAAATCCGTCAGTATTATTGATGACCAATTCTTATGGGCTGAGGCGCGGACAATAGAGGTATGCGAGGGGATAAGGCCGTTAGGTATGCAGTGGGGTTGTCTGGCCCGGGCCGATCATATCACCGATTCCATAGCCAGTCAGATGTCCTTGGCCGGCTGCCGTTATATAGATATGGGGGTGGAATCTTTTAACCAAGAGGTCTTAAGCGATATAAGGAAGAACCTGGATGTCCAAAGGATACCTGAGTCAATACGCATCTTAAAACGCAATAATATCTTAGCCAAAATAAATCTTATCCTGGGGGCCTCACCTTTGCAGACTAAAGAGGTGATGGAGGAGGATATCCGTAAGGCAAAGAGACTGAACGTTGACGCGGTAATGTTTTCTTTAGCCACGCCTTTCCCGGGAACGGAGTTTTACCGCCAGGCCAAAGAAAACAAATGGTTAATTGATGGCGATTACCACGCGGAAAGCGTGCAGTCCAAAACCATAATCAGCTATCCCGGACTGTCCAACAAGGAATTGAATTGGATAATAAAAAGAGCGAATTTATCGTTTTATTTCAGCCTGAGATTTGTGCTGAGAAACCTGAAACGTCTGGGAAGTCCGCTTAATTTCTGCCGCGGCCTGATTGCCCTGAAAAGGAAGTTTTTTTAGATGACCCATTCGACTCGCTCTGCTCGCTCAGGGTCATCCTGAGTGACTGAAAGGAATCGAAGGATGAAAATTCCCCTTCATCTCCCCTTGTAAAAGTTGTGCGATAAATCGCACCGCTACAGCGGCGTCTATCGTGAGCGCCATAGTAGCGGCGCCATTTATGGCGCTAACGAGGGGGAAACCTGTCTGCCCTGTCTGCGTGCTTCGCACAGGCAGGCAGCAGGCAGGGGGATTTAAAAAGAGGGATTTTCAGATGAAGATGTTATTCCTGACCACCCGGCTGCCTTTTCCGCCTGTGGGCGGAGAAAAACTACGCGCGTTTAATTTTCTAAAATATCTTTCGCGCGATTGGGAAATAACCCTGCTTACTTTTGTGGAATCTGAAGCCGAAAAGGGCGCGTTAAAGGATCATGGTTTAGATAACCTGCGCGTGCGCTCAGTTGCTCTGCCGCGTTATCAATCCTACTTAAAGTGTTTGGGAGGGTTCTTCAGCCGGGAGCCCCTGGAAACAGCCTATTATGCCTCCTCGGAAATGACGCGGGTGGTAAAGGAAGAACTTGATAGAACGAAATACGACTTATTTTTTTGTCATCTTATCCGCATGGCTCCTTACGTGGCAGGGTATCGCGCTTCGAAAAAAGTCCTGGATATGTGCGATGCCATGTCTTTAAGATACTCTTTGTCTTCCCGTTTTCGTAGGGGGCCGTTTAAATTTATTGAATATCTGGAATCAAAGCGTTTAGAAAGGTATGAACCGGAGATTTCCGGGAAATTTGATCTTAGCTTAGTCGCCTCTGTTGAAGATAAAAAATTCTTAGAGAAGAATCTGGGAATTTCAGGGGTGGAGGTGGTAGAGAACGGCTTGAATCCCGAAGATCTGGATTTTAAAGAAATACCGGTTGATTTCAAGAAGATAGTGTTTTTTTCCAATATGAGGACATTTCATAATGTTGACGCGGTCCAATATTTTTATAAAAGCATCTTTCCTTTAATTAAGGAGAGGATAAAAGAAGCGAAATTCTTTATCGTGGGCGCGAGTATCCCGCCTTGTATTCTAAGGATGAGCCGGGACAATTCGGTACGTATTGTAAAAGATGCCCCGGATATCCGCGCGGCTGTGGAGGATTCCTGCGTTTCAGTGGCCCCGATGAGGGTGGCGGTAGGTATACAAAATAAGATTCTGCAATCTATGGCCTTTAGGATTCCGGTAGTGGCTACTACCCGCGGATTAGGCGGCATACAGGCAAAGCCGGGAAGGGATATCTTAATCGCCGACAGTCCCGCTGAATTCGCGGAAAAGGTTATTATGCTGATGGAAGATCCCGCCTTAAGAGAACGGCTCAGGGAAAATGCCTATAGATTGGCAAAAGAGAAATATTTCTGGCCCAATATTGCCGAAGAGTTAAATAAGAAATTGAAAAGCCTTATCTAAAAAAATCACCTCCCCTACCCCTCCTTGTAAAGGATGGGATAAGAAAATCCTCCCCTTACCAAGGGGAGGCGGGGAGGGGTAAAAAAGCGGTTTTGTGGTCAGCGAATTGATTTACCTGTTTAAAATTTAAAGAACCAAAAAATAGAGTAACCGATTAGCAATCGTGGGATGACCCATTACAAAATAGAAATGCCAAAATGCCGCCATTTTAAAAGAGTATTTGATTTTTTTCTTTCCGTGACCGGCCTGTTTATAAGTCTGCCGCTGTGGTGCATATTCGCTTTGGCTATTCGCCTCTCAGACGGTGGGCCGGTATTTTATTTCCAGGAGCGCGTCGGCAAAGGGGGCAGGATTTTTAAGGGTATCAAATTCCGCTCCATGATTCCCGACGCGGAAAAAAATGTCGGCCCTGTCCAGGCAAAAACGGATGATCCCCGGATTACCAAAATCGGCAGAATATTCCGGGCCACAGCGATGGATGAGCTCCCCCAATTGGTAAATATCGCCAAAGGAGATATGTCTTTTGTCGGGCCGCGGGCACTGCGTCCGAAAGAGATAGAATTGACCCCGGGAAGCGAGGCGGTGGATATGTCCAACATTCCCGGTTTTGAGAAGAGAACCAGCATAAGGCCGGGGCTCACCGGCTTTGCCCAGGTTTTTGCCTCGCGCAACCTTCCCCGGGAGGAAAAATTCAAGTATGATGTATGGTATGTGGAGAATATGAGTTTCTGGTTAGATATTAAATTGATTCTTAAGTCCTTCGCGATAACCTCCCGGGCAAAGTGGGATACCTAAAATAACCCTTTACCTGAGAAGGGTTTTGATATAAAATAATAGGATAAAATTAAATATTTTCATTCGCGCGGTTTGTTTTTAACTAGTTGGTTTTTTTGTTTGTTTAAAGGAGGAATTTTTTCTAAATGTACGAGGCTTATTGGGGCCTAAGTGAAAAACCGTTTGAAAATACCGCTGACCCGAAGTTTTTGTATTATTCCCGCCAGCACGAAGAGGCCTTTACCCGGCTGACCTACGCCATCCAGGAAGAAAAAGGAGCCGCGGTCTTAAGCGGGGTATTTGGCTGCGGCAAGACCCTGCTTGCCCAGGCCGTGCTTCAATCCTTGAGTAAAGGCAGATACGAGACCGCCTTCATTATCAATCCCTATCTTTCCCATACCGAGCTTCTGCGCGAGATACTCTACGGCCTGGGAATCAGGGATAATCTTCCCAGCCAAAAAAGCGATATCCTGCATTCCTTAAGTGAAGTCTTGCATAACAATATGGACAACGGTAAGCAGACCGTGGTGATAATTGACGAGGCCCATTTGATTGAAGACAAGCTCATCTTTGAGGAGCTGAGGCTGTTGTTAAATTTTCAATACCAGAATAAATTTCTGCTTACCCTGATTCTTCTGGGCCAGCCTGAACTTAAAGAAAAGATTAACAATATCAAACAGTTCCAGCAAAGGGTGGCCATAAAGTATCATTTGGGCGCTTTGAGTGAGCCGGAGAGCGCGGAATATATTAATCACCGTCTGCGCACCGCTGGAGGCACCAGAAAGATTTTTGACGATAATTCTTTGAAGGTGATTTATGGACAGTCCGGAGGCATCCCCCGCCGGATTAACCAGATTTGCGATATGGCCTTGCTCACCGGTTTTGGCCAGCGCAAGGAAATATTGGGCGAAGAAACAATTATGGAAGTAGTTAAAGATTTGGAAGGATAAAGAAAAATCGTTGACATTGGTATTTAAAGGTATATATTTAATATAGTTAGGAAGATTGTTTATATGCTATGAGACTTTCCAATGTCTTAAAAAAAGAAGAGATAAAAAGGCTGGATTTTAGTGAAACCGCAAGTGTATCTTTAGCCGAATTCAAACAGCCGTCATCTGCAGTTTGCTCAGCCGATGAGATTTACCGGGAATTAGCTGATTTAATGAGGCTGGTGTTGAATAAAACAACTAAGAATGAGCCTATTGATATAGCTTTAGTCCGGAAGAAAATAGATAGGTTGATAGACGGCTTTGAGTCAAATGATTTAAATCTGTCGCGGTTGATGGATAATTCCGGCGCCACGGAAGATTATTTAATCGCCCACAGCGTGAATGTTTGTATCTTATCCCTAGCCGTAGGCCAGGGCCTTAAATATAAAAAAGAACAGTTGGAGGATTTGGGTATTGGCGCGTTCTTGCATGATGTGGGTATGGTCAAAGTGAAGAAAGACATTATTGAGGGTAATCACACATTAGACGCGGCTGAATACGAGCAAGTCCAAAAACACGCGGAGTATGGAGTTGAGATATTAAATAATGTTCCGGGAATAAATCAGGATATTCTGGCGGTAGTAGGTGAGCATCAGGAGCGCGCCGACGGCACCGGCTATCCCCGCGGGCTGACATTAGGAAAGATTAATGAATCCGCGCGGATAGTTGGTTTAGCCGATGTTTATGACGCCCTGACTCACTCCAGGCCTTATCGGAGGAAACTTGAGCCGTTTGAAAGCGCCGTAATTCAGCAGATAGTTTCTCACCGCCATCTTTTTGATCCCTATATCTTAAGGGTGTTCTTGGAGTCGTTGACTAAGCACCCGGCTTATATGCTTTGGCTGACCGCGGATGGGATATATCGGGTGTTAGACGAATATAAAAGCGCGATTAAAGACCAGAGGCCTTTAGGCCAAGAGAAAAGGGGATTTACGGGTAAGAGAAATCTTTTGCTTGCCGCGGCGGTATTTTTCGCGCTCATGTCAGCTGTTCTTATTTCTACTACCATAAGAACTAAAGATAATAAAGTATTTTACCCGATGGGTGAGAGCTTGTATCTAGCCAAGAATAAACTGCCTTTAAAGATAGCGTATGATTGGACTGCTGATGTTTCCGAGGTCAGGTCAATTTCATTGGATCTCCGGCAGGCGGACTTAAGCAAATATTATTTTCTTGGACTTTCCTCCAGGGTTGAACCGGCTTTAGGCGGCCCGATTAAGAATGCCGCGTTAAGAATAGAGATTGAAAATTCCAGAAAAGAAAAAAGCGAATATTATCTTAAAGGCGTATCCGGCAGTTGGCAGGAATTTCGCCTGCCTTTAGCTTATTTTGACAAACTCAGCGATTGGTCTGAAGTAATCCGGATCTATTTTAGCTTAGAGCCCTGGAATACGCGCGTTGAAAAAGGCACCCTCTATGTAGACGGTATCAGTTTTTACCGCAAGGAATGACCAACCCTTGACTATCGGCTAATAATGTATAACGACTACTGGGGATTTAAGGAAAAACCGTTTGAGAATACGCCTGACCCGCGTTTTTTTTATTGTTCCGCCAAACACGAAGAGGCTCTGATGCGCCTTCTTTACGCGGTCCAGGAGAGAAAAAGTTCGGCTATGCTCTCCGGCGAATGCGGAAGCGGCAAGACCCTGCTTAGTCGGATCATTTTAAACCGCCTGATGAACAAGGAAGAGTATAAGGTAGCCTTAGTGGTGAATCCGGCTATTCCGCTTTTAGAGCTTTTGGGAGAGATTGTGTATCAATTGGGAGGAGAGAATCCGGCCGGAGAGAGGAAAATAGATATTCTGCGCCGCCTGAATGAGATACTCTATTCTGTTTCTCAGGATGGTAAACATACCGTGATTATTATTGATGAGGCCCAGACCATAAGCGAGGATTCCGTGTTTGATGAGCTGAGGCTGTTATTGAATTTCCAGGTGAATGAGCGTTTTCTGCTTACGCTTTTGTTATTAGGACAGCCGGAGCTTCGGGAGAAGATTGAGGCTACGCGGCAGTTTAAGCAGAGACTGGCTTTGCGGTATCATTTGACTACCCTGACTGAGGTTGAGACCAAGGCTTATATCGGGCATAGGTGTTTGGTTGCCGGCAAAGAAAGCCCTCCGTTTTCAGACGGCGCCTATAAACTGATTTATGAATATTCCCAGGGGCTTCCCCGGGAAATAAATAATATTTGCGATTTGAGCTTAGTTATTGGGATGGGGGAAAGGGCGGATTCTGTTGAAGAGCGGATAGTCGGCGAAGTAATCAAAGATTTCCAGCAGGTTCAAGAGACTGTAGGCAAGTCAGGAGAGAAATAAATGGTGAGGATGGCGGATATATTAAAGAAGTTGCAAAATGTTCCGCCAGCGGAAAACCTAAAACCGAAGGATGACCTTTCCTCTGAGGAGGGGAAAGTCTGCCCCTCTGGGCAAGAAGCTCCTGTTGCCGGCGGGGCCGATAGCAACCATAAGGAAGCCTCCGCCGTCCCGCCACAACCGGAGGCCGCTTCTATCTTTGCCAAGACCGTAGGGCAGAAAGAACAGCTCTCGGCTTCGCCGCGAGGCGAGCCGGCCTCTGATGCTGTATTCGAGGATCCTTCTACTAAGGAGGGGAAAATCTACCTTTCAGGGCAAGGAAATAAACCGGCAATGCAGATATCTTTGGCGATGAAGGAGTTTGAGCCGGATATGGGGCGCTCTAAAGAGCTTTACGCTAAGGCGGTCAAGTTGGCGAATGAGTTGTTAGAGAAGGCGTTGGCCAAGCAGCCAATCGCCTTTAAAGAGATAAAAGCCCTGAGCGATGAATTTGTCAACTATCTGGTTTTGGGGGATAAAACTCTTTTGAATTTATTTTATGATAATTACGACCCCCAGGAATATTTACCTCATCATATGGTAAATGTGATGATTATGTCTATCAGCGTAGGCTTAGGTTTAAGATATAACCGCTCTAAGGTTGACGAGCTGTCTTTGGGCGCTTTTTTAAACGATATCGGGACGAGTGAATATTTAAAGCTCGCGCTGCAACCCAGGCAATTGTCCGAGGGCGAATACAATCAGATAAAAGATCATATTTCGGCCAGTGTGATGATTTTATCCTCAATCAAAGAGCTGCCGGAGGCGGTTATCCAGGCGATAAAAGAAACTCATGAACGAATGGATGGTAAGGGGTATCCTAAGGGTATTAAAGGTGGAGAATTGTCTGAATACACCAGGATAATCGCGATAGCAGATGTGTATGAGGCTTCAGTCCATTCCCGGGTCTATCGTCCAAAGCGCTCTCCGCATGAGGTAATAAAAGAAATGCTTTCTTCGGGAAGCGGCTCTTTTGACGGCCGGGCATTAAAGGCGTTTATTAATCTTATCGGTATATATCCGGCGGGTTCTTATGTTGAACTCAACAGCGCTGAGATTGCCAAGGCAATCAGCTCCAATGATAACTTTCCGCTTCGGCCCGTGGTCCATATTATTTTTGATTCCAATAGAAAAAGATTAAATGAGCCGCGCCTGATAAACTTAGCCAAACAGTTCAATCTTTATATAAAGAATCAACTTTCAGATGAGGATGTAGCGAAGTTGACTAAGGAAGGTTAGCAGGAGGGGGATTATGTCAGAAACAGACGCGACAAAGGCGGGTAAGACCTTTCCCTTAGGGATGGGAAGGTCTGCCCCTGTGGGCAAGAAAATTTTAATTTGCGACGATGAAAAAACCGTGGTTGATTTTTTGGCGCTTTTTTTAAAAAAGGAAGGGTTTCCTGATGTGGATATTGCTCATGAAGCATCTGCCGCGCTGGAGAAAATAAAGAATACCAGCTACAATTTGGTGCTTTTGGATATAAAGCTTCCGGGAATGGACGGAATTCAGGCCCTCCAGGAGATTAAAACAATCAAACCCGGCCTTGACGTGATTATGATTACCGGATACCCCGATGTTGATACCGCCGAACAGGCGGTCCAACTGGGCGCCTATGATTATATCGTTAAACCCTTTGACCTGGCTTATTTTAAACTGGCGATTCTGACCAAATTATTATTGGATTCATGAGATGAGCTACTATAAAGTGCTGGGATTTGAAAAGGAACCGTTTTCTACCAGCCCGGACCCGGAGTTTTTTTACCTCTCCAAGGAACACGAGATAGCCTTGTCTAATATCCTTATTGAGCTCAGGCTCAAGAGGGGGTTATCGGTTATTCTGGGGGATATCGGAACCGGCAAGACCAGCCTTTCCCGTAAACTCATTCAGGAGCTTAAACAAAGAGACGATTTTATCTTTCACATGGTTTTGGATCCGACTTTTGAGAATGACCAGCAGTTTCTTTTTTCTCTGGCCAAGAACTTTGAGATAAATTTGATAAAGAATAACGGGGCCCTGCCTTCCATAGCTGACCTCAGGGAAGGCCTGGAACGTTTCCTGTTTCAAAAAGGAGTGGGCGAGGCCAAGACCGTTACCATAATCGTGGATGAGGCTCAGAAGCTCAGCGAGGGATCCTTGGAGGTTTTAAGGGTCCTGCTTAATTACGAGACTAATGAGTTTAAGCTTCTGCAGTTAGTTCTCCTGGGCCAATTAGAGCTTCATTCCAAGGTAATGAATATCCCTAATTTTTTTGACCGGATAAGTTTTAAATACACCTTAAATCCGTTTGGTTTCGAAGAAACCAAAGAGATGATTGAATTTCGTATCGCTCAAGCCGGATACAGGGCAGGCATGCATTTATTCTTAGATGACGGCATTAGGGAGATTCATCAGCACGCTAAAGGCTACCCCCGTCAGATAACTATGCTTTGCCATAAGGCCCTAAAAACCCTGGTGTTAAAAAATAGATTTGCCGTGGATGCCAGGCTGGTGAGGGAATTAGCCGATGAAGAGATAAAATCCGGCTGGCACAGAAGAGACCCTTTACTGGAAAGAAGCAGTATAAATGTATAGATTAAAAAACATCAAGGCCGGAGTGGATATCAAGTTTATTTTGATTGCCGGATTCTGCCTTTTGGCGGTATTTGGGGTTTTTCTTCTGGTTGGCCGTCAGGAAAAATACGCTCTCAGGCGCCAGCTTGATGAGGCGTTGAAAAAGAAAGATACTATGGATTACCGCGCTCAGGAGATACTTAAGACCATTACTCCCTTAAAGGAGGAATTGGAAAGTTTGAAAAAGCTTTTACCTTCTGAGGGCGATGACCATTATTCACCTAAGCCTAAGCCTGAATTTGAGCCTGAGCCTGAGTTTGAACCTGAACCTAAGAAGACCAGGGAATCTCTGCCGGAATCAAAATCTAAAAAGACAGCCGGCCGTAATCCTTCCTCGGATTTGGCAAAGTCAAACAGCGCCCAAAAAGGCCTGAATCGGCTCAAAGATTATGTAAAAAATTTAGAGGCGGATAATGTTTCCTTAAAAGACAGGGTTGTTCAATTAAATACTCAGCTTGATTCTAAAGATGTTGAGCTTCTTAAGTTAAATAGTGAGAATGCCAAACTTTCGCTGGGGCTGGATAGCGCCATTAAGGCTAATAATGAACTAAAGAAAAATCTTGAGGCGGATATTCAATTGTTGAGCAATCTCAAAAGTCAGCTTTCTCAGAGAGAATTCGAGGCGGCGGATTTTAATAAGATTAAGGCCGGATTAGAAAAGCAGGTTAGCGAACTGAACAACAAACTTTCTTCTCTTACTGCTGCCGGTTCGCAATTAGAGAAGCAGGCACTTCAGTATCAGCAGGACAGGCTTTTATTGGAAAGAGAAATAAGCAGGTTGAAGGAGGAATTAAGCGCTCAGACCAGCTTTGCTGAGCCGTTAACTAAGAAGATAAACGAATTAACCGTTTCCTTAAACACCAGAGACTCAGAGTTGGCTAATCTTACCAAAGAACTTTTTCAGGTAAAAGAAACTAAGGCCTCTATAGAGGCTGAGTTAAATCAGCTGAAGTTAGTCAACGCCAGCCGCCAAGAGCAGGCTACTCAGTTGAGTTTAAGAATCAATGAGTCCAAGGCTTCTTATGAAAACCTGAAAGAGGCCACCAGCCAGCTTTCCAGCATTTTAAATAAAAAAGAATTGGAATTAACCGAAAGGCAGATTGAACTGCGTTCTTTAAGAGATAATTTTGATAAGCTCACCCAGGAGAAATCCGCTTTGGATAACAACCTGAAGGATAAAGAAAAAATAATATCTGACTTAAGCGCTTCCGTAGCCAGACTGCAGTCTAAGCTGGTGAGCCTTGAGGAGGAATTAGCCGCGCCCAAGAAGCTTCAGACCAAGACCGTGGAACAGCTTAATGAGCTTACCTCGGTAAGTAATTTTCTGCAGGATAAGCTTAGCGGGATTTCCAAAGAATTGGGCACGCTTAATACTCAAGCGGAGCAAGACAGGATAAAGGCGCTCGAGTTGAAGAAGAGGGTAGAGGTAATGCTGGATGTGGAGAAGGAAGGATATGGCGAAGCCTCAATCAAAGAAGAGCGTTTTTAGCGGTATAAAATGGGTTTATCCGATAAATCTCCCAGCCCGGAACGGCAGTTATTAAAACTTATTGAAGAGCCCCAGGCCAGAGGCTCAATCCAGGCGGCGGCAGTCAAACATCAGGGTTTAAGTCTTTTTTCCTTTGGTGCCTGGTCAGGGAGGTTTTCCTTTTTTAAGCGGGGATTTAATAGCTCGCTTAAGGATATAAAACAACGCCGTTTAGACACCAGGGCCATAAACGGTATTTTAGGTTTTCTGGTTTTGGTTTTGTTTCTTTATTTTGTAATCAGCTCGTCTATTTCTTTAATAAATCTAAAGAATTCTTCGATTTCGCGATTTAAGGTCCAGGAATCCGGAAAGGTTTCTTTGGATTCCCAGGAAGTATCTTCTTTAAAGAGGACATCCGCCTATTATTTAGACAAGATATCCGGAAGGGATATCTTTAAGATGGGCCCAAAAAAGACCCCGGTCTCAAACGAACCGGTGAAGGTGGTTAACCAGGAGGCAGTTAACGCGGCTCAAAACTTTAAATTGGTGGGCATTTCCTGGTCTAATGACCCGGACGCGATGATTGAGGATACCGCGGCCAAGAAGACTTTCTTTGTCAAGAGAGGGCAGATGGTGGGGGAATTTAAGGTGCAGGCGATATCCAGGGACAAAGTGATACTAAGCTATGGACAGGAAGAGATTGAGTTAAAATAGTTTGCCTGTAGCCTGTAGGAGTCGTAGGGGTCAGCGTAAGCTGACCCTATAATATCCGTTGCCTTACGGCAACCGCTACCTATATTCATGTTATTCTTAACTAAACAAATTCAGTTTTTAAGTTTGTTTTTTCTGCTATCCTGCCTCGCGGGAAATTTAAGCGCTGAGGAGAAGGCGGTTCAACTGGCCCAGGCTCCGGTATTTCCGGTCCAGAATCAGCTCTCTGCTCTCTCAACGTTGATGCCGGGAAAGATTACTTTAGACCTGCGTAATATTGAGGCGGTAGATGCCTTAAAATTCCTGGCTATGAAAACCGGATTGAATATCGTGGTAACCAAAAGCGTTACCGGAAGGGTGAGCCTGACGGTGCAGGATGCCCCGATTAAGGATATTTTTGACATTATGCTTCGCTTGAATAGCCTGGCCTATGATAAGACCGGCGAGATTTATAATGTAATGACTGAAATCGAATATAAGGCCCTTTACGGAAAGAAGTTTTCCGACTCCCGCCAGGTAAAGATATTCCGCCTTAATTACGCCATACCCGAGCAGGCCTTTAATCTTTTGGATGCCTTAAAGAGCGAAATCGGCAGGCTCCTGGTGGATACCGAGTCCGGCACGGTGATGGTTATGGACATTCCGGATAAGATAAGCGAGGCCCAGCACATACTGGAAACTTTAGAGCAGAAGGCCAGCATTAAGATATTTAATCTGAAATACGCCAAGGCCAAGGATGTGGAAGACCAGCTTAAGGAGCAGTTGGATATAAAAAAGGCCGGCACAATCAAGGCGGATGAGCGCACCAACCAGGTGATTGTGCAAACCCTTCCGGAAAGGATGGAAAGCATTGGAGAGCTCATCCGGGGCTTAGACAAAAAAACCAAGGCGGTTATGGTAGATATCAAGATTATAAAATTAAAATACAGAAATCAGTTAGACAGCGGAATTGAGTGGGAAGGGATTTTTAATTTAGCCAAGCAGGCCGGAATTAATTACATAGGGTCATATCCTTTTAGCGTTATTCAGAAATCTACCGATGCCTGGAAGTCCAGAGAGTCGTTTTTTAATAACACTATGGCCGGCTCAATCGGGGCCTATCCTTTTAGCGGAACGGCCACCGAGGCCACTGCCGGCTCTAAGGTCTCGCCGGGTGAGAAATTTCACGTGGGAATAATTGATAAAAAGAAAGATTTTGATGTCCTGATAAAATACCTGCAGACTCTGGGTAAAACCAAGATACTCTCTAACCCCACCTTATCCGTAGTTGAAAACCAGGAGGCCAAGATTCATGTCGGCGAGCGCCAGGCCTATATTACTACCTCTACCACGGTTGGTTCCGGAGGCACCAAGACCACTTCCGAAGCGGTAACCTATGTGGATGTGGGGATACAACTGGCCATCACCCCGCAGATAAATGAGGATGGGTATGTTATAATAAAGGTGAAGCCGGAAATCAGCAGTATTATAGATTACGTAACCAGCTCGGAAGGAAATAAAATTCCGATAATTGATACCTCAACCGCTGAAACCACGGTTATCGCTAAAGACGGCTCAACCATTATGCTGGGCGGCCTGGGCCGGGAAGAAAAAACCGAAAGTTCAGAGCAGGTTCCTATCTTAGGCAGTATTCCTTTCTTGGGGATGTTTTTCCGCTCCAAGACCCAGAAGGTTGAACGAATAGAGTTAATTATTATGCTCACCCCGGTTATTTTTGAAGGCGATAAAATGGTCTCTACTAAAGACAGGGAAATGGAAAGGTTTGGGGTAAAGCCGTTTAAGAAGTTTGATGTCTTTCGGGAAGAGCCGACTTCTAAAGCAGGCCTGAGCCCTGTCTTCAAAGAGCCGCCTGAGAATAAGGAGGCCGCGACGGCTGCCACAGAAACAAAAGCTATCCGGGAAGATAGCGAGAAAATTCAACCGTCTAAGTTTTACCCTAAGAATTTTAAGGAATACGCTATAATAGATAGTCCTCAAGGCCACGCGGAATTTAGCAAGGTTTACAATGTTCCCGCGTCAGAGGATAAAAAAGAAGATGTTTTGCCTAAGGGGTTCAGGGGATACAATTGATTAGCACGATTTCCCCCTTTGAAAAAGGGGGAAGTTCCTCTTTTTTAAAGAGGGAAATCCGCAAAAAAGTCGGAAGAGCCAAAAATGTTTAATGAAAGAAATAGAGTGAAAAGAGGCATCTTAGCTGTTTTAGTTCTCTCGCTATTCTCCTTGGCGCCTTTGGCCTTAGCTCAAGAGGCCAGTTTTGATGATGAGTTGAGCGGTATTATGTCGGATTTTGAGGCGCTAAAAGAAGAGCTTGCTTTAGCTCAGGCCGGGTATAAGAGTCTCCGGGAAGAATGCGCGGTTAAGGCCAAAGACTACGATTTTAGATTAAACCGGCTTCAGGGCGAAAGGGATTCCTTAAAAAATAAACTAAATGAGCTGGAGTCCGAGAAAATTATTATGGCCTCAGAAGGCCGGAATTTCAGCAATTCCATCCAGCAGCTCACCGGCTCGCTCCAGGAAAAAGAAAAAGCCATCTCCGAACTTAAAGTAGCCCAGGAAAAGCTTTTGAATAAACAGGAAGAATCCGCGGT
>JAUSCZ010000037.1 GCA_030674475.1 Candidatus Omnitrophota bacterium
GTTAATGTCAGTTTCTTAAATAATATTTTTTATTCCGAGAACAATCAACCATATTATTCTGATTCAAGTTATACAGGTACTCGTATTTCAGATTATAATGCTTGGTATGGTAATGGTGCAAGACCTGCTTGGGCTACCGGTGCAAATGACAAAAATAACATTGATCCTCTGATTACGAGTCTTGCAACTCATGATTTTTATTTACAAGCTTCAAGCCCGGCCAAGGATACGGGAACATCTACGGTGAATAGCGTGGTTACTAATGATTATGACGGAATCTCCAGGCCGCAGGAAGCAGGATTTGATATCGGGGCGTATGAGTATGTGGGGTCAGACACAATCGCGCCGAATGCGGTGAACAATTTAACTGCTGCTGCCGGAACAGGCCAGGGTCAGGTAAGCTTAAGCTGGACTGCTCCGGGAAATGATGGAAATTCTGGAACCGCCGCTACGTATATAATAAAATATTCGACTTCCGCTATAACTACAGATACGCAGTTTGACGCGGCTTTAGAAGTAGCAGGGGAACCCGCGCCTCTTATTGCCGGCACAAGCCAATCTATGACTGTCAGCGAGCTTACCGCCGGACAAACCTATTATTTTGCCATGAAGACAGAGGATGAGGTCCCGAATATCTCCGAGCTTTCTAATTCTGTTAGTGCTGTAGCGCAAACTAACAATGCCCCGGTCTTAGCGGCTATCGGTAACCAGTCTGTGGATGAGAACGCCAGCCTCACCTTTACCCTGAGCGCTACCGATGCCGATGGCGATACCCTTAGTTATTCCGCGACAGATCTTCCTTCCGGAGCAACCCTGGATAACTCCAGCGGAGCATTTTCCTGGACGCCTGACTATTCTCAAGCCGGAAGCCATAGCACAACTTTTATTGTCAATGACGGAAGCGCGAGTGTGGGGTCTGACTCAGAAACTATCACCATTACCGTAAATAATGCCAACAATGCCCCGGTCTTAGCGGCTATCGGTAACCAGTCTGTGGATGAGAACGCCAGCCTCACCTTTACCCTGAGCGCTACCGATGCCGATGGCGATGCCCTTAGTTATTCCGCGACAGATCTTCCTTCCGGAGCAACCCTGGATAACTCCAGCGGCACTTTTAGTTGGACACCCACTTATTCGCAGGCAGGAAGCTATAGCCTAATTTTTAACGTCAATGACGGAAACGTGAGCGACGGATCTGACTCCGAGACCATTACCATTACCGTAAATAATAACGAAAGCGGTGGTGGAGGTGGCGGAGGAAGTGGTGATGGTGGTGGTGGAGGTGGTGGTGGTGGAGGTGGTGGAAATGATGTCAACCGAACTCCGGTATTATCCGCCATCGGTAGCCAGTCAGTAGCTGAGAATGTTGTCCTGACCTTTGCTTTGAGCGCCACTGACGCTGATGGCGATAGCTTAACCTATTCTGCCAGCAACCTGCCCAGCGGCGCAACCTTTAACGTTACAACTAGAGTATTCTATTGGACGCCCACATACTCTCAGTCCGGAACTTATACCGCGGTGCATTTTCAGGTAACCGACGGAGATTTAACCGACAGCGAGGAGATCACTATCACCGTCAAAAACAATAACCGGTCGCCGGTTTTAGATTCAATAGGCAATAAAACCATAGCTGAGAACTCTAAACTTACTTTTACGGTTAGTGCTTCGGACAAAGACGGCGACGCCTTAACTTACTCCGCCAGTAATTTACCTTCCGGCGCGGCTTTTAATACAGCCACCCGGGCATTCTCCTGGACGCCTAACTATTCTCAGGTGGGAATCTACCGAGCGGTGCATTTTCAGGTAACCGATGGAAATTCACCTGTCAGTGAACAGATAACTATTGCCGTAACCAACGTCAACCAGCCGCCGGCTATAGATTCAATAGGCAATAAAACCATAGCTGAGAACTCTAAACTTACTTTTACGGTTAATGCTTCGGACAAAGACGGCGACGCCTTAACTTACTCCGCCAGTAATTTACCTTCCGGAGCGGCTTTTAATACAGCCACCCGGGCATTCTCCTGGACGCCTACCTATTCGCAGGCAGGAAGCTATAATGTAACTTTTAGCGTCAATGACGGAAACGGAGGAACTGACTCTGAGACCATCACCCTCACCGTGACCAAGATTAACCAAGCCCCGGTATTGGATTTTATAGGCAAGAAAACTATAATTGTAAATTCTAAGCTCAAGTTTAGAATTACTGCTTCGGATAAAGACGGTGACGCCTTAACCTATTCCGCCAGTAATTTACCTTCCGGAGCGGCTTTTAATGCCAAGACACGCGTATTTAAATGGATTCCTAAGCGTAGCCAAAAGGGAAAATATATGGTTACCTTTAAGGTTACTGACGTTAATAACGCTTCGGATTCAAAGACCGTTAGCATTCGTTGTAATTAAAAAAGGCCAAGGGCGGGTTTTTAATTGGCTGTTTGCTTGGGCCATTTTTTCTCTAGCGGCAATGGAATGGGGGAATTTAAAGTATCTACAAGAGTTTAGTATTTCATATAGTTAAGCTTTATGATATACTCTAATTATGAAAAATAGACCATTTTGGAAAAATTCCATAGTCGCATAATGTGAGCCATCCTTATAGCCGTAGATACGGTAATTTTACGTTTAAGTTCATAAATCTCGCGGGCCTTCGGAATATTTGTTAACATTTATAATTTTACAATGACTACGAAAGAACCATTTTTTTTATCCGTGTGTATCCGTATTTTTAAATCCGTGTCCATCCGTGTTTAAAATTAATCCTTATAATTTAGCGCCGCTCATCAGTTTTATTTTTCTTCTGGCCGGTGGATTTTATGTAATTAAAAAAGGCCGCGGACAGGTTTTCAATTGGCTGTTTGCTTTGGCCATTCTTTCCCTGGCGGTAATGGAATTAGGGAATTTTATGGTCCTGATTTCAGCTTCAAACGCCAGGGCCTTATTCTGGCAGAGATGGGTATTCGTCAGCGCCGCTTTTCTGCCTCTTGCCTGGGTTGTGTTTAGCCTGATATTTGCCAGAGATAATTATCGGCTATTATTGAAAAAATGGCTTTGGTATTTGGCGTTAATTTTGTTTATTACTTTAGGATTTTTGTTCTTTCTTGGGCATAAATCTCTGCTCAGGCCGGCAGAGGAACATTCTCGCTTTATCCTGGGGCCGGTGGGCCGTTATTTTTTGAATTTATTCTTATTAAATTTAGTGCTTGTCCTCTTGAATTTTGAGAACACCCTCCGTTTTTCTTTCGGAAAACAACGAAGTAGGATTAAGTGGATGATTCGAGGATTCTCTATTTATCTTTGGTCGTATGTTGTCTTGAGCAGTCTGGCTTTACTTTTTTCCTACATTGATCCGCGGTTTACTGCTTTGGGCTCTCTGGCTATAATCAGCGGAGTTTTTTCCTGCGCCTATTCCGTTTATAGGTATGGACTTGTGGATGTGGATGTGTATATCGGCAGGCAGGCAGTGTATGCCTCAGCTACCATTACCATTGTCGGGTTCTATTTATTATTGGTTGGCCTGGTAACCAAGATAGCTATGTTCTGGGGGTTAAATTTAAGGTCATTCTTCTCTTTTTTATTCGCTTTCTTTGTATTCTTCATATTTATTTGCCTGGTTTTCTCCGGCGGCCTTAAGGAGAGGCTGCGGGTCTTTATTGATCGGGCTATCTATAAAGGTAAGTATGATTACCGAAAAGCATGGGCAGAGATCAGCCGCAAGATAAGCTCTGAATTCGGGCTGGAGGGAATAGTATCCGCTATTATTCAAGTCGTCGCTGAAGATATTAACCTGAAGCAGGTCTCTATTTTGCTTTTGAATAAAGAGAGAGGATATTTTTATGTAGCCAGGGCCAAAGCCATAAATGGGAAGGTTTCTAAGAATGTCCAGTTCAATCAGGATAGTGAATTTGTGGATTGGTTAGTCAGATACGCGGATCCGCTGGTGATAAAGATGTTGGCGGACAAGTCGGATACTCTTAAGATTTTTGAAAGCGAAAAGAAGAATTTTGAGGATTTAGGGGCAGAGGTGATAGTTTCGCTGGTGGCAAAACAACAGTTAGTCGGAATATTGTGCGCGGGGGGAAAGCCCTCGGGCGAGCCTTTTGCCGGCGAGGATCTGGAATTGTTAAAGAGAATCGCCGAACAGGCGGGAATCGCTATTTTAAACGCTCAGCTATCCGAAGAGTTAATGGTCTCCAAAGAGATGGAGTCGCTTTATAAGGTATCTTCATTTTTAATTCACGATCTGAAGAATTTCTCCTCCGTGCTTTCTATGGTAGCTCATAACGCGCGGGAGAATTTTGATAAGCCGGAATTTCGCCGGGATGCCTTAGCTACAATATCCAATACTGTGCTGAGAATGAATAATCTTATGCAAAAGCTGTCTATTTTACCTAAAGAGCTGGAGCTCAAATTCAGTTTAACTGATTTAAATTATGCTGTATCCCAGGCGCTGGCTAAATCCAGGGTGGAGGATGCCTCTGGAATACGGTTAGTTAAAGAGCTTAACGCGATACCGCGAGTAATGGCGGACAGCGAATATATCGAGAAGGTGTTTTTGAATCTTATTCTTAATGCCGTAGAAGCAATGCCCGGGGGAGGAGAAATAAGGATAAGCTCCCGGGTTAATGAAAAATTCGTGGAATTTAACTTAAGAGATACCGGCTGTGGTATGCCTCTTGAGTTTATAGACAAGCATTTGTTTAAGCCGTTTCAAAGCACCAAGAATAAAGGGCTGGGAATAGGGTTATTTCAGTGTAAGACGATTATCGAGGCGCATAAGGGTAAGATGGACGTCCAGTCAAAGGTGGGCGAGGGCACAACCTTTATCCTGCGATTGCCCATTAACCGGGATAGATGATGGAAAAAGATAAAATATTGATTGTTGATGATGAAGAAGAAATAAGAAGGCAACTGAAGTGGGCTTTAGCCGATGACTACGAAGTTATGGAGGCATCTAATAAAGCCGCGGCTATGGATTTAATCCGGGAGAAAAAGCCTCAATTGGTAACCTTGGATATCAGCTTAGACGCGTCTTCAAATGATACTCAGGAAGGAATGTATCTTCTGGCAGAGGCGCTTAGTATTGACCCCAAATTGAAGGTAATAATGATTACCGGAAATAATAATCGGGAGTTTGCTTTGAGGGCGATCAAGCTGGGAGCTTATGATTACTATGAGAAGCCTATTAACCTGGAGGAGATAAAAGTAATCCTTAAGCGGGCCCTTTATATCCAGAAATTAGAACGGGAAAACGAAAGACTGACGCGAGAATTAGAGGAAATGCATAAGTTTGAAAATATTATCGGTTCCTGCCCCGGAATGCAGGATGTATTTAGCGTTATTCGCAGGGTTTCACCTACCGATGTTACAGTGCTGATTAACGGTGAAAGCGGCACCGGCAAGGAATTGGCGGCCAGGGCGGTTCATTATTGCAGTCCGCGCAAAGACAAGCTGTTAGGGGTAATAAATTGCGGCGCGATACCGGAAAATCTTTTGGAAAGTGAACTTTTTGGCCATGAAAGAGGGTCTTTTACCGATGCCTATGCCAAAAAAATAGGTAAATTAGAGCTGGTTAACGGGGGAACGGTTTTTCTGGATGAAATCGGCGAGATGAGCTTAAGCTTACAGGTTAAGATGCTAAGATTTTTACAGGAAAGGGTAATAGAAAGGGTAGGATCCAACGAGCAGATAGCCTTGGATGTGAGGATCGTTGCCGCTACCAACAGCGACTTAAAAAAGAAGATTCGGGACGGCACTTTCAGGGAAGACCTGTATTATCGCTTAAGTGTAGTTACCATTTTATTGCCGCCTTTAAGAGAACGGGGAGAGGATGTCCTGCTTTTGGCTGAGTATTACCTGAACAGGTTCGCTCAGGAAAACAATAAACCGGTAAAGGGATTTAACAAGGAAGCCTTAAAAGCCATTAGCGAATATTCCTGGCCAGGCAATGTCCGGGAATTAGAGAATAAGATTAAAAGGGCGGTAATCCTGACTAATAATCCTCAGATTGCGCCTGAAGACCTGGGTTTACAAATCGGTCTAGATAATCAGACGAGGTCCTTGAAAAAAGCCCGAGAGGAGCTAGATATCAAGTTTATTCAAGAAGCTTTAGTTAAAAATAGAGGGAGCGTCAGTGAGGCGGCTAAAGAGATTGGCATCAGCCGGGTTTCTTTTTACGATTTAATCCGAAAATATAAAATAACTGTTGAAAAAACTTACAGTAGATAACATTATTATTTTAGATAAGTTAAGTAACTATTTTTTTCTCAATTAAATTATCTCCGTAGTAAATCCTAACACTTTCTTCCTATCAGTTTGGTCTAAATCTAAAATTAAAGAAGCGGGATAAATATTTTTTATTTATGTAACTTATTATTTTAAAGTAGGTTGCGAGAGGTGTGTAAAATTATTCCGAGGAATAATCTTTGTTGGCATAGTAGTTGCTCTAATAAAGTATAGAGCGAGAAGTAAAGAAGCAAAAATACGAGAGGAAGGAGGAAAAATAAAAATATGAGAAGCAAGAAGCTAGGATTAATCTTAGGAGCAATGATCATAGGGTTAGCACTGGTTGCAGGAAGAGCTGACGCAGCCTTATTAAATCTAAATATGGGACTGCCGGATATACATTCTAATTCCACGGGAGTGTATAGCTATGATGCTGCTTCTGATCTGTTTACCAGCTCAGCTACACCTTATTATGTCACTTTTACCGGAGCATTCGGTGACACCATAAACATTACCGGAACCAAAAGTTATAATGTTGGTTTCTATGTTGACGCGGCGGGGAATTTCGTGAACGGAATTGCCGGTAATGATTTGGTTGTGAGAGGTGATATAGATGTTGACGGTAATGGCTCGGTTGATTTAACCGGAGATTTAATCAGAGGAGAAATTACAAATTTTGGTTGGCTGGATACCGGCACCCCATTTGATTTGTTTAATTTCACCTTTGATTTTACCGGAGGAGCCTTAAGTTCATATTATGCGGTATCTGGATATAAAGGTGCCGATTCTATGAGCAGCGAGAATAGTACTTTCGGGGGAAGTTTTGCTACAAATTTCTCTGGAACTGCTGTTAAACACGACACTGCACCTGTTCCCGAGCCAAGCAGTTTACTTTTATTAGGCAGCGGCTTATTGAGCGTGGCCTTATTAAGAGTGAGAAGGAAGAAATAAATTGGCTTGATTTAAAAGAACACAGGTTTGTTTAATGAGAAGAGGGGCGGAGATCACTCTTCTCCCCTCTTCTTACTTAAGATAAGAAAGCGGCAAAAGGAAAAAGGAATTAAAAAATGAAAAAATACCTAGGTATTTTAATATTAGTAGTAATCGCTTTCTGCGGTCTAATCAAATCGGCCGAGGCTGTTCCATCGCTTCAGTTGTATGCTGAAGGAGCGATTTTTGACAGCTTAACTGAAACCTGGATTTCTTCATCTGCTTCAGACTTTAACCTGCAGGTGATTGGCGCGAATAATGCAGTTGAGGATGTTTACTTAGCCATTGCGGTCCCGACCGGAGAAAGCGGAACAATTATGATCAACTCAACCGCTATTGGACCATTTACTTATGGAACACCAATTACCGGCGATGGCACCGCATTGCCTTCTCATGGTATATACCCCGCGGATTTTGCTACTTATTTTATGGGTGATTTTGGGCTGATAGAAACAGTCTATAATATGCAACCCGGAGAAACCGGCAGCGCCCTAGGTGAGATAAAAACAGTCAACGTTTCAATATCCGGCTATTCCTGGGCCCATTTTGATGCCTATGACCATATTTACTCTAAGAATTCGATTAAATATGTCAATGCTCCATTTTCCCATGATGCCGAAGCCAGCACGAACCCAATTCCTGAACCGGCCAGTCTGCTTTTGTTGGGCTCAGGACTATTTGCCTTGAAGGTATTTGGCCGCGGGAAAGCGAAAGCAAAAAGGGCTTAGTTAGCGCTTTTTAGGTAACCGGTCACAACGGGGGCGGTTTTTTTAAAAAATCCCCCTAATCCCCTTTTCCAAAGGGGGAATTTATATTCCCCTCTTTCATAGAGAGGGGTGAGGGGAGATTTTCCCCCGTTTAGTGATCCATTACCTTTTTAGTTTTTTAGCTTTAGAAATAAAAGGGACGGTATAGATAACTGTCCCTTTTTTGTTTATATATATAGACAGCCTGTTAACTAACCTGACAAAAAAAGTAAGTCATAACACTCTGTAATAATTACTTTTATAATTTATCTTTTTTTGAGAGGGCGCGCGGTTGAATTGGATAGACATTTTCTTGTGACTGAGAGAATACATGCAAAATGGCGTGCCGGTATAAATTAGACAAATATATTTATTTATTGGTATAACGCTTTATAAATGAAAAGGTTGTGGGAAGGATAAAAACTTTTTTATTCTTATGATAAAGTAAAGAGATGGCATAAAACTTGCTCTTTTAATTGTCTATGGAACAAACAAAAATGAAGGAATTTAATGATCTGATATGTGCCTGGAGGGATTATCTCCGGCATTATTTCTACTCTAAGCGCCGCCTGCGCCGGATAAAAAAAGCAATGCCCCGGAAATTACCGGTTATGGCCTTATTTATATTTTTTATAGTAATGAGCGTCTCCTGGCTTATTAGTAATAAACTATATGCCATAGAAAAGCTTTCTTTATCCGAAGTAAACTGGTTGGCTAATTTAAGCGGTCTTTTTCCCTGGGCAGTAAGTTGCAGCTTTGTGAGCGTTTTTGTTCATTTTTTACGCAAAAGGTTTGTTACATTCAAGCGTGTTGTAGACTTCATAGTTGCTAGTTTAGGTTTAATTATTATTTCTCCTTTACTTTTCATTATTTCTGTTATAATTAAAATAGATTCTCCAGGACCGGCCTTTTTTAACACGCAGAGACGGGTGGGCAAGGATGGACAAATATTTCTGATTTGGAAGTTTAGAACCATGCGGGTAGATGCTGAGGCGGGAACCGGTCCGGTTTGGGCTGGTGAGGATGACCCGCGGATAACCCGGTTAGGCCGTTTTTTAAGGAAATCTCATATTGATGAAATTCCCCAGTTGATTAATGTCTTTAAGGGAGAAATGAGTATGATTGGCCCGCGTCCCGAGCGTCCGGAGTTAATAAAAGAGATCAACAGCCGCATTCCTAATTTTAATAAACGGTTGAAAATAAAGCCGGGGATAACCGGGTTGGCTCAGGTGCGCTATAGCTATGGAGCTTCATTTAAAGACGCGGCCAGGAAATTAGAATACGATTTATTGTATATTAAAAAAATGTGCTGGTTGCTTGATATGAGAATAATATACTGGACATTAGGCCGGGCATTGACCGGAGAGGGAGCCAGATAAGACACGGATACACGCGGATTGAAGACACGGATACGCGCTGATTAGCGGTATCCGTGTTTTATTAATAGTACAATGAAACCTTCCTGCCGGCAAAAAGCCGGCACCAGTAAACATGAAAATAACCAATCACCAATTTCCAATAACCAAACAATACCCAAACACCAATAACCAAATTCCAAACAAGTTGTTTTGGTTATTGATTATTGGTTATTGAAATTTGCTTGGTTATTGCCTGCCTGCCGGTAGGCAGGTATCTTGATTATTGGTTATTTCGTGCTAAAATATTATAGATAGGAGATTTTCAGTTGAAAAAGAAGCTTAAGATAGCCATGGATGTCTGGAGGATGACCTTTGGATTATTTAAACAAAATCCCAATGTCCTCATTCCTTTCTTGCTGGTTGGGCTTGTGGATGTAGTTCTGCTTTTTATGATATATCTGGCGCCTCAGCCGCCCTTGTCCGCTCTCTTAGGGCCGCCGATTAGGGTTTTCTGGGGAGAGCGGTTTCTGCACTATCCCTTTAACCTCCTGTTAATTCCGCAATTATTTGATATTGCCCGCATATTTTCCACGGCTTTGATGGGGGTTCTAATGACCGGCGCGGCCGTGAGGATGCTTAAAGAAGCCCATAGCGGCATAAAGCCCGATATTGTTCTTGGTTTGAGTAACTCTTTGCGGGTGTATCTGAAATTACTGGTTATCTGGCTGGTGATGTTTGGCTTGGTAAGCGTGGTTTTTAAGGCCTTGCCGGCCATTTTTCATTTTAAACAGCATATTGCTTCACAGATGGTGTTGGGCGCGTGTTTTTTGATCAGTATTCTCATTCAAGCCCTTTTTATATATGCCATACCGGCGGTAATTATTGAGGAGAAGAAAATATGGCCGGCAATTAAAAGGAGTGTGTCTTTTTGTCAAAGCGCCTTCCTGCCCACTTTAATCCTGGTAGGCCTGCCCACACTTGTATATATCCCAATGGTAATTTTAAAAGGAAAACTGCCTTTCTTGATGAGCAAGACTTTTCCCGAACTGGTGGTAGTTTTTGTAGGCCTGGGAATAGTTATTTCTGTAATTATGGATTGCCTGATTACCAGCTCAACCACAGTGCTATTTTTAAACAAAAGGAAAGACGAGTGAAAAAAATCTATCCGCTATACGCTATCCGCTATCCGCTATCTTTTTTTGTTCTTATCCTCCTGCTTGGCGGCTGCGGAAGCCAGTATTCGGCGGAGAAACTTTATTGGCAGGCCAATCAGGCCTCAAAGGAAATAGCTAAAGGCAGGCCCTTAGATAAGCTCAATGGCCAGGAGTATGAGAAAATAATTTCCGGATATCGTCGGTTGGTAGGAAGGTTTCCCCTGGAATCAGTATCCGCTCAATCCCAGTTTATAATTACTCAAATCTATATCTTGCGAAAGCAATACCCTCAAGCCGAAGAAGAGTTAGTTAAGGTAATTCAGAATTTTTCTAATAACCCGGAATTAGCTTCTCAGGCCCAATTTATGATTGGTAACCTTTACGAACGCCAGGGCAAACAGAAGAAAGCTATTCTGGAATATGAGAAAATCAGTAATCTTTACCCTTTAAGCAGGATAGGACTCAAGGTGCCTGTTTATATTGCCGAATACTATCAGCGTGATAAAAATGAGGTTGAGGCAGTCAAGGCTTACGATAAGGCGATAAAATATTATAAGAGGCTAATTAACGAGTATTCCGGGACAAGCTTTTCCGCGGTATTGAAGGATTTCCTGGCTTTAGCCTATGTGAGCCAGGGGAGTTGGGATAAGGCGGTAGATGTCTGGCAGACGATAGTTGATGAAAATCCTCAGGACCAGGTGGGAGAAAACCTGCTGTTTACTTTAGGCGAAACATATTTAAGGCAGATAAAAGATCTTCAGAAGGCAATTGATACTTACGAGGATTTTGTAAGTAAAAATCCTAATAGTAAGATAATCAAATACGCTAAATTTCAAATTGGCCGGCTGTATCTTATAAAAGAGGATTTTCCTAGCGCCATAAAGATATTTAAGGAAATAATAGAGAATTATCCTAAAGAAATTAAACTCTGCGCCGATGCCAAGTTGGCTATTGCCGCCTGCTATGAAAAGCAGGGTGATTGGGAGGGAGTAATGCGGGTGTATGCTGAGATAAAAGCCGCTTACCCGGATACTTCCACGGCTTTGTCTATACCGCTGTTTATCGCCAAGCATTACCAAAAAGAGAAGCAGCCTGTGGAAGCCGAATCTGCCTTTAAAGAAGCGATTTCCGGATATGAGAAGATAATTAAACAAAATCCCAATAGCCCTCAGGCGGCCCAGGCGCAGGATTTAATTAGCTTGGGATATCTCAGTCAGCAAAAATGGGATAAAGCCGTGGACTCCCTGCGGGTGTTAGTGGAGACCTATTCTAATAATCCCCGGGCTCCCAAAGCGATGTTCACCGTGGCGATTATTTATCGTAGACAACTGCATAAACCTAAGCTGGCGAAAGAAATATTTGAAAAGTTTATTCAGCAGTATCCCGGACATGAATTAGCCAGCCTGGCTAAGTCTGAAATTGAATCTTTACAGGGTGCCCTTACCCCTTAACCTGACTCGAAGCAGGGTTAAGATACTCTTATTCCCATGGCTTTCTAGTGCCCGTGGTGAGCGCCTACCTCAGGAGAAAGAGAATCTATGCCTTTTTGTCTAGCGCTCAATCCTCACGGTACGGGTTAATTTTATTGACTGCGGGATTGCTGTATTAGACTGCTGGCGCCCTTATTGCCTGACTATATTATCCCGGGGAAGAAAAAAATAAAGGCTGTGGTTGACATAACCCGAGTAGTATGGTATACTATAGCATAATATGGCTTAAATCTGTCAAGACAGAAACAATTTTTTTATTGCCGGAGGCCGAAGCGGTCTAAAAATTGACCACTCCGGCCTTATCTCGCGATAATAGGCTATATAGCCTATTATCCTCATTATCTAAAATGATTAACCAGATGAAACAGTCATGCCCCGACAGAGGCGGGGCACCAATGATGATAAAAATAGAGCTTGGATCATTCGTGTCGCGTAGCGGTGCGATTTATCGCACTTAAGAGGAGATTTTCAAGTGAAAGTTATTATGTATGAAAACAATTTAAAAGATTTTCTGAAATTGACCCTGAAGAATTGTATGCATCTTTTAAAATCAAAAGGAGGGTCGGTTTTTTTATTTGATAACGAGAAACAGGATTTGGCGCTGAAGATATACCGCAGTTCCAACAGCCGGCGCCTGAGCGGGATAAGAGAAAGGTTAGGGCAGGGTGTTTCGGGAGTGGTTGCCTCTAAAAGGGAGCCCATCCTGGTGAGAGATATCAGGATTGACCCGCGTTTCCGGAATATGAAGAGATTCAGCCATTATCGGACCAATTCTTTTCTTTCCGTGCCTTTGGTGGCCGCGGACAAGCTTATTGGTGTTATCAATATCAGCGAGAGGATTTCCGGGAAGCCCTTTACTTCAAAAGACCTGCAAATTCTTTTCCTTATTTCAAATTATATCGCGATCGCGATACACAAAAACCAGCTCTATGAAAAGACCAGGGAGCTTAACCAGGCGTTAAGCGTGGCGAAAGACATTGAAGACGGCGAGCAGGATCAGTTAAAAAAATTCGCCTCTATCGGTAAGCTTGTTGCTGGAATCGCGCATGAGTTAAACAACCCGCTGGATGGAGTTATGAGGTATGTTAATATTTCCTTAGGCCACCTGAATGATGACGGCATTGTCCGTGAATATCTGCTGAACGCCAAAAAGGGCTTAAGCCGGATTGCCGGCACCATAAGGTCTCTTTTGGATTTCGCGCAAGTGTATTCCCCGGTATTCAACAGGCCCATTGACATAAATAAGACGATTGAAGACTCTCTTCTTATGACCAGCCATCATATCCTTATTAATAATATTAAAGTGGTAAAACAGCTCAACCCGCGCTTACCCGCGGCCTGCGACAACGGATTAAAATTAGTATTTATTAATATTATAAAGAACGCCTGCGATGCTATCGGCACGGGTGGCGGCACCATAAAGGTTTCAACCGGAATAAAAAATAGACGTATTGAAATCAGGTTTAAGGATACGGGCCACGGCATACCGGAGGAAATCCAGAAAAAGATATTTGAACCATTTTTCACCACTAAAGAATTAGGAAACGGTTCAGGTTTAGGCCTGGCTATCTGCCGCGACATTGTGCAAAGATATAAGGGCAAAATATATTTGGAACAAGGTAAAGGCAGGGGGGCAAATTTTGTCATAGAACTGCCTGTTGATGCCTGCCTGCCGGACAGGCAGGAGTTGAATCCGCCCAGAGGCAAAAACGATGGTTGATAATCATATCCTTATAGCGGATGACGAGCCGTTGACCAGGCAATCTCTTTATGAGATTTTAAAATTCGAGGGATACCGGGTTACTACCGCTAAGGATGGGCTGGAAGCCCTGGGATTGATAGAAAAACTCCTGCCGGATATAGTGATTTCTGATATGAAGATGCCCGGGATGGAGGGGCTGCAGTTAGTCAAAGAGATGAAGGCCAGGGGCCTGGAGATACCGGTGATATTAATTACCGGATATGGCTCTATTGAAGCCGCGGTAGAGGCGATGCGGGAGGGGGCGTTTGATTATGTCACTAAACCCATAGTGGACAGTGAAATAAAGGTAGTTATTGAGAAGATAATAAAACAACAGCAGTTAATTGAGGAAAACCGCTGCTTACGGGAGGCCCTTAAGGATACCACCAGGAAAAGTTTCCAGAATATAGTCGGACAAGACCCCCAGATGCAAAAGATTTACGCCTTGATTGAGATGGTGGCCGACTCTAATGCCACTATTTTACTTCATGGAGAAAGTGGAACCGGTAAGAGTCTAATCGCCTACGCTATTCATCAGAGCGACACTGCCCGCCGGGATAAGCCGTTAGTTGAAGTGAGCTGCGGAGCTTTGCCTGAGACGCTGTTAGAAACCGAATTGTTTGGCCATGTGAGAGGCGCTTTTACCGGAGCCATAAAAGACAGGATCGGGAGGTTTGAACTGGCTGAGAAAGGTTCTATATTTTTGGATGAAATAGACGCCTTCAGCCCCAATCTGCAGGTTAAGCTGCTACGCATACTTCAGAGCGGAGAGTTTGAAAGGGTGGGAGATACTAAGACCGTAAAGGTTGATGTGCGGGTTATTGCCGCCACTAACCAGGACTTAAACGAAGCCATAAAAAAAGGAAAGTTCCGGGAGGATTTGTATTATCGTTTAAACGTGATTTCCATCAAGATTCCGCCTTTAAGAGAAAGAAGAAACGATATCCCGCTGTTATTGGAATATTTTCTGGAAAAGAAAAATAATGAGGTTAATAAGAATAATAAAAAGGTAACCGGCATCTCTAAAGAGGCAATGTTGGTTTTATCGCAATATAATTGGCCGGGTAATGTCAGGGAACTGGAAAATATTGTTGAGCGTTCGGTTATTCTTACCAGAGGAAACATTGTGGGAATACAGGACCTGCCCGAATTTTTTCATAAAACGGATATTCCGTTTGAGGAAGCTATGTTAACAGGCGTTTCAGGCAGGCCGCAGGCGAAATCACTGCGCCAGGCGCTTAAGAGCCCGGAGAGACAGGTTATCCAGGATGCTTTAGAACAGGCCGGAGGGAATCGTAAGGATACCGCGGCCAGATTAGGTATAAATCGCACCACATTATATAATAAAATGAAGGAGTATGGTTTATTGAAAAGAAGAACCGCGGTTAAGGAATCAGAATGAAGAAGGTCAACTCCTTCGAGGAGCTTGTTGATATTAAGCAATGGCAGGGAATACAAGAGCATTTTTCCGAGGTTATAGGGGCTGCTATTCGCACTATAGACCCACTCGGTAACCCGCTTACCGCCATTAGCAGGCCTACTAGGCTCTGCGCGGAGATTATTAACGCTTCCCCGATGGGCATGGCTAAATGCGTGGAGTGCTTTTCGCCTTCTTTAGTTAATTTGGTAACAAATGAGATGTGGAAGGATGGCAGGCAGTGTCATCTTGGTTTATATAATTTTTCCATTCCGGTCAGCCTGCCCGAGAATCAGATAATCGCTTATATCCTGGTTGGCCCGGTTCTTTTGGGTGAACGTCAGAAGCCGGAAAAATATCGTGAGAAAGCGGCGGAATTAGGCATAGATTTTGATAAATTTGCCGATGCCTTTATAGAAATCAAGGATTTTTCTTTCTCCGCGATTCAATCGGTGCTTGAATTGCTGTGGGATGTTGTTTCTTACATTGTGGAAATAGACTACCACCGGTTTAAACTTGGAAAAACCATTCCTCTGCCCAGCTTAAGCAAAATGGTGTATAAATTTTACACTGAGAAACTGCTGAACGCGCTTTTAGACGTTTCTTGCGGTGTGTTTGGCGGTGAACTTGGCTCTATTATGTTATTGAACGAGGAAACCGGCGAGCTATTCATCAAGATAAGCCGGGGTATAAAGAAAGATATAATTAAAAATACCCGCCTTAAAATAGGCGAGGGAATTGCCGGTTTAGCGGCCCAGGAGGGAAAAATTTTATTGGTTAACGATAAAATCGCGGATGAACGAATCAAGGGACGGTTTCAGCGGCCGGAGATACAATCCGCGGTCGTGGCTCCAATCCAGACAGAGGGTAAGCTTCTGGGGGTTATGAATATCGGGACCCGCTATGCTTCGAATAAATTTGATTTAGAAAATGTTGAGATTTTGCGCCAATTAGTAAAGTTAACCGTAGTTTCCTTCCAGGATATTCCCGCCGCGTAAAACGAGATTGTTTCGTAATCTTTCATTTTTTCCTAAGATAGGAAGGAAGGATCTTTAATTCTTCCCGATATTTAGCAATTGTCCGCCGGGCCACCCGCAGGCCTTGGCCGCGTAAGATACTTACGACTTTAGCATCGCTTAAAGGATGCTGTCCGTCTTCGCTGTCAATAAGCGAGGCTATCTGCGTCTTTACCGTATTCGTGGATATGTCGCCTTCCTGGTCAGTCTTAAAAGAACCGCTAAAAAAATAACTTAATCCAAATATGCCATAAGGGGTCTGGATATACTTGCTGTTGACCACCCGGCTGATAGTAGATTCGTTTCTTTCCACTTTTTGGGCGACTTCCTTCATGGTCAGCGGCTTAAGGTGGCCGTATCCGTGTTCAAAGAATTCCCTTTGTTTTTGGACTATGTATTCCGCGACCCTGCTAATGGTTTCTTGTCTCTGGCTCACCGCCCTGGCTAACCAAATCGCGGAGCCTAATCGCTCTTTTAAATATTTTCTGACTTCTTCGGGGGTATCTTTTTTTTTGAGCAGATCCTTATACTGTGAGCTTATCTTAAGGGAAGGAAGGTCTTGGCCATTAACGGTTATTTCGTAGTCATTATCCCTCTTTTCTACGATTACGTCAGGCAGAATCCGTCTGGTTGCTGATTGGTGAAAAATTCTTCCTGGTTTGGGATCCAGGGCGGAGATTTCCTTTAAAGCCGTCTTTATTAATTCAGGAGTGACCTTCAACTTCCGGGCAATTAATTCAACCTTATTCTTAGCTAAATCAACCAGGTGGTTTTCCACAACCTTATAGGCTAAAGAATTACGCCTTCCTTTGAAGTTAAGCTGAATGAGCAGACACTCCTTTAAATTCCTCGATCCCGCTCCAGGAGGCTCAAAGGTCTGAATCAGGGAAAGCACGCTTTGAGTGTTTTGGGGGCTGACTTTTAAATTTTCCGTTATTATTTCTAAACTGCCCTGGAAATAGCCATTTTCATCTATCTCGCCGATGATAAGCTCGCCTATTTTATAATCCGTTTTACTAAGCGGTTGCAGCCTTAACTGCCTGAGGAGATGCTCGTGGAGGGTCTGTTGTTTAATAATCAAGCTTTCTTGATAGCCTTGTCTTTTTTTTAGTTCCTGCTGGCTATACCCCGTGTCAAAGCCGTCCTCAAAATCTCTTCGGTCCTGGTCAATCAATTCTGTCAATCGTTCAATTTCCAGGTCTTGCGCGCGCTCCTTAAGCTCTGATTCCTGCGGTAGGTCTTCTATGGCCGGATTTTCTTCTATTTGCTGTTCCAGATAGGTCTTTAGTTCAAATAAAGGCAACTGCAGGATATGTATAGACTGCCTCATCTGAGGCGTCAAAGCCATTTTCTGAGCTAATTTTTGCGATAATCGCACCTTCATCACCGTATACTCCTATGCCTGTATAGTTACTGTTTTAAAAAGTAGTGCCTGTAGCATATTATATGCCAACTTACCACTTTAGACAAGATTTTATTTTACTAAGCCTTGACAAAGTAAAATTTCGGGGTATATTTACTATTTTGCATTCCCAGTCTGCATCCAATCCAACAGAGATTCTCTTGACGGTTGGCTATTTTGTATTAAAATATGAATATAATCTCATAATAACCTGCATGTTTATGTTTAAAGCGTAAAGTGAAACAAATAAAACCGTAGAGAGCCTAATAGATAATAAAGAGAATAGCAATAAACCTTTAGCCGGGCACTTACCAGGAAAATGGGAAAATTATATAATTTAACCAAAGATAAATTAATTAGCTTGTATATAAATGATAAAAAATCTCTCGGAGACATTGCTAAATTATATATAGTCTCGCGAACAGCGGTCTTTAAAAAACTCAAGAAATATGGTATTGCGCAACGTTCGAAGTCTGACGCTAGGATCGAAGCTCAGAAACAAGGCAAAGTGCCGCAACAGTTCTTTGATATAAACGAAAACTTTTTCCGTAGTTGGTCGCCAGAGATGGCATATGTATTAGGCCTGCTCATAACTGATGGATGCATTTCCAATAACGGCACAGTATTGCTTTGTATGAACGATCAAGAGATACTTGAAAAAGTTAAGAAAGTCATGGGATCGACCCATAAAATTGAGCCGTCCAAGTATCAGGAAAAGTTATATATTTTTCATTTTGCAAGAGAAAATATGGTAAAGGATTTAGAAAGTCTAGGAGTAGTCCCTAAAAAAAGCCTTATTGTTACTTTTCCCAATGTACCTGATGAACATTTGTCAGATTTTATAAGGGGCGTCTTTGATGGCGATGGGAGCATTTTTCTTGATAAAAGGAGCAAAAATTGCCCCATAAGGAGCGCTTTTTATAGCGGTTCAAAACATTTTATTGAAAAATTAGAAGATAACCTAATTAATCTCGGGATGCCTAAAAGAAGAATATCACAGCAAAAAACCAAGAATGGGATATATTATGGGATTAGATATGGCCATAAAAATAGTCTGAAGTTGTTCAATATTTTATACAAAAACGCTAAAAATAGGCTATATTTGGACCGTAAATACAGGCGGTTTTTAGAAGGGATTAAAATAGGCGGCGGTTTGGATGGATAAAGAGCTACAGGAATGGTATAATTTACATAAATTTCATTTTTATAGCGGTAGTTATGAAACTAAAGACTTGGCTAATTTCTTAGTAGTTAGCCCCCGGACAATTCAGAGATGGCTGAAAGAAAGCACCAAGCCAAATAAGGCGCAATTAGTCCAGATTAATAAATATTTGGCTCAAAAAGAGCTCAAAGACTCTTTATAAACAGGGTAATTCTTTCCGTCTGTCTGTCGCACTACTTCCTCTAATATATCTTATGTTAACTACGCAATCGAGGAAAGCTTACTTTTGGTGTTTATTCCTATGATTCCTATGCAGGATATTTAGGCTCTGCCTGGTTTATATCTTTTTCTTGTTATTTTGTGGGAAATTTGGAAATTCTTCATTTGGCAGGAGCATTGGAAGGGTTTGTCTGAACTATAAATAAGGAAGCCAGGCAATTTTAATCTCGTTTTCTACGGTTTTAAACTCTTTATCTCCCGTTATAATTTCCCCTTTATGAAGCTTTGCTAAGGCCGCGGCAAAACAGTCAGCATATGACATTTTGTGATTGGCTTTAAACCGGGCGGCTTCTTTGGCAAGCTGTATATCCACATCAATTATCTCGATAGGCAAAGTCCTGATTATTTTCTCTATTTCATGGGCTTTGTCTTGTCCGCACTCACGTAAAACAATATAGTAGACTTCCCCGAAATTTACCGATGCCATTAATAAATGCTCATCTTTTTCTACCGCCGCGACAAAAAATTGTTCAACTTTTCCATGCCCAGCCTCTTTTTCTAAGAAAACCAATAGGCCGTGCGCGTCTAAAACCCTTATCATTCGTTAGCCCTCTATTTTTTTATCTTTCTCTCGCTCCTCAATAAGCGCTTTTGATAGCTTTCCTTTTGTGGGCAAAACACCGGCAATTTTTTCAAAATAAGCCGGTGTAACTGCTTTAAGAATAAGTTCGTCTCCTTTTTCCTCAATATACAACTTCGTTCCTCTTTTGATATTGAGCCTGCGGCGTATTCTGGAAGGTATAACGATCTGTCCCTTGGAAGTTACAGTTGCGGTAGTCATTGCCATCTCCCCCTTTCAACGAAAAGTATACCATATTCAATATAGTATGTCAAATATTTAATTTCCTACTATATTAATAAAAACACTAACTTAAGTCACTGTATTTTCACTAACGAGACTAAGTTCATTACGACCGATTTTGGCTATAAAACAAAAAACCTCCGCCAGCAAAATTATGCCGGCGAAGGTTTTAATTATTTTTTATGTGCCAGATTTGGTCCTTCTAACATAGCACTGTCTCAATTGTCTACAGCATCTTATGCTATAAAATCGCGGCTCTACGAGGGTTTTTTTGGCGGCTGTAAAATTCTACACGCTATCCAGAAATTGTTTTATCTGGTCATGGTTGCCGGCTAATACCGCAATGCAATTCTCGCCTTCTCGGCTTATAACTACACGGATATTTCCTTCGACGCCGGCTTCATAATAGGGCTTCCTTAACTGTTTATAAAAAAATCGCGGGGCTATCTTTTGTGCTTCTTGTAGATTGCATCCGTTAGAGTAATAACCAGCTAAAGATTCAAGTATCAGTCCTGCTATTTTCCTTTGCTCATGACCAAGACGCTTAAGGCTTCTTTTAAAAGAAGGCCTGTAATAAAGGCGCAAAGGCATTGATTAGATTTCTCCTTTTTTTAGGTTAGCGATGAACCTCTTTGTCGCGCGCTTTTCTCTTCCCTTTTCCCTTGATGAAAGGGTATCTAATTTTGCGTATTCCTCATCGGTGAAATGCCTCTCCTTTGTCTCCAGAGGAATAAGCTCAATCCTCTTTTTAGAAAACTCCACCTCAAACATAGAGCCTTTTCCTAAACCCAAAACATTTGTGATCTTCTTAGGTATAGTTATTTGATTCTTCGCTGTCATCGTAATTGTCATTCTTGTTCACCTCCTATAACAAATATACCATAAAGTAAGGAAATCGTCAATGGCGAAAGTAAGATGATGTTGAGTTGATATCTAAATTTTATCTTATTCTAAGGTTTAATTCAACAAAAACCTTTCAGAATTTTGCAATTTGAGACAGTTGAAAAAAGCCTTTTTCTGTTATTGCGGGCCCCGAAGCAATCTTCGACGGGGATTGCTTCGTTGCTTCGCTTCGCGGGGCGCTACCCGCAATGGGCATAAAGGTTAAAAAGTGTTGCTAAAAAACCTAAAAAAAGACGATTTATTGACGAGCTCACGATAACTATTTACTTCGTTTATTGAACCGCTTGAAGAAACGAGCAAATCATATAGGCACTAAAAATATAGGCTCCGTCAACAATTGTCGATTTTTTAGAGTAAAAATGGCTAAAATAGCAACACTTTTTAACCTCTAAGCCCGGGCTGACGGATACGGTTAGAAAATGAATGGATTGGATAATGCGAAAAATCCCTTCAGTAAGAGAAAACAAACACGCTTATGCAGGGACTACTGCTAACTTCAACCTGTATCCGATAGGCTCAAGGATATTCTCTATGGCATCCAGATTGGAAAACTCACCCTCTTCAATTTTGGAAATGTACTGTTGAGTTACACTGAGTTTTTTGGCGAGCTGCTCCTGGGATAATTTATGCTGGATACGGTATTCAATAATTTTCTTCGCCACCGCTGCTTTCTCCATGAGTAAATCGTAGCGAGCTTTAAAATCCGGGTTTCTTTTTATTTTCTCCTTAATATAATCATCAGTTTTTCTCATTGGTTTTTAGCCTCCTTACCTATTTTTCGTTAAAAAATCTTTTCTTCTTTCCTGAGCAAGCTCTATTTCTTTTCGCGGGGCCTTCTGTGTCCCGTGCAACAATCCGGCAAGCCTTGCTAATTCCGCAAACAATTTCTCATTTGGCCGTATCGCTTTTTGGCAAACTTCGCAGCAAGATTAGCGACTTCCGTAAGATGTACATCCAGCATTTGCCACTCGCTTTGTGGTTTATTTTCTAAACTATGCGCGTAAAATTTTTGAGCGGTCATTTTTTATTCCCATGTGCCAGCATTATCTCTTTCTATAGCAATAAACGCGGCAACTGTCAAAATCTAACGGTTTTTAATTATAAAATAAGAAACTGAGCCAATTATGCTAATTCGCATGAAATCCTATCTTACGCTTTGGCAGGTCAAGAGGGGGCGCCATTAATTGTTTAATGGCCTCAAATATCATACGGATATCCCCCTCATGTTTCGACACCTTGCGTTCCAGTTCCGCCAGTTTTAAAGCAAGTTCCTTATGCGTAACGACCATCTTCCGCAGCAGAACAAATGCCCTTATAATTTGGATGTTGACCCGGACGGCCCGCTTGCTTTTAAGAACGCTGGAAAGCATAGCAACCCCCTGTTCGGTAAAAGCATAGGGATTTGCTCGCCGGACACCTCCCCAACTTGAAGTCACAATTTGTGACTTCAAGTTTTTGAACTCCGCATCGTTTAAGTGAAACATAAAATCATTCGGAAACCGATCCTTATTCCGTTTAACAGCTTGAATCAGCGCCCGGACTTCAACGCCATACAATTTCGCCAGATGCGGGCTAAGCATAACTTTATGCCCGCGAACCATAAAAATCTTATGCTGAATCAACTCAACAGGAAATGCTTCTCTCATTTTTTTCCTTATAACACTTTGTTTTTACTCTCTCATAAACCAAAAAAACCTTCGCCGGCAAATATCGCCAACGAAGGTTTTGATTATTTTAGAGTGCCAGATTTGCCCCTCCTAACATAGCACTATATTGGTCGTCTTTATGAACTCATTATATACCACAAAAATTAACCTTAGGTAAGCTATTTTTTTATTAGCGGCATAAATGCCGCCGCTACAATAACTCTGCAACAGCTCTATTTATCGCATAAACAGGTTTAAGACGTTATCCACTACGGTTTAAAATGGGAAGATGTAATCGGCGGGATACGACTCTCCTCTCATATGTTAATATTCGTAAGCCAGGCCTGATATATGAGCTTCATGTTTTAATTTAATATCTAATGTCCATAATACGGCTTCACTTAATATCGCGGAGGCCAGAAGATGAATATCAATCAAACCAAGTCCCTTACCTATTAAATTATTTCTTTCAATGAATAACAAAACTTCCTCATTATCTAATAAATTAACTTTAGGGAGCGCGTTCAGCAGAGATAATATTTCAGCCCTGTTTTTAATATTTCCGCAGGCAAGCTCTCCAATAACGAATGGATGACAAGCTACCTCTCCATCATTCAGCAGCTGCTTAAGTTTAGAATTACCAGCGCGCAAATAGGAAACCCATATAGACGTATCAACAAGAATCATTAATTGAGTCTCCTGCGTGGTATAATACGCATTTTTTTTTCCGTCCCTCCCAGTCTGGATAGTCTCTTACTGCTTTCCCGAGAGATGAGAGCTTCTAACCCTAATCTAACTAAAGTAGTCTTCTCTTTTATACCGGTAAATTTAGACACTTTCCTAATCAGCTCATCTTCTATATTTAACGTTGTTCTCATATAGGGTTTCCTTTCATACAATATATATGCATTAGTATGCATTAAACATGCATACTTGTCAAGCCTTTTACTGTGAGCTGTTATTTAATTTTAATGATTTTAATGATGTTGGTTTTTATATTCGTTCCGGCAAACCTGTCCAATCCTTGCTCGTCCTGGACCTAGTTGTGTTTCCGGGCTTTTTCCCGACTCTGTCGGGAAAGTGGAAACTATTTAAATAAATCAGAATGCGTGCCGGTCCTTACGAAAAATATATCCTCGGCTTCTATTTTGTAAATTAATAACCAATCCGGCTCTAGGTGACATTCTCTACATTCGTTAAAACTTCCTCCAAGTTTATGGTCTTTATTCTTAGCGGGGAGGCTCTTCTCTTCTATTAAAAGACATACTATTTCCTTTAACCTCTTTAAATATTTACCTCGCTTTTTGCCGCGCTTGACGTCTTTATTAAACTGTTTGGTATAAACAGGTGTAAGCATTATATTTAAATTTCCAGCCTTTCAAACATATCATTTGTATTTTTACACTTAGTTAGCCCGCGGCGTTTCCCAGCATCTTTTATAGCCTTCAAAGTCACCTCATTAGGAATTTTTACCTCGAAAGGCAATCCTTCCCGTAAACTTACTTGCCTAAAAAACAAATTAATAGCCTCGCTTGAAGATAGTCCCAAAATATGGAAAATCTTTTCTACTTTATTTTTTAAATGAGGCTCTGTCCTTGCTCTTATCATTGCTGTTTTAGCCATATATTTGTCCTCCCGCTTGTTAACAGATTAATAATTCACTAAGTAAATTGTATCTCATTTGTGGAACAAAGTCAAGTTCTTTTTTAAGTTCTTTCCCGAGTTTGCAGCAATATGGCAACCATGAGTGATATGCAGTGGGGATTTTACAGGAAAAATCGCATAATGCCGCATTCCGTACTTTTTTCTTTTGGGACTTTTCCATAATTAATACCCTCTTATGCAACAACTAAAATCCGCGTATAAAACAAAAAACCTCCGCCGGCAAAATTCTATCGGCGAAGGTTTTCATTATTTTTTATGTGCCAGATTTAGTCCTTCTAACATAGCACCGTATTCGTCATCTTTATTAAATCATTTTTTACCATAAAAATCAATCATAGGCAAGCAATTTCTTTATTGGCGGCATAAATGCCGCCGCTACAATAGCTCTGCCATTCGCTTGCATCCTTACGGTTTCAACCGTTTGATTTCCTTGATACGGTCAAAATGCTTATCGTAAGAATAAATGGAATTAATGCCTTTATGGAGCATAATCGCGGCATTGTAGGCATCAATGAAATCTATGTTATGTGTCTCAAATATATCTAAGGCAGAAAGAATAATTTTTCCATCGTCAATATGGATATGAGGAGTATTTATTATCTTCTGAATGCCTTCAATTACCTTAACTCTGGCAAATTTGTATTCTGAGGATAATACCCAGATGGCCTCAGCGAGTACTAATATATTTGTAAAAAGTATCTCTTTGCCTTCTGTTACATTTTTAAAAAGGCGATGGCATTTTAATGCTTCAGAAGGGATGTCGCTGGTTAGATATCTTAATATTATATTGGTATCCAGGAATTTCATCAGGACATTTCTTTTATTGTTTTCCCGGCTATTTCTTTTTCCATTTTTACTCTTAGTTTTTCAAAGCTGATTTTTGCTTTTACCGGAAATGTGCCTTTGATGTCCAGGATTGTTCCTGCCACCGGCTTTATAATTATTCTGTTTCCCTCCGGCTTAAAAAGCAGCCTGTCGTGGGTCTTCAGATGGAATTTATCCCGTATTTCTTTAGGGATAGTTATCTGGCCCTTAGAAGTGATTGTTGAAGCAATCATAGCATACCCCTCCTTACTTTTTGACTAATGTAAGAAATATACTATAATTCTTACATTTTGTCAATGGTAATCTTTATTTTTTATTAGCGGCATAAATGCCGCCGCTACCTGACGTATTATTGGGATTGGGTTACTCCTTGGCAATTTTCATCTCTAATATCCTGTCCACCCGGAAAACCCGGTCTTCTTTACGCTGGAGGCAAAATGCCTCTAATCCCGTAAACTCCTTGTCAAGATAGGACATAGTTCCTACGCGCCGCGGCTTAATCTGACGGCGGGTTTTTTCATCGCTTGCCTTAAGATAGGTTATCTGAAGGCAGAGTTTATGGGTTATTGCCTCTTTAATCATACTTAGCTTATCCTCAAAAGGCATATCCCGTTCGGAAAGGGCATACTGGTGGCAGGTAACAAACCGAACTACGCGCCTGTCCATAAGGATGTCGGATTTTCTTAAGGGCCGGACAAGCGATATTCCTTCAAATGACCGGCAACGGCTTAATGCCACATAGGTCTGGCCGTGGGCAAAGGCGCCTCGGCCCATATCAATAATCACCCGGTCAAAAGTCTTGCCCTGGCTTTTATGGATGGTAATCGCCCAGGCAAGTTTTAAGGGATACTGGGTAAAGGAACCTACGGTTTCGGCCTCAATCATTGAGGTTTTTTCATCAAAGCTGAAATGAAATATCTCCCAGCTAAAGGGTAAGATTTCCTCAATATTCCCTTCAGCTAACCTGACAGAGACCGATTCCGCGTTTATCTCCCGGTTAAATTTTATCTGGGTAATCTCACCCAGAGAACCGTTAACCCACCTTCCCGTGGTATCATTGTTAAGCAGCATCACCTGCGCGCCAACAGCCAGGCGTAACGCGGAATCCGTGGGATAAGAATATTCCTTAAAGTCTCCCTCTATTTTCGCGCTATAGGTGTGTATCTTGGTTTTAAGCCTGTTGAGATGCTCCGCGTTAATCTCGGCGGCAGTTTTATTGGTAGTGCCCAGGTGTACTGTATAGCCGGAATTTACGCCTGCCGCGACATCCGCGCCTACCCGCCTGTTTAACAACGTTAAATCTTCATCAGTGACGGAATTGTTGCGAATGGCGTTAAGAAGTCTGATAAATTTTTCATCTTTCTGGCGGTAGATTTTTTCCAGCTCAATAAACTCCATAGGGAATTCCTGGAATACCGCCGCGTCAAAAAAATACTGGCTTTGGTAGTGGGAGCGAAAGATATCTTTTTCTCTTGAGGTTACTACCGGAGGCAGTTGGTAGAGGTCGCCGATAAATATCATCTGGATGCCGCCAAAGGGCTGGCGGGAATCCCCGGCATTAAGCCTCAGGAATTTATCCACGCAATCAAGCAGATCCGCCCTGACCATTGATACCTCATCAATGATAACGGAGTCTATTTCCTTAAAGATGCGCCCCCTTTTGCCGCTAAGCTTCTTGATTTTTTGCAGGGTAATGTCCGGCTTAAAGCGGAAAAAGGAGTGTATAGTTTCCCCCTTTACGTTAAGGGCGGCCACTCCGGTAGGAGCCAGGACAACCACTTTCTTATCCGTATGGCTCCGGAAATAATCCAAGAGCGTGGATTTGCCGGTGCCGGCTTTTCCGGTAACAAAAACGTTCTTAGAGGTATGCTCCATTGCCTCCAGAGCTTTTTTAAACTCCGCGTTTATTTCAATATGGTTATTAGATGCCATTTGCGTTTATAACCGGTTATTAGCGGCATAAATGCCTCTAATTGGTGGCATAAATGCCACCGCTACAATAGTTTCATAGAGTTAAAGATTAGTTTTAATGTTTACGCCCGCGAACCTATCTAATCCTTGCTCGTCCTGGACCCAGCCGTTATGTAGGCCATAAGAATGCATAATATCCATAGCTTCCTGATATTCGTCTAAGGTAAGCCGCCGGGTTAATTCCGGGTAATCCTTGGCCTTGTGGCAGGGAAAGTATTGGCTCATTAGGCTGATATAGGTATCTGGGCCTAATTCCCGGGCAATAAAGGCCATAATTTCACCGGTTCCGGAAAGCTTATTGGGCAGAACCAGATGTCGGATTATCAGGCCTTTTTCGATGATTTCATCGGGATTAAACTGGGCAACTCCGACCTGGCGCCGCATTTCCTTAAGCGCTTGCTGGTTTATTTCCCAATAATCTTTGGCCTGGGAGAGCTTAAGGGCGGTTTGGTTGTCGGCATAGCGGGCATCCGGCAGGTAGATGTCAAAAATGCCCTCTAAGAGCCTCAAGGTTTCTACTGAATCATAGCCGCTGGAGTTATACACTAGGGGTATTTTTAGGCCTTTTTCCACGGCTAAGACCAGGGCCTTTAATATCTGGGGGATGTTATGGGTAGGAGTAACAAAGTTGATGTTATGGCAGCCTTCTTGCTGTAATTCCAGCATAAAGGAGGCAAGTTCCTCCTCCCCGGCCTCCCTGCCTTTATCTGATTGGCTGAATTCATAATTCTGGCAGTAGACGCACCTTAGGTTACAGTTAGTAAAAAAAATGGTTCCGGAGCCTTTGGTTCCGGAGATGGCTGGTTCCTCGCCGTGGTGGGCAAAATAGCTGTAAACTTTCGCCTTTTTTCCGGTTTTGCAGAAGCCGAGCCGGTTATTTAAACGGTCTGCCTTACAAAGCCTGGGGCAGATGTCGCAGGAGCCTAAACGGCTATAAAGGCTTTCGGCCTTTTTCCGCAGTGAACCTTCTTGATGGGCCTTTAGATAACTGGGGGGCATCTTTTATTTGTTTTTGGTATATCGCGCGGATGGAATTAAAAATTTCCAGATATTCCCGGCTTTGATAATCCGGGTAGGTCCAGGGCCAGGGATTAAAGGTTTTCTGTTTATAAAATAGGGTTACCTCAGCAAATATACCTTTACCCAGATACACGCGGTGGCATTGGTCTTTGGTGGTGGCTAATATTAGTTTCCCGCCAGAGAGAAATCCGGGGTCAATATTTATCCGGCGTTTTCCTTTCACCGAAAGCCTTTCTTCCAGTTTATTGGTGTGTAATTTTATTTCGGCTAATTCGTCCTCTTGTCTCAATTGGTCAAAACTGATAAACGCGCGTTTTAGCGGCGCGCCTAATTCCGGAAAATAGTAATCGGTATAATTAAAATCTAGTTCAGGGCCTTGAAAATCTATTTTCCCGAAGCGTTTTTTAAATATAGAAACGGCCTTATCTTTTATTAAGATATCGCGGTAGATTAATCCGATAATCAGCTTTGAGGGGCGAAGCGCGCTAATTTGCCCCAAGGGAATAGCGCCGGATTCCTCCGGAGTTATGGATAGGATTTGGTTGGAGGTGGGTTTCGATGTAGCGGTTTATATTTTCCGCGTCAGCCTCAGGCACATCGCTAAAGAGTATGGCTATATTAAATTTATCCCCCGCGGAGTTTTTCTCTGTTCTTACCACTACTCCTTTACAGGTTACTTTTTTGGTTACCGCGGTATTGTTTTTAAGTTTCAGGGGAAGGATTAGGACCATGCTTACCTTAGTCATTGGTTCTAGGTATTTATCTATCTGGCAGTAGACGCCGGATGAGCTTATATTCAGCGTTTCAGTGGCTAAATCAAATGAATTAATTTTAAGCTTGAGGGGAAGTTTTTTGAAGATTCGGGGATGTCTTCGTCTCTCAGAGCCATCCGCCGGGTTATTATTGGGGAGCATCTTTTGACGGTTTGGATTTATCAAGATAGGTTTTGTGGCATTTTTTGGCGCAAAAATATTTTCCTTCGCGGTAGTAACGTCTTATTTTTTTTATTGGCTTATTACATCCTCCGCAATTTCCAAACTTTTCCTTTTTATCTTTTTTTTCTTCAGCCATTTAACTATTATTCCTTTCTGTGCTTACGAACAAAAATACATTATTTCATGAAGTTTTTATAGTCGGGGTAAACAAAAAGATGGGTTTTAAAACTAAGATTTGGCGAAACACTAATTGCGTGTTGCGATATACTCGGATATACTGCGCTTAATATCCGGGCTGACATCTTTGAATTCCAACCCCGTTTGGTAGTAATTTGAATAGGCAACCCGTTGAGACCACTTGATTTCTCCGTTGAGCTCTATGAGTTTACGGGGGGAGAGATTTACCTGCACGGCAATCTTAGACAGGCGGGGAATAAATCCGTCTGAGAGCATCCTTATTCCGCCCTCAGATATATCCTGGGTTAAGACATTGGAGTATTTTTTTTCCGCCCTTAGCTCGCAGTGCGCGGTCAATTTTGCCTTTAACCGCTGGGCCCTTCTTCTATCGTCGTAAGGCGCCGCGCTATAATACATAGCCACATTCTCCTCTTTTTACCGGATTTCCGCTTTCAGATCCCGCTAAAATCTATCCTTTATCAAACACGATAAGGGATTTTAAGGAGCCGTGGCTATACATCCTTAGGGATTAGGTTTTTTCCCGCTTTGATTATAATTCTACATAAAAAGGATAACATATTTCTTGTCTCTTGTCAAATTCTTTTTTCCTGTTATAATAAAAATATGTATTTGGAATATTTTGGATTATCCGAGAAGCCTTTTAACGTAACCTGCGACCCTTCCTTTTTCTTCTTCAGCCGCAGGCATAAAGAGGCTATTGCCTGTATGTCCTATGGGATACAGGAGCGTAAAGGCATAATCATGGTTACCGGCGAAATAGGCATCGGTAAGACCACGATGTGCCGCAGTCTGCTTAGCCAGCTGGATAAATCCGTCAAGACGGCCCTGGTGCTTAATCCCTATTTTTCCGAGGTTCAACTGCTTGAATTTATAGTTCAGGATTTCGGAATCAAGGTCCACAAGAGGTCGCGCTTGAGCTTTGTGAATGAGTTAAACAAATTCTTGCTTGAGGAGTCCGCCTTAGGCAATAACGCGGTAATTATCATTGATGAAGCCCAGAACTTAAGCTGTAGGCAATTGGAACAGGTCCGGCTTTTGTCAAATCTGGAGACGGATAAAGAAAAGCTTCTGCAGATTATATTGGTGGGCCAGCCGGAATTAAGAGATAAACTTAACCTTTTCCAACTGCGTCAGTTAAAACAAAGAGTTATGGTGGATTATCATATCGAGCCGTTGGATGAGTTTGAGCTGGGAGATTATATCAACCATCGCCTGGGCATAGCCTGCGGAAATAATCCTAAGACAATCGGGTTTACTGATGAAGCGGTTAAGGAAATATGTCAATTCTCCCAGCGGGTTCCCCGTTTAATTAATTTGATTTGCGACCGGGCGTTACTTTTAGGATTCATCAAAGAGAAAAACATTATCGGTGAAGATATTATCCGGGAGTGTATTAAGGACATACGGTTTGATGGTTCGACTGCGCTCACCACAGGTGGTTCGGCTGTGCTCGCTAATCAAAGATGAGTATTATCTACGAAGCCTTAAAAAAGACCCAAAATAGCTCTAAAAGTATGCCGCCTGCCGGCATTATCCCCAACATTATACAAAAACAAGGCCTCAAGAAAACCGTAAAATTTCCTTACGTGCCGGCTTTGGGCATTGTTATCGGCCTGGGCCTTGTTTTCTTTATTTCAGTAAGCTCGCGCTTGGGAAAATCTCAAAAAATAAGCGAGTCTCCTATTGTCCGCCAGCCCGAAAGTAAGGAACCTATCAGCCTGGCGCTTTCTTTTACTGATAAGCCCGAAAATAGCCTATCCCAGAGTGGTCTTTCTCCGCTTCAATCAGAGAAAGATCAAATCCCCTCTCCTCCTGCTTTTTTTTCTCAGGATGTTCCCGGAGAAGAGAAAAAACCCCAAAGGCGTCAGCCGGATTTCGTGGTAAACGGCATAGTAATCTCCCCGGAGGGAAATATCGCTTTAATCAATGATCAGATAATCAGGGCCGGTGATACTATTGAGGGGGCTAAGGTGGAGAGGATTGAGGATAGCTCTGTGGTGTTGTCGGACGGGGACAGGGAAATAATCCTAAAATCTAAATAGTCTCTAAAGAATAGTGTATAGTTGATGGTGTATAGTTTATAGCTGTTATTGTAAAGCCATAAACTATATGCTATCAATCATAAACTAAGTACTTTTTTATTTCAAGGAAAGGTCTAAAACCTCCCGTTCCTCTGCCGGAAGCTCCGCCGGCGCGGCGGCTTGCTCTGGTCTTTTATTATTAACATTATCCGCTAATTTTACCGAAACAATCTTCGATATTCCCGCCTTTTCCATTGTAATTCCATACATAATATTGGCATTGGCAATAGTCTTTTTATTGTGAGTAATCACGATAAATTGCGATTGAGCGGTAAATTCCACCAAGGTCCGGGCAAAGCGGTCCACATTCGCCTCATCCAGGGCCGCGTCTATTTCGTCCAAGACACAAAACGGCGATGGCTTTACCTTGAAAATAGCGAATAAAAGGGCTATTGCCGACATTGATTTCTCTCCGCCTGAAAGAAGCAGGACGTTCTGGAGTTTCTTTCCCGGCGGGCGGCAGACAATCTCTATCCCGCTTTCCAGGATGTCCTGTTCATCCAGCAGGAACAATTGGGCGTCTCCTCCCCCAAAGAGCAGGCGGAAATACTTCTTGAATTCCACGGCCAGCTTTTCAAAAGTTTCCATAAACATCTTTTTGGTGACGCGGTTGATTTTGAGTATGGCCTCATGCAGGGACTCTTTGGCTTTAATCAGGTCCGCCTGCTGATTGCTTAGAAAATCGAATCTCTGTTTTAATTCTTCAAATTCTTCAATTGCTACCAGGTTTACCTGGCCGTAGGAATTTATCTTCTGTTTGAGCAGTTCTATTTCCGGGGATAACTCTTCGCGATTTGTTTCTGGATGGTAATAGTTTTTAAGTTCGTCAGGATTGATTTTATAGACCTGGGATATCCTTTCGAAAAGAGAATTCCTTAGAAAAGTAAGTTCCTGAGAACGCATCTGTAATTGATGGATTTCGGCTTTGAGGGCATCCAGGTTTTCCTTATTGTTTCTAATGTCTGTTTCAAGTGATTTGAGCCGGCGTTTTTCTTCCTCAAGCCCGGAGGCGCTTGACTTAATTTCATTCTCTAAGACGGCTTGCTGTTTCTTGTCCGCCTCAATATTCAGGGTTAAATCCGCGCTGGTTTCCTCCAGCTCCTTGAGGCGCGCGCTTACGCTTGATTCCTGGCTGAGGATGTCTTCGTAAGAAGATCGGTCTTTCTGATATTCTTCTTCAAATATCCTGCAGGTTTCATCGGCCTTTAAAACTTTTTCCTCACCGGCCTGGATTTCCGCTTTTAGTTTAGCGGAGGAAACCGCTATCTCTTCTCTTTGGATATTCTTAGCCGCGGCTTCCTCTTGTCCCTGATCTATTATTTTCTGGTTATTTTCGGATTCTTCCTGTATCTTGCGTAAGTTTTCTTTTAGGTTTTTTTCCTTAAAGCTTAATTTATCTAATTCCTGCCCGGATTCATTTAATTCAATAGAGATCAGCTCAGCTTCTTCCTTGAGTTTAAGAAAGTGTCTCTGGATATTTTCGGCATAGTTTTTGCGGTTATTATGTTCTATCTCATTTCCCCTTAAGTCTTTTTCCAGGGAGGATGTCCTCACCGCGAGCTCATCTATGCTTTTATTCTTTTGTCCGAGGTTATTATTGGTTTCGGCTATTTGAATTTTAAACTTTTCTAATTTTTCTTCAAGTAGCCTGGGGTCTAAGGAAATGGGCTTAGCCGTTCCCCGGGCTTTAAATTTAGCCGAAGCCATAGCCGCGAGATCACCTTCCGCGGCGGCTTCTATCGCGTTTATTTTAATGATGATGCCGCCAATATTTTCCGAAGCGAAAGAATCAAGCAGGACCGTGGCATTGGCGGATTCGGAGATGTTTTCGTATTTAAGTTTTAAGGTTTCCAAAAATTCTTTTTGTGACTCCAGGGTAAGTTTGTCTATTTCCAGGCTTTGCAGTGATGAAATCAGCTCATCCTTGTCGCGCAGGTTATTTTCATATATGGTTTTTAAGCTTTCAAGCTCCTCTCTGCTGAGGTTGAATTTCCTGAAGGCTTCATCCTGGGCGGATGAGGCCGTCTTTAAGTCGTTATCCACTCCGGAGAGCTCTTCTTTCGTCTTAAGCCTTTCGATGTCCAGCCTTTTTTTGCGGGCGGAGGTGGCTTGAAGCTCACTTACAAAATCGCTCAGCTGATTGTGTGAAGCCGCTTCTTCAGCGGCAAATTCCAGGATGCGGTTTTTGGCCTTATGGATATTTTCCTGGAGCGAATCTATGGCGCGGGTAATTTCCGTTAGTTCGTTGTCAAGTGTAAGCCCAAGCGTTTTTTTCTCATTCAGCTCCTTGGTTATAGCATTTAAGCCGGACTTGAGATTATTTATTCTTTCCTGGTCTTTTGAGGCTTTAACCGACAGCTCTTCTTTTTGACGCTCGAGTCCCTGGAGCCGGGAATTGAGTTCCTGGGCGCGCTCGCGGTTAAAATCTAATTGCTGGTTATCGCGGGTAATGTTGTTTTCTAAATTATTCAACCCGGTTCGCGCCTTATCTAAGATTTCTTCTTTCCGGTTCAATTCGTCTTGTCTTTGGGTGAATTCGCTATTTTGTTCTCCGCTGAGCCGGGCGTGTTCTGCTTCGCGGGCAATGAGTTCATGTAGAGACGCGTTTAGCCCATCCAGTTCTTTCTCGTGCCCGGCAGACTCAAAGCTGGATACTTTACACTCAAGCTCTTTTAATTTTTCAAATATTTCTTTATAGCGTTTGGCTTTAGCCGCCTGGCGCTCTAAGGAATTTATCTGGCGCCTGACTTCGGCGATAATGTCGGTCAGGCGCAAAAGATTCGCTTCGGTGTCTTCGAGTTTGCGCAGGGTTTCTTTTTTCTGGGATTTATAGCGGCTGATTCCTGAAGCCTCGTCAAAGACCATGCGCCGTTCTTCGGGCCGGGAGCTGAGAATGAGGTCAATTTTACCTTGTTCAATCAGGGAGTAGCTTTCCGCGCCAATTCCGGTGCCCATGAATGTTTCCAGGATATCTTTAAGGCGCACCTGGGTTTTGTTGAGAAGGTATTCGCTTTCACCGGAGCGGTAAAGCCTGCGGGTAACGGTTACCTCATCAAATTCAACCGGAAGGGCCCGGGTTTCGTTGGAAAAAGTCAAAGATACCTCGGCATAGCCCAAGGCGGGGATGGTCTCCGTGCCGTTAAATATCACGTCCTCCATTTTTGAGCCGCGCATGGATTTAACCGACTGTTCCCCCAGGACCCAGCGGATGGAGTCGAAAATGTTTGATTTGCCGCAGCCGTTAGGCCCGACAACCGCGGTTATCCCAGGCTCAAAATAAAGCGCGGTCTTCTCGGCGAAAGATTTAAATCCCAAGAGCTCCAATTTCTTAAAATACATTCGCTTCCTCCATAGTGCGCTGTGACATTAATTCTTAATATGACAGCGCACAGAGCAATTGAGCAATAGACAATAGAACAATAGACAAACAAAAGCTCAATTGCGGTCTAATGTTCAACTGCTCTATTGTTCAAAACGATAGTTTTGCCACGAAAAACTAATTTAACAATGTATTATCCGTCTATTTTAAACCACTTATCTATTTTATCCCGGCTGAAACGCCATTGTCCGATTACTTTGGAAGCGGGAACTTTTTTAAGTTTCAGCCATTCATAAATTGTGCGCTTTTTTACCTTCAAAAATCCCGCTAATTCATCAATCGTCATCAAATTTTCGGAGACCATAGTCAGAATATACAATCTTTTAGAAAATATGTCAAGTCAAATAGTGACATCCTTTCACATCCTTTTACATATATTCGCGTTCGATATAATCTTTAACTGCCGTCTGCCATTTTCTGGGTAGTTTTCCGGTTAATCTTAGGTATTTAGTAGTATCCAGAGCTGAAAAGACCGGCCTCCTGGCCTTGAAATTGATTTGACCCATTTTTATCGGCTCTAATTTTATCCGGGTTATCTTCGCGGATTTTAATATTACCTGGGCATACTCATACCAGGAGCAGTATCCGGAATTAGATATATGGTAGGTTCCGTAAACTTTATCCTGACCAGCGGAGCCGTCAATTAAATTAATTATTTCAGCTATTGCCCGGGCTAAATCCAGGGCATAGGTGGGAGAGGAATATTTATCGGAGGCAATTCTTAAAACCTTTTCTTTTCGGGATCGTTTAATGATGTTGCTGATGAAATTATCTTTTCCTTTTCCGAAAAGCCAGGAAGTCCGGATGATAATGTGTTTCTTAACCGTTTTCCGGAGCAGCCTTTCTCCTTCCAACTTAGTTTCTCCGTATATATTGACCGGAGAGGCATAGTCATTTTCTTGGTAGGGTTTGTTTTTCCTTCCGCTGAAGACATAATCCGTGCTAATCTGAATTACTATCGCGTTATGTTTTCCGGCGGCTTTGGCGATATTATAAGGCCCCTTAGCGTTTACCGCGCGGGCTTTTTCAGGATTCTCCTGGCAGGCGTCAACATTAGTCATAGCCGCGGCATTAAGCGCCAGCCAGGGCCGGTAACGGTTAAATATCTCCGCCACCCGCTTAGAATCGGTAATATCGCACTCAATATGCCCCAGGGCGATGACTTTGTATTCCCGGCTTAATCTTTCGGCTAAGGCCGCACCCAGCATTCCCCTGGCGCCCAAGAGCAGGATTATTTTTTTAGCTTTTTCCACCAGCCTTGATTATTCTTATACCAGTCTATAGTTATTTTTAGCGCCGGCTCTAATTTAAATTCCTTTTGCCAGCCCAAGCTTCTTAATTTAGCGCAATTAAGGGCGTACCTGCGGTCGTGTCCGGGCCGGTCCGGAACATATTCAATGAAGCTGTCCGGTTTTCGGGTGAGGGAAAGGATTTTCTTTACCAGAAGGATATTGGGAATTTCGCTTCCGGTCCCGATATTGTAAATTTCTCCTGTTTTTCCCTTATGCATAACCGTGTCAATCGCCCGGCAATTATCCAAGACAAAGATCCAATCCCGGCAATTTAACCCATCTCCGTAAAGGGGAATCTTCTTCCCTTCCAGCAGGTTGGTTACAAATAAAGGAATGGCCTTTTCCGGATATTGATAAGGTCCGAAATTATTAGAAGAGCGGGTGATTATAGCCGGAAGTTTATAGGTGATATGATAAGACCTGACTAAATGGTCGGCTGAGGCCTTGCTGGCTGAGTAAGGGCTGTTTGGCTCAAGCGGGTCTTTTTCCCGGGATTTACCCTTAGGGATACTGCCGTAAACCTCGTCGGTGGAAATCTGCAGGAACAGCTTTAGCTTTTTGTGCCTGGCGGCCTCAAGCAGGGAATAGGTTCCCTGGATATTAGCGCGGATAAAGTCTGAGGCGTCTTTGATTGAGCGGTCAACATGGGTGGCAGCGGCAAAATTTATCAAGCGGTCGCAGCGGGTGAGTATCTTCTCAACTAATTTAGTATCGCAAATATCTCCTTTTACGAAGGCATAGTTTTTGTTTTTCTCGACATCTCTTAGGTTTTCCGGGTTTCCGGCATAGGTGAGTTTATCCAGATTGATTATTTTGTAATCCGGATATTTAGTTAACATATGCCGGATGAAATTAGAACCGATAAATCCACAGCCGCCGGTGATTAGGAGTTTCATTTCTCGCTCAAGGCTTTTCTGCGCGCCAGCGTGGCCGCCCGATACAGGGTCTCCGGCAGGCCGCAGTCGGTCCACCAGCCGCTTAAGGTATCGTAATAGAGCTCTTCGCGCTTGAGATAAAAATTATTTACGTCGGTGATTTCGAGTTCGCCGCGCTGTGAGGGTTTCAGGGTTTTAGCGATATCAAATACCCGGTAATCATACATATAGATACCGGTAACCGCGTATTTGGATTTTGGTTTTTTGGGTTTTTCCTCTATGGATAAAATCTTTCCGTCCTTGATTTCAGCAACCCCGAATCTTTCAGGGTCTTTCACTGCCTTAAGTAGGACCCTGGCTCCTTTTTCCTGCTTTAAGAATTTTTCCACGTATTTTTTTATGGAGCATCCGATTAAGTTGTCTCCCAGGATAACCACTACTTTTGAGCCGTCAACAAAGTGTTCAGCCAGCCTCAAAGCCTCGGCAATTCCGCCTTCCCCCCTCTGGTAGGTGTAGTTGATGTGCCGGAGGCCAAATTCCTGGCCGTTACCGATAAGCCTCAAGAAATCTCCGGCGTTGTTTCCTCCGGTAACTATCATTATATCTTTTATCCCGGCCTCAACCAGGGTCTCCAGCGGATAGTAAACCATCGGTTTGTTATAAATCGGAAGCAAATGCTTGTTGGTGATTCGGGTTAAAGGCTCAAGGCGCTTGCCTAATCCGCCGGCCAGGATTACGCCTTTTAGTCCGGAGACATCCGTCATTTATTTTCTCCAATCATAAGGTATGTCGTTATCTAACTCATCCAGGCGATATTCATCGGGTTCTTCGCGGTTATAGGCCAAGGTAGGGATATTGATTACTATTGCCTCATCAGGGCTGACGCATTTAAAGCCGTGATAAACCTTTTTAGGTATTTTTACTAAAATCGGCTCATCCAGGCTTAGCTCAAACTCGTTGATTTTTTTATAGGTTTTTGATTTTGGCCGGGCATCATAGAGGACAAGCCTTATTTTTCCCTTGACGCAGGTAAAATGATCGTCCTGTTTTTGATGGTAGTGCCAGGCCTTAACCACGTTCGGGAAGGCGGTGGTAAAATAAACCTGGCCGAATTTGGCGAAGATTTCATCGTCGTGTCTTAAAATTTCCATCAACCGGCCGCGCTCATCACAGACTAATTTTAATTTTTTTATTTTTACTCCGCTGATCATTTGGCTCATTTTCCCGATGTCCTTCCTATGCCGATGTAACGAAATCCCGCGTCGAGCATCTCTTTGGGGTCGTAGATATTTCTTCCGTCCACGATTATCGGCTGACGCATAATTTTCTTTATTGCCTGTAAATCTAACTTTTTGAATTCATTCCATTCGGTAGTGATAACTAAGCAGTCGGAGTTCCGGGCGGTTTCGTAGACATCTTTACATAATTTTACCCCGGGTAAGATATCTTTGGCCTTATCCATACTCTGGGGATCAAAGGCCTTTATTTTTGAGCCTTCAGCTTGTAATTGCCTGATGATGTCTATGGCCGGGGCGCTGCGCAGGTCATCGGTGTTGGGCTTAAAAGAAAGCCCTAATACGCCTATCTGCTTGTCTTTTAAAAGCCACAAGGCGTCTTTGATCTTTTTAACCAAGAGTTTTTTTTGGGAATCGTTGACATCTCTTGTTGCCTTAAGCAGTTGAAAGTCATAGCCGTTTTTCTTGGCTATGGTGATAAAGGCATCCAGGTCTTTGGGGAAGCAGGAGCCGCCATAGCCGATTCCGGCGTCTAAGAAGGCCCGGCCGATTCTTTTATCCAGGCCCATACCTTCGGCCACCTTAACTACATCCGCGCCGGTGGATTCGCAAATTCGGGAAATGGCGTTGATAAAGGAGATTTTAACCGCTAAAAACGAATTTGAGGCATGTTTGATAATTTCCGCGGATTTAATATCCGTAACCACCATGTTGGTCTTAAGCGGCCCATAAAGCTTGAGCAGTAAGTTTTTGGCGGTTTCGGATTCTACGCCTAAGACAATTCTGTCCGGATTCATAAAATCGTTTATCGCCTGGCCTTCCCGCAAAAACTCCGGGTTAGAGGCGACATCAAATTTGAACTTACCTTTTTTGGCCTTGGGCAGGTTGACTTTGATGGTATGTTCTACCCAGGAACCGGTTTCAACCGGAACCGTGGATTTTTCCACAATCAACTTATAGCCGTTCATATTCTGGGCTATGGTTTTGGCTACATTTTCCACTCCGGTTAAATCCGCTTCGCCATTGTCTAAGGAGGGAGTACCTACGGCAATAAAAATAATCTCGGCTTGCTTAACCGCTTCTTTGATATCTGAGGTAAAGTTAAGCCGTTTTTCCCGGGTGTTGCGCCTGACTACATCTTCCAGCCCGGGTTCGTAGATGGGCATTACCATCTTTTTAAGCGCGGTTATTTTTGTCTTGTCGTTGTCGGCGCAGGTTACATTGTTCCCTAAATCCGCCAGACAGGCTCCGGTAACCAAGCCAACGTATCCAGTGCCGATAATGGTGATATTCATTTTTTTCTCCTGGTATAATCATCAGGTATAAATCTTAAGATTATACCTGATCAGACATCCTACTCTTTGTCATTAGGGGATGTCTTTTAATCTGACGACCTGCCTTGGGCATACCCCTGGGAAAGAGGTTTGGGGTCGTGATAGTTTTGATTGTAGTCAATAGACATCTCCGGGAAGGCCTTCAGCCGTAAAACCAGCCAGATGGTTTCTCCCCGCTCCCTTAAGACGTTATAATTCACATCCAAAATCCAGCAGTGCAGTTCCTTAGAAACGACATAATTCTGTTCTTTGACCAAACTATTGCCTTTAAATTGCAGCCTTTGATACACCTTAAATGACCAGCCTTTGATAAGGTTGAATAAGATTTCTCCGGTCATCTGACTGCTGGACTTTCTTTCGTAGCGGTATCCGCCTCCCCAGGAGACGGTTTTGCCGGAGGCCTTAAGGTCAAAATTGGCGGAGGTGAAATACTTCTTTTTGCGGTCTAAGTTGGCGTCAGTCTCAAACCTCAGCCAGTCATAGGGAATGGCCTCCAGATCAAAAGTGACATTATGGTTCCAACGGCGGTTCCGGCCTTCAATATTGAAATAGTAGTTATTACTGGTGAGCAGGCGCAGAAAATCCACGGTTTTGTTGCGGCGTTTGGTCTGGAGTTTATTTTCCAGGGACATATCTATCTGGTTGGCCTGGCCGATGGAATCCAGGTCAATAAGTTTGGAGGCGCTGACTGTGGGAGGATGAGTATAGGCCCAGCCTACATTTGGGCTGATGATATGACGGAGCTTATTAAACTTCATGCCCCAAATATCCGCGTCTACGTCAAAAATACGGTAAAATCTGGTAGTCAGATTAATTCCGCTGTCCCAGACTTCCCGGAAAATACCCACTTCCCTTCCGGCAATCCTGCGGTAATAGGTTTCACGGGTTCCGGCATAGGGATTAAGGTCAAGAAAGGCTAATTTAAAAGGCAGGGATAGCCGGGTGTAATTATCTATTTTTTGATTGGAATCATCTTCGTCGGTGGGCGCGGGGTAGGTGGCGAATTTTTTATTAAAGCTGGCATAGGAGGCGTTGTTGCTGAAATAAAGCGGGGTTTCAAAGATCCGGGTGCTGGATTTATCGTGTTTAATCTCCGGGAGTTTTTCGGTCTCGGTAAAGATACGGTTAGTGCGCTTTTGGTTAAGTATGCTCAAATTAGAATAATCCGGCAGAATCCGGTTATAGAGGATATACGAAGTTGGCTGGCTCTCCTTTTCGTATTCGCGAAAAAAGTAATCCTTGATGAATTTGGTATCTCTCATTTTATGATACTCGGCCAGCCAATAGGTATTTTTATCCACTTCCCATTTATGCCGCCACTGGATGCGGTAGCGTTCGGTATCATCGGTAGCTTTAAGGGTTGTGGGATATTTATAGAGACGTTTTCTCCCGAGCACCCTTTCGTTCATATAATAGGTTTTAAAATAGCCCTTACCAACAACCTTGGTGTCATAATAATTATCAATTCCCCAGGCCAGCTCCTTCTTCTCCCGGTAATCAAGATGGATTCGGCCTCCGGAGTTTGCCAGAAAATCATACCTCCAGGCAGTCAAAATAAAAAGCCCCCAATCTTTACTTTTTCCCGGAGTAACCTGGACATGCATCCGGTCATCTTTTAGATTCTGGGTATATTTAGGCATATACATTATCGGGGTATTGGCTACCCGAAAGGTCATCGCCCGGGTGGTAACCTTGTCTTCGGGAAACAGTTCCAGCAGACGGCTTTGAATGCGGTAATGCGGACGTTTCTCATGGTCGCAGGTGGTAAAATATCCGTTTTTTATCTGGATTTCATCCTCGGAAACCTTTTTAATGATTTTTCCTTGTCCATAATAGGGCAGATAAGCTAAGGTAGCGTCAAAGGCCTGTCCGGTTTTGGTCTTAAAATTAAAGTCGCAGGATTTGGCCTTGATGGTGCCTTTTTTATCTTTTAAAACCACATTGCCTTCAGCGTGGGCGTCGTTGGTCAAGGTGTTGACTGTGGCTCGATCGCAGGTGAGGACCGATTCTCCCTTGGTTACCACAACATTCCCTTCAACTATGACAACATTAGTATCCTTGGAGTATTCAATTTTATCGCCATTGACCGTTATCGGGGCATCCGAATCCAACTTGAAGCTGTCGGTTATATCAGGTAGCTTCTCGGTTTCTTCCGAATCCGGGATATCCAGAGCGTTTTCTGCTTCTTTCTCTTTAATCTCTTTTTTCTGGGAGGCCTTAGCTGAAGTTTCCGATAAGGTGCTATTGATTAAGGATTCGGCCAGTAGAAACTTATTGGCTCCCAAAACGCACATAAGCGCGATTAAAATTATTTTTAATTTCATCTCTTATGAAGTTCTTCCTTAACCAATAACCCCGCCCCAATCATTCCGGCGTCATTACCTAATTTCGCTTTGACTATTCTTACGGCTCTGGCTGAGGTGGGCATCGAGCGCGCCCGGATAACTTTTCTTACTGTAGCAAAGATTATTTCTCCGGCATTGGCAACCCCCCCGCCGATTACTATAGTGTCCGGGTTAAAAAAGTTAACTACCCCGGAAAGGGCTATTCCTAAATGTTGGGCCGCGTTCTCCCAGATTTTTCGCGCTGCTTTATTTCCGCTTAAGCTCATCCGGCTTAATTCTTCTAAAGATATTGTTTCCCCAAAGGATTTTTTGGCCTGATCCAATATCCGGCTATTTCCCACATAGCGTTCCAGGCAGGCGGTTCCTCCGCAGGGACATTTAGGCCCGGATTCGTTAAGCGGGATGTGCCCGATTTCACCCGCGGTAAGGCTTGAGCCGCGGTATAATTTTCCCTGGACAATGATGCCGCCGCCGACTCCGGTGCCTAAGGTGATGCCTACCACATTAGTTTTTCCTTTAGCTGAACCTATCCTGGCTTCAGCTAAGGCCATCAAGTTGGCATCGTTATCAATAAATACCGGTAAACTGGTTCTTTTTTTCAGGATATCTCTTAAGCGGACATTGCGCCAGCCCGGGATATTGGGGAAATAATGCACAATCCCCTTTAAGGAATCAATTGGTCCGGGTAAGCCGATACCGATTCCCAGGACATTTTTCTTGGGGACATTAGCTTCGGATAAAATTTCTTCTATTGTCTGGCCAAGAGCAAAAATCAAATTTTCGCGGGAAGGGAAATCCCGGGTAGGCAGGCTTTTCTTGGAGATAATTTTGCCTTTGTATAGCAGGCCGAATTTGATATTAGTCGCGCCTAAGTCTATGCCAATTATATGTTTTTCATTCCTCGCCATAGAAAAAGCATTGTAGCCTAAATCATCTTTTTTTGCAAGGGAATTTTAGTCAGCGGTTACTCAGTGTTTTAATTTGAGCAGACCCGGTTGCGGCCTTGGGCCTTGGCCTGATAGAGGGCTTTATCCGCTTTATCAATTAAGCCGCTAAGTGCCTGCGCGTCATCAGGATATACGGATACGCCTATGCTTATGGTGCATCTGATATTTTCGTTATAGACGCGGATTCGCGCCTCTTCCACGCTCAGGCATAGGCGCTGGGCCACCAGGAATGAGCCTCCCTTGTCTGTTTCCGGAAGCAAAATGCACAGTTCTTCGCCTCCGTATCTGGCGCACATATCTATCTGGCGCAGGGAATATTTCAGGATTTTGGCGATTTCCTTTAAAATGGCGTCTCCGGTTATGTGCCCATAGGTATCGTTATAGGTCTTAAAGTTATCCACGTCAATAAGCAGGAATGATAAAGGGTAATTGTTGTGTTTTGACCTTATCAGTTCTTGTTTTAGCCTTTCTAAGAAATATCCCCGCGCGTAGAGCCCGGTGAGGCCGTCGGTAATAGAAATTTCTTGAATTTCAGCAAAAAGCCTCGCGCGCTTCAGGGAGAGTTCGAGCTGGATTAAGAGGACGGCCATCTTCGCCCGGTCTATCTTTCCGGAATCTTTAATTGCCAAATAGCGCGTTTTTTGCTCTTTGGCGCTAAACTTAAACAGGCTGTAGTCTATATTATTTTTTATGAGCTGGTCGTCGCTAAAAAAGCATTCCGGGGTGTTGAAGATGCCGGATATCTTTTCTTTGAAGGCGTTCAGGATGCTCTCCTCATCAGTTGATTTAGATAATTCTTTGCTGACTTCGTATATGGCCGATTCGGTTTCAATAGAGTTAGCCAGCGCCTGATTGTGATCTTGGATATATTTAAGCCTGTTTTCTATGGTTTGAAACAACTCGTTTCTGGCCTGAATAAGCAGAGAGAGATTGCTTAAGCCCAGATCAAGGTTTTTCTTAAGCCAGCGGAGAATAAAAAACGCGCTTAACGCTGCCGGCAGTAATCCTAAAATAGGCATACCCGATTTCTCCCTAACCGCTTTGCCTCATAAAGAGCCGTATCGGCCTTATTAATCAAATCTCCCGCTGAGTCGGCATCCTGAGGAAATCCGGCCGCGCCGATTGAAACCGTAATGCCGGTTTTATTGCGGCGTAGATTTATGGTTTTGGCCTGGATGAAGGCGCGCGTATTTTCCGCTAAAGAAAACGCCTCTTGCTTGGAGGCCGCGGGCAGGATTAACAGGAACTCTTCTCCCCCAAAACGGCCGATAATCGCGTCTTGACCTTTGAGTGAGTCTTTAAGCCAGAAGCTTAAATTTTTTAAAACTATATCTCCGGCCAGATGTCCGTAGCGGTCATTATATTTTTTAAATAAATCTATATCCAGCATCAATACCGACAAAGAATTCTCATTGGTTAAACAGCGCTTTAATTCTTCGTCTAATCTTTCTAGTATATGTGTATGGGTGTAGAGGCCGGTGAGGGAATCTTTAATTGCCAGTTCTTTTATGTTTTGGTAGCATTTGGCATTGTCAATAGCTATGCTGGCTATATCCGCTATGGTGCTCAAGAGCCTTAAGTCTTCCAGCGTCCATAGCTTTTTTTCGGGTGAGTCTAAACGTAGTATTCCCAGCGCCCTGTTTTGACTGATGAGACAACTTGAAATCAAGGAGCTGATTTTTCGCTGAGCTATTTTCTTTACTGTGTGCTTGTCAAAGCGGAAATCAGAAGAGGTGTCTTCAACCAAAAGCGGCTGGGTATGCGCTAAGGCCCACTGGCTGAAGATATCCCCCTTTTTATCTTTGATGACGGAATCATCTGCCGCGGGCCCGTAAGAAGCGGCTAAAGATAGCTCTGAATAGCTGTCGCTAAGATAAATCAGGCAGGTGCTTTTTTGCTGCCCCAGCAATTGGAAGCATTCTTCAGCCAGTAATTTCAAGGCGTCGTCTAAAGAAAGATTTTGGTTGAATTTTTCGGTGAGCAAAGCCAGATTATCATATTTCTTAAGTTTTAGATGTAAGGCCTTATTCTTGGTTTCTTCAATCTGAAGCTGGTCGTAAAGGATGTTGATTCTTCCCTGAAGGTCTTCTATCTCGGAATTAAGCCGCTGTTCCTTCTTATTTTTTTGCTCTAAAAAAACAAAAAATAAAACAATGGCCCCTGCCGGGATAGCCAGGTAAGGCAATAAGAAGGAAGGATTATTTCGCGGTCCGAAATATAAGCTTAGTAGAAGGGTGAATACAGGTAAAATAAGCAGAAAAGGACTGCTCTCTTTTGGGGGATATAGTGTAGGGCTGACGCGGCGCATACGGCGTGTGGGGGTGAGTTTTTGACTGCGCTTGATAAGGTTAAATAATAGTTACTTCGGTATCCTTATCAAAAAAGTGCACCTTGCTCATATCAAAAACCAGGTCCATGTCCTGGTTTATCGGCGGCCGGTCGTGGGCTCCTACCCGGGCAATAAAGGTGTGTTTTCCGGTGTTGAGATACAGATAGACCTCTGAGCCCAGAGGTTCAACCACTTCGCAGGTTACCTTGACTACATTTTCCGCCGTGGCGCTGGAGACAAAGAGTTTATCGTATATATCCTCAGAACGCAGGCCCATAGTAATTTCTTTTCCTGTGTAGGGGTTAAGCTTCTTATACATCTCTTCAGCTATTCTTACGATAACCTTTCCTTCGTCAAAATACAGCTTGCCGTCTTTTTTGATTATCCTGCCCAGCATAAAATTCATCGGGGGAGAGCCGATGAAGCTGGCCACGAATTTATTTACCGGAGAATCGTAGATAGTTATAGGGTCAGCCGCCTGTTGGATTATCCCGTCTTTCATTACCGCGATGCGGTCTCCCATAGTCATGGCTTCGGTTTGGTCGTGGGTAACATAAATCATCGTGGTAGCCAGCCTCAGGTGCAGTTTATGGATTTCGGTGCGCATCTGGACCCGGAGTTTGGCATCGAGATTGCTCAAGGGTTCGTCAAACAAAAAGACCAGCGGTTTTCTGACTATCGCCCTTCCCACCGCTACCCTTTGGCGTTCGCCTCCGGAAAGTTCTTTGGGTCTGCGATTCATAAGGGCCTTTATGCCTAATATACCGGCGGCATCAGTTACCCTTTTATTTATCTCCTGTTTTGGGTATTTTCTTAATTTTAAGCCGAAGGCCATATTTTCAAAGACGGTCATATGCGGATACAGGGCGTAATTCTGAAAGACCATGGCGATATCCCGGTCTTTGGCCGGAACCTCATTTACCAGCTTGTCCCCGATGTAAATCCGGCCTTCGCTCATCTCCTCTAATCCGGCAATCATCCTTAAGGTGGTAGATTTTCCGCATCCCGACGGCCCGACCAAAACCATAAATTCCCGGTTTTCTATCCCTAGGTTTACCTTATCTACGGCGGCTATCCCGCCGTCATATATCTTGGAGACATCTTTTAAGCTTACCTGCGCCATTTGCCCTCACTTTGTTCGGGAGTAACCAGTAACCAGTAACCAGAAACCTGAAACCAGAGAACAGAAGCCAGAGAACTGTCCCGATTAACTATCGGGATCCCGACTCTGTCGGGAGAACCAGATGGTAACTATTACAATCTGGTTACTGGCAACTGGTTTCTGGTTACTTATGATTATACCCATTAAAAAAATTATGTCAAATATTCTATCAAATCGCTTAAAGTTTTTTTGAGATTTTTACGCGGGGTAATCATATCAATAAGGCCGTGCTCCAGGAGAAACTCTGAGCTTTGAAAACCTTTGGGCAGTCTTTGTCTTATGGTTTGTTCAATAACCCGCGGCCCGGTAAAGCCTATCAGGGCTTTCGGCTCGGCAATGATTATATCGCCTAAACCGGCAAATGAGGCCATAATCCCGGCCATAGTGGGGTTAGTCAGCACTGATATATAAAGCAGGCCCGCTTTATGATGCAGGCCCAGGGCGTTTGAAGTTTTAGCCATCTGCATCAGGCTTAAGGCTCCTTCGTACATCCTGGCTCCTCCCCCTGAGCCGGAAACGATGACCATGGGGATTTTGGCGGCGGTGGCTGTTTCGATTGCCCGGGTAATTTTTTCTCCTACCACTGAACCCATTGATCCCATAATAAAGCGGGAATCGGTAGCCGCGATTACCGCTTTTTTGTTCAGAATTTTACCTTCTCCGCATATTGCCGCTTCTCTTAAGCCGGTGGCCTCTTGATCGCTCTTTATTTTATCTAAGTAAGTCTTAGGGCCTTTGAAGTTTAAAGGGTCGGTTGAAGTCATATCCGCGTCGCTTTCCTGAAATGTCCCTTCGTCAATGAGCAGGCTTATTCTTTCCTTGGCGCTCAGCGTAAAGTGATAGCCGCATTTAGGGCAAACCCTGGAATTCTCCTCCAACGTTTTATTGAAAATAGGATTTGAACATTCCTCGCATTTTGTCCAGACCCCCTCAGGGATTTCCTTCTTTCGGACCTTGACTATGGTGTATTTGGGCTTAAAAAGCGACATGGGAGGCGCCTTCCATATCTAATTTATTAATCACTAATCCTGAAAGCGGCTTAGGATAAAAGTAGGTAGATTTATGCGGCATTTTCTTGAGGCTTTCGGAAATAGCGCTTATTTGGCTCGGCTGGGGTGGATTCATAAAGAAAGCGGCTTGATATTTTTTTGAGTCTACCAGTTGTATCGCTGAATTTTCTTCTCTGGTGTAGAGGATTTGCTGATCCCTGCTGTTTTCTTCTTTAATTCCCAGGATTTTTTTAAAAATAAGGCTGTGCAGGATAACCACATCTAAATCTTTATACGAGCCGGCAGGATGTTTCACGTTTTTATCGGTTATTTTCTTTAGTTTGAGCAGATAAAAAATTTTATTACCTAAATATAAGCCAAAGAAATGTTCAGTAATTTTCGCGGATTTAAGCTTCTGAGATAGATCCGCGTAGTTTGTAAAATACTCAATTATAAAATGCTTAGCCAGGGCCTGCTTTAAGGAATAGAGTTTTACGTTAGGCAGGTTGTTGATCACCCGGTGAGTGGGCAGGACTTTCAAACCCCTGGATTCCAGGGCAGAGAAATACATCATTATATAAGCGCTGTTTAACCTGTGCAGCTTGTCTGCCTTTTGGGATTTTCCCACTTGCGCAGCCTTGCTGCTAAGTTTATTATAAAGGCAGGCCACCTCGTAGCGGTGATGTCCGTCAGCAATAAATATCTTCTTGCTCCCGGTTATTTTTTCAAGCTTGATGATGAAATCAGGATCAGTAATCATCCATAACCGGTTTCTTACCTGTTCAAGCTCAAAATCCAGCAGAGGTTTATTTCGGCATTTGTTTTTAATAAGGTTTTCTATCTTTGAATCGGAATCGGAATACAGCCCGAATATCGGGCTTAGGTTGGCCCGGGTTGACCTGAGAAGGGAGAGCCGGTCTTCCTTGGGCTTGCAGAATGTCTTTTCGTGAGGAAAAACCACTCCTTTTCCCGAGGGCTCGAGCTTAAGCAGGCCGATAAAGCCAAGCCGGGATATTTTTTCCCCCTCAAAATCAAACAATTGCTGGTAAATATATATCGCGGGCGATTTATCTTGTATAAATACGCCTTCTTTAATCCACTTATCCAGATAGGCCGCGGACCGGGTGTATTTGTTGTTTTGCTGATTGTCGCCTTTCTTTTCCTGTCCCAGGATTATCCGGATGAGGTTACGCGTATGGGCGCGGTAGAATTGAGATTGCTGATATGTGGATATGACATCGTAGGGCGGGGTTACTACCAGGGAGATTTCTTTGATTTTTTCTAAATTATAACGTAAGGCCGGGAATGCTTTTATGGTAGCCATTATTTTCCTGGGCCTTTCCTTATCAGAAAGGAAAGCCTGTCTTTTGGGATTAACAGACAAAAAGAGCCGAACGCCGAACCGTAAAGATCCACCAGCCAATCAGAAAAATCCGCTTTTCTTCCGATAATAAACCCCTGATGGAGCTCATCGCTGGCTCCGTAAGCTGCCGCTATCAAGAGAGCGATCAATTTTAAACCGGTGTGATTAAATTTAAAATATTCTTTTTTCAGGGCCCTGATTAAAAGCAATCCCAGCAGGGCATATTCAAAAAAATGGGTAATCTTATCGTTTAAGAGTAAAAAAGAAGGTACTTCCGGCTCAGACTGCGCGGAAAGGTGGTAGATGAGCCCCATATAGAGATACACCGGAAGCCAATACCAGGCAAATGTTTTCAGGCGCACGATTTATGAAGCTGACGGGCATCCCTGACAGGAAGGTTTGACATTCGCGCAAGGCGCCGCCGCCGGGGACTTTTCTGATTTTTCTTTTTCGCTGTAACCTGATTTGCGGTAGTCGGTGGCGTAGAACCCGGAGCCTTTAAAGATTATCCCCGCGCCGTTACCGATAACCCGGCGCACGCCTTTAGCGCACTCGGGGCACTTGCGCAAAGGTTTATCCAGCATGCTCTGGGATTTCTCAAAACGATGACCGCAGGATTTACATTCGTATTCATAAGTTGGCATTTTTCCCTCACTTTGTTCGGGAGTAACCAGAGGCCAGTTGCCAGAGGCCAGATTTTTTCTGGTTACTGGTTTCCCCGGCCTGTTTCGCTTTACCGGGGCAGGCTGGTTACTGGCAACTAGTTTCTCACCGAAATGTTTTTTTCAGTTTATCCACAAAACCTTCTTTTTCTATGTCTTCTCCTCGTAAGGCCGCGAATTGTTCGATAAGTTTTCTTTCCTGACTGTTTAGCTCGGCAGGAATTTCCACGTTGATTCTTACTAATTGGTCTCCCCTGGTGTAGCTGTGCACATCCGGCATGCCTTTTTCTTTAAGGCGAAATATTTTTCCTCCCTGGGTTCCGGCAGGTATTTTCATTTTAACCTTCCCGCTTAAAGTGGGTACCTCTACCTCGCCTCCCAGAATAGCCTTAACTAAGCTTATGCTGATTCCGCTTAAAATATCGTTGTTATGGCGTTCAAAATTATTGTCGGATTTAACATTAATTAAAACATAGAGGTCGCCGTGTCCCTGGGTTCCGGCTTCTCCTTCGCCGCGCACCCTTAGGGATGAACCGGTATCTACGCCGGCTGGGATTTTTACTTCTATTTTGCGGGTAATCTTAGCCCTTCCCTCTCCATAACAGGAAGGACAGACCTGGCCTATAGTGTATCCTTCGCCGCGGCATTTAGGGCAGGTTTGCCTTATCTGGAAGAAACCGCTGGACATAACCACCTGGCCCTGGCCTTTACACTGGACGCAGGTACTCTTTTTTGAACCCGGCTTTGCCCCTGAGCCTTGGCAGGTGGAACAGGGTTCATAACGGGGGACAGTTATTGGTTTCTCCGCTCCGGAATAGGCCTCTTCCAGGGTTATATCTATTTCAATCTGGAGATCTCTTCCCCGTTTACCCCGCTGTCTTTGCCGGCTTCCCGCGGAGCCGGATATATCAAAGCCTAAATCTCCGAAAATTTCCTCAAATATGCCGCCGCCAAAACCGGAATCTTTCATATTTCCAAAGATGCTTCCGAAGTCCGCGCCTTTAAAGATATCTTCGTAGGCATACTTTTGGTCAATCCCGGAATGGCCGTATTGGTCGTAAAGAGTTCTTTTTTGGGTATCGGAGAGCACCGCGTAGGCCTCGGAGATTTCCTTGAATTTCTCCTCAGCCTCTTTCTTTTTCTCCTGAGGCACCCGGTCTGGATGATGCTGCATGGCCAGGTTGCGGTAGGCCTTCTTTATCTCATCCAGAGAAGAACTCTTATTTATACCCAGTATTTCGTAATAGTCGCGTTTAGTAGACATCATAAAAACTTAAAAGTAAAAAGGCAAAAGCAAAAACACAACTCAAAATTAAAAACTTTTGAATTTTAACTTGTAGTTTTGACTTTTTCCTTTTAACTTTTTACTTTCCTTCGTCTTCCGCCTTATACTCGGCGTCAATTATATCCTCTTCTTTATTCTTTTCTTTTGCCTGACCCTCTGACTTTTTATCTTCCGGACCTTGTTTTTTTTCTTCGGTTTTTTGCTGTTTGGCCGCGGACTGTTTATAAATCTCTTCAGCTAATTTATGCGAAACGGAATTCAGTTCTTCCGTTGCTTTCTTGGTCCGGGCGATATCCTTGCCCTTTAACGCCTCTTTCAACTCATCGATTTTCTTTTGAATATTTTCTTTATCTTCGCTGGACACCTTATCCCCGAATTCTTTTAAAGATTTCTCCGTGGAATAAACTAAGGTGTCCGCCTGATTTTTAATCTCTACCTCTTCTTTTTTCTTGGCGTCATCAGCGGCAAATTTATCCGCGTCTTTGACCATCTTTTCTATTTCTTCTTTAGAGAGTTTTTTAGGCGCGGTAATGCGGATAGATTGTTCTTTACCGGTGCCTAAGTCCTTTGCCGAGACATGCACAATTCCGTTGACATCAATATCAAAGGCTACCTCAATCTGAGGGATACCCCGCTGCGCCGCTGGCAGCCCGACTAAATCAAACCTGCCCAATTCCACATTGTCATCAGCCATTTGCCGTTCACCCTGGAGCACGCGGATGGTAACCGCGGTTTGATTATCGGCGGCGGTAGAGAATACCTGGCTTTTTTTCGTGGGGATAGTGGTATTCCTTTCAATAAGTTTAGTATTGACTCCGCCCAGGGTTTCAATGCCTAAAGACAGCGGCGTAACGTCTAAAAGCAGGACATCCTTCAAATCACCCTTGATGATAGCTACCTGGATTGCCGCCCCTAAGGCCACGCATTCCATGGGATCAACCCCGCGTTCTATCTTTTTGCCTACATAGTCCTCAACATATTTCTGGACAATCGGCATCCGGGTTGGTCCGCCGACCATAATTACCCGGTCAATATCCTTAGAGGTGAGTTTGGAATCGCTAAGGGCCTGTTCCATGGGATGATGGCACCGGTCAATAATCGGCTGGATCAGTTCTTCTAATTTTGCCCGGGTGAAAGTCATAGTTAAATGTTTTGGCCCTGAGGCATCAGCGGTAATAAAGGGCAGATTGAGGTCAGTGCTTACGGTTGAGGAAAGCTCAATCTTGGCTTTTTCCCCGGCCTCGCGCACCCTTTGGGTGGCCATCTTATCATTCTTCAGGTCTATGCCGGTATCTTTCTTGAATTCCCGCGTGATATAATCTATGATGGCGTTATCCATATCGGTTCCGCCTAATTGGGTGTCTCCGGAGGTGGCCTTAACCTCAAATACGCCCTGGGCCATTTCCATTATAGTAACATCCAGAGTGCCGCCACCCAAGTCAAAGACCATAATTTTTTGCTCTTTATGTGATTTTTCTAAGCCATACGCCAGGCAGGCGGCGGTAGGTTCGTTGATTACGCGCAGGACCTTTAAGCCGGCAATCTCGCCGGCATCCTTGGTGGCGGTTCTTTGGTTATCGTCAAAATAGGCCGGGCAGGTGATCACCGCCTCTTCCACCTTATCGCCCAGATAGGCCTCGGCATCCTGTTTTATCTTTTGTAAAATAAAGGCGGAAACCTGCTGGGGGGTATATTCTTTGCCTGGGACTTTAAATTTATAATCGGTTCCCATCTTGCGCTTGGCCGCCTGGATTGTTCCCTCGGCGTTTATCGCCGCCTGCCGGCGCGCCGGCTCTCCTACCAACCTTTGCCCGTCTTTAGTAAAAGCGACGTAAGAAGGAAAGGCCTTGCCTGAGGCTACCCCCGCTCCTTCAGCCGAAGGGATAATTACCGGCCGGCCTCCCTCCATAACTGCCGCCGCTGAATTAGATGTTCCTAAGTCTATACCGATTACTTTTGCCATTTTACTGCCTCCTTATGTGTAATTTTAAAGCCGCAAAGGTTCACAAAAAATGTTAATCTTTTTGCGGATTTTGCGGGGTTAATTCTTTTTGCGCTTTCGCGGTCGCGACTTTAACCTTAGCTGTTCTGAGCACTCTATCGTTTAAAAAATAACCTTTTTGCAGCTCCTCTACTACCGTATGTTCAGGCAGTTCTGAATCTACCTGCATCAGGGCCTCAGAGGTATGGGGATCAAAAGGCCTTCCCTCAACCTCAATGGGTTTTACTCCGTTTTTTTTCAGCATTTCATAGAGATGGGCCAGAATCATCTCGATTCCTTTTAAGAATGTCTCTAAATTCGCGGATTTATTCTCGGCGTTTTGGGTGGTTCTCTCTAAATCATCAAGGATGCCTAATAATTCTGAGATTATGCCTTCATTGGCGTATTTTGTGAAATCCTGGCCTTGCTTTTCCATCCGCTTGCGGGCGTTGTCAAAATCCGCCTGCATACGCAGGAGCCTCTCTTGATGGTCCTGGCTTTTTAATACTTCTTCCTTAAGCCGGTTATACTCTTCTTCTTTAAGGGTTATTAGTTTTTCCTGAACCGCCTCCTGCTCTACCTGGGTCTCCGGTTTTTTTTCTTCTTTTTCTTTCTTGTGGTTAGTAGTCATTTTTTATAAATTTTCTAAAGCCTTACTGATTAGCCCCGAAACATATTCAATGGTGGGAATCACCTGGCTGTAGTTCATGCTCCGCGGGCCCAGGACCGCGATTCTCCCCAAAGGTTTATTTTCCACATCATAGGTAGATACGATTAAAGAACATCCGGAGATTTCTTCGCACTCAAGCTCTCCTCCAATATAGACATTCAATTTTTTTTCTAAATTCCGGTTGAGGATGTCTAAGAGCCGCTTTTTTTCCTCCAAAACTTTTAAGACATTGCGTATTTTTTCGATATTCCTGAATTCCGGATGTTCAGCTATAAAAGAGGCGCCATTATAGTATATCTTATTGCCTTTGTTTAAAAAAGAAACTATTCCCGCGCAGTGGGTAAAGCTGGAAAGCACCTCTGATGTTTTTTCTAAAATGTCCTCCAGCACCTTTATCTGCCGCTGGTATTGTCCGGTAAGACGTTTTTTTTCTTCTTCTAAAAGCCGCATCTGGGTCAAGAGCGTATCCACATAATAACGGTAGCCTTTATCCGTGGGCACGCGCCCGCCGGAGGTATGCATATGGGTAAGATATCCCAGATCTTCCAGCTCCGACATGGTGTTTCTGACTGTGGCTGAGGAGCAGTCAAAATGCGGGCAGATGTCTTCCGAACTGATGGCGTTCGAAGTTTTAATATGACTTTCAATTACCGCGGAAAGCATTTCCCGGTTTCTATTGTGACGGTCGCTTGAGCGCATTTATAAAGGTTGGTTTATAGGTAATCATTCTTAAGAAACTTAACGCTATATTTTAACAAAAATAATCTCGTTGTCAATGGTTTGGCTTGTTTCGGTCTTGGGCTTGGCTGTTTCCTCATCTATTTCCGGGAGATGTTTTATCCGGTGTATGATTTTGTTGGTGTCTATATTTTTTATTTCTTTAGCGGTTATTATTTTTATATTCTCCCCCTCCTTGATTTCACCGCCCAGGATTTTTAAAGATAGTGGGTTCTGAATGTATCTTTGGATAATCCTCTTTAATGGCCTGGCTCCGTATACAGGGTCAAATCCGATTTTAGAAAAGAACTCCTTGGCTTTATCGCTTAACTGGAGGCCTATTTTTTTCTCTTCTAATCTCTTCTGAAGCAAATTGAGCTGGATATCAATAATCTTTTTAATTTCGTTTATAGGTAAGCTTCTAAAAACGATTATTTCGTCAATCCGGTTGATAAATTCCGGCCTTAGCCTTTCTTTCAGTTCTTTTTTGTCGCGCAGGTTTGAGGTCATTATGATCAGGGTATTTTTGAAATTAATTGTTCTTCCCTGGCCGTCAGTGGCGCGTCCGTCATCCAAAATCTGCAATAAGACATCCAGGACTTCGGGGTGGGCCTTTTCAATCTCATCAAAGAGCACCACTGAATAGGGTTTGCGCCTAACGGCTTCGGTAAGCTGTCCGCCTTCATCATAGCCGACATATCCGGGAGGCGCGCCCAGGAGCCTGGAGGTGGTATGCTTTTCCATATATTCGGACATATCAATCCGGATTAAGGATTGTTCGTCGTCAAACAAAAACCAGGCCAGGGATTTAGCTAATTCGGTTTTTCCCACTCCGGTGGGCCCCATAAAGATGAAAGACCCCAGGGGTTTATGCGGATCGCTCAACCCGGAGCGCGAGCGCAGGATGCAGTTAGAAATTGCCTCCACTGCTTCATCCTGGCCAATGACCCGGCTTTTAAGCCGTTCCTCGGTCTTGAGCAGTTTATCTTTTTCTCCTTCTAAGAGTTTGTTTAAAGGGACGCGCGTCCAGCGGGAAACCACTCCGGCAATATCCTCTTCATCCACCTCTTCCTTGAGCATTGATTTTGAGCTTTGTAGTTTTTGTAAGCCCAAGTTTTGGGCGTCTAATTTTTTCTGCAGGTCTAATAATTTTCCGTAACGGATTTCGGCTACCTTGTCTAGGTTACCGGCGCGCTCGTATTTTTTTTCTTGAGCCTTTAATTCTTCAGTATCGTTTTTAAGTTTGCGGATTTCCTGGATTATCTCTTTTTCTAATTTCCAGTGTCCGGATAGCTCTTTAGACTTTTCTTTTAAAGAAGCCAATTCCTTTTCTATTTTTTTAAGCCGTTCTAAGGAATTCTCGTCTTTTTCCTTTTTCAGGGCTTGTCTTTCAATCTCAATCTGCATTATTTTGCGCTCAATAACATCTAACTCCTGGGGCTTGCTGTCAATTTCAATTCTTAGGCCCGAGGCCGCCTCATCAATCAAATCAATGGCCTTGTCCGGCAGGAATCTATCGCTGATGTAGCGGCTGGAGAGGGTGGCCGCGGCAATAATCGCTGAGTCTTTGATGCGCACCCCGTGATAGGTCTCGTAACGTTCTTTTAAGCCGCGCAGGATGGCAATGGTATTCTCAACCGTGGGTTCGCCCACCATAATCGGCTGAAATCTGCGCTCTAAGGCCGCGTCCTTTTCAATATATTTGCGGTATTCATCCAAAGTAGTCGCGCCGATACAACGCAGTTCTCCCCGGGCCAGGGCCGGCTTAAGCATATTCGCGGCATCCACCGCTCCTTCACTGGAACCGGCGCCAACCACGGTATGCAATTCATCAATAAAAAGGATAATTTCACCTGTCCGGGAATGAATCTCTTTTAACACCGCCTTAAGCCTGTCTTCAAATTCACCCCGGAATTTTGCCCCGGCGATTAAAGCCCCTAAATCTAAGGAGAGGACTTGTTTTTCTTTCAGGCCTTCCGGGATATCCTGATTGATTATCCTCTGGGCTAATCCTTCCACGATCGCGGTCTTGCCGACCCCGGGTTCGCCGATTAAAACCGGATTATTTTTGGTCCGCCGGGATAAAACCTGAATCAGCCGTCGGATTTCTTCATCCCGGCCGATGACCGGGTCTAATTTTCCTTTCTGGGCTAAATCAGTGAGATTGCGGCTGTATTTCTCCAGGGCCTTGTATTTTGCCTCAGGGTCGGCATCACTAACCCGCTGATTACCCCTGATCTTAGCCAGTTCCGCTAAGAATTTATCCCGGTTGAGGTTATATTTGGCCAACAGGGTATCCTTGTGGTCAAGGACAGCCAACAACAGGTGTTCCCAGGAAACGTATTCATCACCCATTTGCTGGGCTTCTTTCTCGGCACTTTGTAAGGCGTTATTCAATCGGGAAGAAAGATGGGCTTCGTTTGAGGAAGAATACACCTTGGGTCGTCCGCTTAGGTCATCCCGGAGTTGTTTTCCTAAAGAAGCGGTATTGACACCCAGGGCGGATAAAAGTTCGGCAGTCAGACCACCCTCTTGCTTAAGCAGGGTGGATAAGAGATGTTCGATATCCACCTGTTGATGGTTTAATTCCCGGGCCGACTCCAGGGCCGCGTGCAGGGCCTCTTGTAATTTTAAAGTATATTTTTCCAAACGCATATTATTGCCCGTTATTCTCTCTGCTTCTTTACTCTTTGTTCTTAATTTACTTATTTTAGCACTCTTTTGGTGAGAGTGCTAATAAAAATATAAAAAAGTATGGAAATATTTTATTTCTTTAGGTATTCGTTAAACCTATGGATTATTGTATCCGGAATCTGGGCGGTGATGGCGATGGACTTGCTGTTATATTTTATTTTTTCTACCTGGCCTTCCCGGTAAATCAGGTCTACCAAGCTCATCTTATCTAAAGGAAGAGATAGCTCGATTCTTTGTATGGTTTTAGCGACTTTTTGGGATATTCGGGACAAGAGTCCGTCTATATTTTCTTTTTTTAGGGCCGAGATGGCTACGGAATCAGGAAAATCCAGTTTGTATTTCTCAATCCAGTTTTGCTCCTCTAATTTATCTACTTTATTTAAGACGGTGATAACCGGCTTACCCGCGCAATCTAATTCTTTGAGCACCGCCTCCACTGCCTGATGATAATCGTAGCGTAGGGCCGAGGATATATCTAGAACATGCAGCAGCAAATCCGCCTCTTTGACGTCTTCTAAAGTGGCCTTGAAGGCCTCAATCAGATGGTGGGGCAGGTTATGCAAAAATCCCACGGTATCTGAAATTATTACCTTTTGATGGTTAGGCAGAATCAGGATTCTGCTTAAAGGATCCAGGGTAGTAAAGAGCTGGTTATCGGCTAATTGATGTTCGTTGACCAGGGTGTTGAGCAGAGTAGTTTTTCCGGCATTGGTGTAGCCCACCAGAGCAATCAGCGGTAATTTTTGCGCTATTCTTTTTTTGCGGATTAGATACCGTTGGGAGCGGATTTTTTCTAAATCCGCCTTTAGCCGGGTAATCCGGCCGCGAATTCTCCGGCGGTCAAGCTCAAGTTTTTGTTCTCCCGGGCCGGATGTGCCGATGCCGCCTCCTAAGCGGGAGAGCATTATGCCTTTACCGGTCAGCCGGGGCAGAAGATATTCCAGTTGAGCCAGCTCCACCTGGGTTTTCCCCTCCGGGGATTTAGCGTGCCGGGAGAAGATGTCCAAAATAAGCTGGGTGCGGTCAATTACCTTGCGTCCGATCGCCTCTTCCAGGTTTCTCTGCTGGGTTCCGGAGAGGTCAACCGAGAATAGCACTACATCAGCATTAAATTCAGCGGCGATCAGGTTTAACTCTTCGGCCTTGCCTTTGCCGATAAAAAGGTTGGGCGAGGGATTATCATAATGGCAGGTTAATTCCTCAATAATCTCCAGCCCCGCGGTCTTGGCTAATTCCTTTAATTCCCCGGCCTCATCTTCAATCTTAAGCGCCTTATCCCTGAAGGCGAATACGTCAACTGTAACTAATAAGGCCTTTTCTTTTTGATTCAGCTCGATCATTTTAGATGAGGTTGTATTCCAGTTTATTTATGTCTAAATTATGGTAATAGTTTAGTTTTCAGAAGCAAACCGAAATGTCATTCCCGCGAAAGCGGGAATCCAGACGCCTGCCTGCCGGTAGGCAGGGAACTATCTGGATTGCGTCCTCCGGCTTGACCGGGGGATCAAGCCGGACAATGACGCTAATTTGGACAGCAATGATTGTATTCTTTTGATTAATTGTTTGTCATCGGCATCTAACCAGATAATCTTTTTATCTTTCCTGAACCAGGTCAATTGTCTTTTGGCGTAATTACGGGTGTTTTTTTTAAGTAGGTCTTTGGCCTGTTCTAAATCGTGCTTTCCTTCCAGGTAATCCCGGATTTCCCGGATTCCGATGGCCTGTTTACAGGTAAGGCTTAAGTTTCCAGTGAGCAGTTTTTTTACCTCATTTACCAGGCCGCGCTCAAACATCTCATCTACTCTCCGGTCTATGCTTTTATATAAAACCTCCCGGTCCTTATTTAATCCAAAAACAATAACTTCATATTTATCCAAAAGGCCTTTTCTTTTTTTCTGTAGTTCGGAGATCGGCTTTCCGGTGAGTTTATACACCTCAAGCGCCCGGATGATTCGCTTGGTGTCATGGGGATGGATCCTTGCGGCGGACTCTTTATCTACCTCTTTTAGTTTTTGATGAAGATGTTCGCTTCCTAAAATTTCCGCCTCATGGTAAAACTCCTGACGCAGGGCCTCATCCTTGCCCGCTCCGGTAAAGATTCCCTCCAGGAGCACTTTTAGATAAAGTCCGGTGCCGCCAACAAACAAGGGAATTTTACCTTTTTGGTAAATGTCCTTAATTGCCTTGACGGCCAATCTCCGGTAGCAAGCGGCATCAAACTCTTTATCCGGGCTTAGGATGTCTATGAGATGATGTTTGATTTCCCGGCGCTGTTTTAGGCCCGGCTTTGAGCTTAAGATATCAATCCCTTGATAGACTTGCATTGAGTCCAGAGAGATTATTTCGGCATTGATTTTCCGGGCTAATTTTAAGGATAACTCGGTTTTTCCCACCGCGGTAGGGCCGGTGAGAAAGATTATTTTTGGCTGTGGGTGTGAGTGGGGCTCAGGCCGGTGGGTCATTAAGGATAGATTCTGGAGGGATAACCTTTTTCTTCTAATATTTGCTTTAGGCTTTCAGCCTGTTGGCGAGTGTTTAATTTTCCCACGCGCACCCGGTAAAGGGTTTTCGCGCCTGAGTTTGTTTCTTCAATATAGGCGTCAAAATTACTCTTTTTGAGATTTTCTGAAAGTTTTTTGGCGTTCTGGGGATTGGCAAAAGAGCCGACCTGAACCGTAAAAAACTGATTATTTATTTCGTTAACTATATTAGTAGGAATATTTGCCTCTAAACTCAAGGGGTATTTTTGCTTTAGGTTATCCGTGTATTCCTTGGCTTTGGACCAACTTCCGGACTTTAAAGCGCATTGGCTTAATCTTAAGAGCAGGGCGCTGGCCAATTTGGAATTAGCTTTAAGCGTGTCTTCATACAGCTGTCCGGCTTTAGAATAATCTTGCTCCATAAAAAAGGTATCGGCATAAGCTAATTTTGCCACTTCAAGATAACGGCTGGACTTGAAATTATCCATCACCTGGGTAAGTTTTTCCCGGGCCTTCTCAGTATCGTTTATTCTTAAGAAATTCAGGCCGGCTAAATAAAGCGCGCTGTCCGGTGAATTGTCTCTGGCGATATTAATTCCGCATTCGTTGAGGCTCTCGCTGTAACTGCCTTGTAAATATAAAGAGGCGGCTTTGTTTAGGGTGTCGGCATAGAGAGAGATAGTCAATAGTCCACAGTCAATAGTCAGTAGAAAAAAAATAAAGAAGAGTGTTTTGGGTTTCATGTTTTTGATTTTAATTCCCGGGAAATTTGTCTTTGCGAATCGAGTAAAATTTTATGCCGTCTTTCTTTTTCATCTTTAGGCACGTCGTCTTTAAGTTTTTCAGCTTTGGTATTGAGCCGGGGCGAATATTTAAAGATGTAGGCGTGGTTAAATCGGACTGCCTCCAGCAGCTTTTTGGTTTCTAGGAAATCTTCCTCAGTTTCTCCGGGAAACCCCACAATTACATCCGTAGAAAGCACGCCTTCCGGAATAATCTTTCGGTATTGCTTAGCCAGCTCCAGATAATGCTTTGAGCTGTAACCCCTATGCATTAACTCTAATATTCTATTTGAACCGGATTGAAAAGGCAAGTGTAAATATTTTTTTAATTTTTCTAAATCCGCCATAGCCTGAAAAAGCCCCGGCGAGGCATCCTTGGGGTGTGAAGTTACAAAGCTGAATTCCCGTAAACCGTCTATATTATTAACCAACTCCAATAATTGTATAAAATTAACTATTGACCGCGAACGGTATTCCCTCCCCCTATGTGGGGAGGGCAAGGGAGGGGGTGATATCCGTATTTCCTGATCTTGACTGACAGCTTTGAACTGATACGCGTTCACATTCTGGCCTAAAAGAGTGATTGACTTAATCCCCTTTTTAATGCAGCTTTCAATCTCTTTCTGGATATTTTCTGGATTGCGATGGCGCAGCCGTAAGCGCACATACGGCACAATACAGTAAGAGCAGAAGTTATCGCACCCCTCGGAAATAACCACAAAGGAATGATTTTCTTCCTGGCGAAACTCAGGCTGATACACGAATTCATCACGATTAGCTTTACCCACAGATAGCTTTCGTTTTATGTCTTGGGCCTTACGTCTGGTGTCAAAAATATCTTTTAACAATTGAGGAATTTCCCCGATATTATTCGTTCCCACCACCAAGTCTATTCCCGGCATCCTTTTAAAAGCACTATCCTTATAATTCTCCGCCATACAGCCGATCAACCCAATAACCGGCTTAGGCACCATTTTAGAAAACCGGCCAATCTCCGACCAAACCTTATCCTCCGCATGCTGGCGCACCGAACACGCCACTAATAATACCGTATCAGCCCTCTTTTCTTCCTCTGTTATCCCAAAGCCTTGTTCCAGAAGCAGTCCCGTAATCACTTCAGAATCTCTAAGATTCATCTGACAACCGTAGGTTGCAATATACACACTTCTCGGTCTGTCTGTGTTTTTGTTGCTATCTCCTGGTTTTTCAATGTGTTGCACTCTTTTAACACCTCCTCATACATTTGCTGAAATGGTGGGTA
>JAUSCZ010000041.1 GCA_030674475.1 Candidatus Omnitrophota bacterium
ATCGCCGCGGCTTTCCCATCCGAAGAAATAAAGCGTCCTACAAAGAGTGAATTATCTAAAATGCTTTCGCGTAAAACTGCTAACCCTTCTTCAGTTTGTGGAATATCGCCCAAAGCAGGCCTGATAACGAGTTCGCCTTCCTTAGAAAACACATTCTCTACAGTTGAAAGACTATCCACATCCCGCGCGATCACACCGGGGATTTGCCGAACAGCATTCGTCAGGTCCTTGACGTATTTGAGTGTTTGCGGATTAAAAACTCCATCCACATTGACTAAGCCTAATACGATGACATCCGGATGAAGAACAAAATCTTTTTCTACCTGGTCATTATACTGGCGCACAGGCGAAGCCGCGGGGAGCATATGCTTAGGGTCAGTATCGATTGTAATCTTTGGGAACTGTGCCATAAAGAAAATACTAATGGCGATTACGCATCCAATAATAAGTTTGGGACGATCTAATACAACTTGGGTTAAGCGTTCAAGTTTCATTTCTCCCCCTTGTCTATCCATTTGCCCAAACGGGCTCCTTCCGCGAGTTGCTCCATCAACACTTCCCGTAGAATCTCACAGGCCTTGAGCATTTTTTGATTCGCGCACTTATAGTAAATATTAAGACCCTTTCTTCTTGTAACAACAATTCTACGTTGGCGTAGTATACTCAAATGTTGAGAAAGATTCGCTTTGGGTAATTTGAGCCTTTTTCTTAATTCTTCAACACTTTTTTCTCCTTCACCCAATAGGTTTATAATCTTTAGCCGTGTGGGGTTAGCCATGCTTTTACAAACCTCGGCATGCATTTGAAACATCTTCTCTTCCATAGCTTTATCCATTCTTTTACCTCATCCTGTGCTTGTTTAATAGTTTATATATTTCGCAACTATTATATTGTCTTGCAGTCTTTTTGTCAAGAAAATTGTTGGCGATTTTTTGTGTTGGCGGTGATGGTTTTTGCTTGGCTCGCTCTGTTTGGCAGGGCTCGCCTCGCAAAGCCCGCAGGGGCGGGCTAAAAGAATGAACTGAATAGTAACCCTGAACTTATGGCGAATAAAAACCAGTAGATTATGTAAATTAGAACCGGCTTTTTGCCAATAATCTTTTGCGCCATAAGCATCGTAGGAATACAAGTTCCTACGGCACCTAAGAGAAAAGTAAAAACAGGGCCTTTGCCTAATCCGAGTTTTAAAAGCGCCAGGGTAATAGGTATTTCTTCGCCTTCACAAATATATATGGGAATACCTACTAATGCCGCTGCTAAATAAGCGAATACTCCGGATGAACCAATGTATTTCGGTATGGCTTCTTTGGGGACAAGGACAGTAAGCAGACTGGCGATAAACATGCCTAAGATAAAATACTTACCCAGGTCTTTAATGATACCGATAAAAACTTTCCAGAAACCGATTTTTTCTACTTTACAGGCAGGTGGACAGGGTCCACCTTCGGCATCTAAAGACGCATCGGAAGAAACAAACCCTCTGACCTTTAGTTTCTCAAAATAGTTAAAGGTTATTCCCAGGATTACTGCGCCTGATAGTGAAAAGATGACTCTGGCAATAGTAAACTTCCAGCCTAACAGCGCGTATGTGAGGATAACAGTCTGCGGGCTCAAGAGAGGAGAGATCATAATAAAGGAGGCTATTGTGCCAAGCCTGGCCTTTTTTTCCTTCAATCCCTCTGCCATAGGCATGGTAGCGCAGGCACAGCCCGGGAGAATCGCCCCCAATATACTCGCGTTTATAACAGAAGAGGCTCCGCGGTTTAGATATTTAATGACGAAGTCAGGTTTTAGGCGGGTTTTAAGAAGCGCTCCGAAGGCAGTCCCTAAAATAAAATATGGCATGACCGAGAATGTCAATGAGAAGAATTCCTTTAGAATCTTATACCCGATGTTAACAAAAAACATCTAAATTGCTTCCTCTCCCTGCTTGCCATTTAAAATACTCACCGCCTTGGATACCTCATAAACAAATATTTTGCCGTCGCCCTTCCTGCCGGTATGGGCTGCCTTACGAAGCGCCTCAACTATTTTGTCGCAATCTGCCGCGGAACAAATAATCTCAATTTTAGTCTTGGGAGTAAAATTTACCGTGTAATCAGCAGTATGGTGCGGATAACTTTCATCTTTTTCGCGGCCAAATCCTCTGATGTCCATTACTGACATCCCATGAAGATGTATTGCTCTTAAGGCATCTTCAACCTTATTCAGCATAAATGTCTGAATATACGCCTCAATCTTTTTCATCTGCCCCTCCCTTTTTTTAATATGGATAGGAAAACTTTAAACGATCCCCAGGCTACTCCTCATCCGCGCCACTTCTTTCGATCTGTTAAAATTCAACGTCTTCTTTCTCAAACCAGCCGTATAAAACCGGTAAAACTAAAAGGGTTATTAGCGTGGATGTAATCAGGCCGCCAACAACGACAACGGCCAGCGGTTTTTGCACTTCTGAGCCGGGGCCGGAGGCAAATAACATTGGCACAAGGCCAAACACCGCAACCGATGCCGTCATCAGAATCGGCCGTAACCGCTGTTCACATCCTTTAACGATGGCTTTATTAACAGGCATTCCTTCTTTTCTTAATTGATTGATACAGCTGACTAACACAACACCGTTTAATACCGCGACACCGAATAAGGCAATAAAACCTACCGAGGCAGGGACGCTCAAATATAATCCTGATATGAATAATGCCACTATACCTCCAATCAAGGCAAACGGCAAATTAATAATCACCAGAAATGCCTGTTTTAAGGAATTGAAACTGGAAAAAAGCAAGAAGAATATCAACAGAATAGTAACAGGAACAATAATCCCTAATTGTTTCATTGCCCTCTGTTGATTTTCAAAGGCGCCGCCCCAGGTTAGGTAATATCCTGCCGGCAGTTTCAATCTTTCTTTGAGTTTAGCCTGGGATTCCGCGACAAAACTGCCGATATCCCTTCCCTTAACATTACATTCCACCACAATGCGCCGCTTACTGTTTTCCCGGCTGATTTGCACCGGCCCCTCGACTAAATTGACCGCGGCGAGTTGCGCTAAAGGAATTTTGAAACCCTTTGAAGAATTAACCAGGATATTCTCAATAGCTTTAATGGAATCTCTTTTATCCTCGGGGAATCTCACCAGCACAGAAAATCTTTTTTCACCCTCAAATACCTCTGTGGGGGATTTTCCCCCTATTGCTGTTTCAATAATTTCCTGGATATCGCTGACATTAATCCCGTAACGGGCTATTTTCCTGCGATCTATTTTTACCTCCACATAGGATTGGCCGGAAACCTGTTCCACGCGTAAATCCTCCACACCCTTAACCCCCGAAATAATCTTAGCGATCTCATCACCTTTGGCTTTAAGAATATCCATATCATCACCAAACAACTTAATGGCGATCTGCGATTTCACGCCTGAAATCAATTCATCAACCTTTAAGGCAATGGGCTGGGTGACATTTAAACCAATACCCGGAATTCGCGACAAAGCCTCTCGCATTTTTTCAGCCAATTCCTCTTTGGTCTTCGCGGTTTTCCAATACTTCCTTGGTTTCAAAATAACAATGGGGTCGCTGATATTAGGCCCCATAGGATCCGTGGCTATCTCTGCCGTCCCGATTTTTGAAACTACGGTTTCCACCTCCGGAAAGCGCATAATGATCTTTTGAGCAATTGCCTCGATCTCTACGGATTCTCTTAATGAAATACTCGGTAAACGAATAATCTGGGGAGTCAGGCTTCCTTCATCTAAGGCGGGGATAAATTCTGTCCCCAGAAAAGGAATGAGTGCAAGACTCCCGCCAAACATCATTAAGGCAGAGATTATAACCGTAATTCTATGCTTTAGGGCATTCTTCAGAACAGGTAAGTATAATTTCTTTGCCCAGAGTATCAGGAAACTCTCTTTTTCATTGCCGGCTTTTAAAAAAAATGAACAAAAGACAGGTATTACAAAGATAGATAAGGCTAAAGATGAAAATAGGGCTATAGCAATAGTAAAAGCCAGAGGAGAAAACATCTTTCCCTCCATGCCCTGAAGGGTCATTATGGGCAGGAAGGTAATGGCTATAATCAATTCACCGAGGATGGATGGTTTCCGCACTTCCATAACCGCGTTTAATATTGTGGTAAATTTGTGTTTGGAGGCACCAGACTCAGAAAGATGCCTTTGGACATTTTCCACCTGAATAATAGCGGCATCTACAACCATACCCAGGGATATAGCCAGCCCTCCTAAAGTCATAAGATTTGCTGAGAGGCCGATCATTTTCATTACAATAAATGTCGCCAAAACCGCTAACGGCAGGGTAAGAGCGACCACAAACGCGGCCCTGAAGTTTCTTAAAAACAGATAAAGGATTATAATGACGAAAATAGCGCCTTCGGTAAGGGCTTTTTCAACCGTCGCCAGGCACTTCTCAACAAGTTCCGTCCTATCATAAAATGGTTTTATTTTGATTCCGGCAGGCAAAACTTTTCCATCATTAATCTCTTGGACTTTATTTTTAACCCGCTCGACAACCTCCTTGCCGCTTTCTCCCTTAAGCATCATGACGATGCCGGCCACGCCTTCCCCTTTGCCGTCAACCACCAGCGCCCCCTGACGCGTTTCAGGCCCAATTTTAACTTCGGCAATATTGCTCACATACACAGGCACTTCTTCTTTTTCTTTAATAATAATGTCTTTGATATCGTCAATAGATTGGATCAGCCCTATGCCTCGGACTAAATATTGCTCCGCAGAATGCTCAATGATATTTCCTCCAGCATTGCTATTGTTGTCCGCTATTGCCTCAAAAACCTCTCTTACTGTCAGATCGTATTTCGCCAATTTCTCCGGATCAATGATGACTTGATACTGTTTCACATACCCGCCAAATGAATTAACATCCGCTACGCCGGAAATAGTTTTTAAAATTGGGCGAACAATCCAATCTTGCATAGTTCTTAATTCTGTTAAGTCTTCCGTTTTATCTTTTACCACAGCCTCTGGGGGACGCTCTAAGGTATATTGATAAATTTCACCCAATCCGGTTGAAATAGGGCCTAATGCCGTTTTCACCCCTTCCGGGAGATTTTCTTTAGCTTCAATTAACCGCTCCAAAACTAATTGCCGGGCAAAATAGATGTCAACAGTATCCTCAAAAACAACCGTAACCATGGAAAGTCCGAACTTTGACAAAGAGCGCAGCTCAACTAACTTAGGCAGCCCGGTCATTTGGACTTCTATAGGAAATGTAACTAACTTTTCGACTTCAATGGGAGAACGGCCCGGAGCTTCAGCAATCACCTGAACCTGAATATTGGTGACATCGGGGAAGGCGTCTATAGGTAATTTCTTAAAGGAATAAAATCCCAGCCCAATAAGCATGACCACCGCGATTATAATTAACAGCCTTTGCCGTAATGAAAACGCTATAAGTTTATCCAGCATAATTATTCTCCCTCCAATTCGCCTTTTAAGAGTTCAGACTTAAGAAGAAACGCGCCGCCAACGACAACCTCATCCCCTTCTTTAATTTGGGCATTTCTTTCTTGAGAAGGAACATCCTCAATAAAAACCTCTTCTTTGGTTTCAGCTTTTACCTTAATTTTTCTTATCATAAATTTATTATCCCCTGTTTTAAGAAAAATAATCCTATCATTACCCATCGTTTGGACAGCATCAGCCGGCACCGACAGATATTTCTCCCCGCCTTCTGATATAATATCGCCGCTGACAAACATACCCAATTTGAGCATCATATCTTTATTATCCACAATAACCCGGATTTTAATCGTGTGGCTGGTTTCATCAACTCGCGGAGAAATAAATATTATCTCTCCTTCAAACACTTTATCCGGATACGCGACAGTACGCACCGATACTTTCTGCCCTAGCTTAATTTCGGCAATATCTTTTTCATAAACTTCAAGCGTTGCCCATAATTTCGTGAGGTCCGCGATAGTGTAAATAGACGAGACAGTATCAACCCTGTCGCTTACTTTAGCGAAAGCGCCGATCACAATACCCGCTATCGGCGCTTTTACCTCATGCAGGGATGTTTCCCCGTTTATTTTAGATACAACACAAAGTATTTCGTCTTTTTTGACGGACCAACCAATTTGAGCTTTGGCGTCAACAATCGTACCGATAACCGGCGAAACCACATGAACTGAAGTTTCCGCGTCCTGAGCAATCTGGCCGAAGACGGAAACCTTCTTTTTGAATACGCTTAACCGCGTTATGGCTGTTATTAAGTTAATCAATTCCTGCGATTCTTTGCTTAAAGACAGCTCTTCTGCTGCCGCTGCTTCTTCAGTACGCGTTTCGGCTGCGCGATCCTTTCCTATGCTCTTATTTAAAACGCCCTGGGATACCGCTATCCCCAGCACAAAAGAAATCAAAACCACTGATACCAATCTTAAATTTTTCATCGTAAATATTCCTCCTTCCGAACCGACGCGTAAACAGTCTTTTCAAGTTCGTTTATGGCTTTGTTAAGGTTAAACAGCCCTTCGTAGTATTTAATTCTTGTCTCGGCCGCGGTTTTTACCTGATCAAGAAAATTAATAAAATCTATTTCGCCTTCACTATAGCGCAGGTTTGCCAGACGCAGCAGTTCGTTTGCCTCATCCAACGACTTTTTCAGTAATTCAAGCTGACGGTGAGTAAGCTCCGCGTTTAAATAAGCCTCGAAAACACTAAAAGCAAGTTCTCTTTTTGCCGCCTGGGTTTTCGCAATCTGGGCGTCTTTCTCGGCTTGGGCTTTTTTAACTTCCCCTTGATTTAGATTCCAGAAAGGAACACTAAAACCCACCACCAGACTTGAGTCATTCTCATATTCTTCGGTTGTCCTTTGAAACCCGACAAAAGGAGACGGTAGGCGGGAAAGCTTTTCTTTGGTCAGATTCGCGGCCTTTAAATTTAGAGCCAAATCCTCGGATTTAATCGCGGGGCTTTTAGAAAAGGCTTCTTGGGTTAATTCCTGAAGATCGAGCCGCAATTCCTCATCCTTAAGCTCCTCTTCTATTTCAAAAAGGTTATCCATCGCGCGGCCTAAAAGCAGGTTAAGCCTCGCCTTGTTTATTTTTAACTCTTTTTCCGCGAATAAATAAGAATTCTCCGCCTCAAAAAGCGCTATCTTTGCCCTCTGAACGTCATTTTTAAGCGCCTGACCGGATTGGAAACGCTGCTGTACCCGGCTGAAAAACTGCCGCAGGATATTAAGGTTTTCGTCTGCCAATTCCAGTTCTTTTTTATTTAAAATTATCCGGGAGTAAACCTCTCTCGCCTCGGCATACACTTGCGACCAGACGGATTTAACTAACTCCTGCTGTAGTAATACTTGATTTCGCGCTATTTTGCTTTTTGCCCCGCGCACGCCCGGCGGATCAAATTCCTGCCTGACTTCAAGGCTGTCAAGATTTGTTTTACGCTCACCTGCTTCGTTCTTTTTCAATCCCCCTATTTCAAACTCGGCCTCCGGATTGGAAAATGTCCGCGCGGTTATTAAATCGCCTTTGGCCGCGTCAACGGCTTTCTTGGCTTCTACGATGCGAGGATTAAATTCAAAAGCCAATGACAAGGCTTTCTCTAAAGTTAACGGTTCCTCAGCCTGCGCCATCTTAGGAATACTACTTACAATAAATGCTATTATCGTGATGATACTTCGTATCTTCTTGTTCATATTTTTAAACCTCTTTTTAAAAATGGGAAAATAATAAAACAGGAAATGAAAAAAGACAGAATAAAGCACAATGTAATACAAATTCGTTTGTGCTTACTTCTGTCTCTTAGATAATACTTTTAGGAGGATATTCGATACCGCGTAGAAACGACTCCTGGCGGAGCGCGGCATCAAATTGGATAAAAGACGCGGAAAGCGAAGGCGCGGTTGTGATTTGCCCTGACGGTAAAACTATACCGTGACAGCCCGCGCTACAGCAGATAACACAATGGTGCCCGTTATCATCTATTGAACTTGCGGCATCACAAAATCCCGCCGCTGAGATTAAAAATACGGATATAATAACAAGCACTATTACTTTATTAAGCATGCTCACAGAAAAATTGTAGCATATAGATAATTTTTGTCAACACTTCAAAAAAGACTCGCCTGGAAACTCAATTTTATGGAAACCAATTCTTCGCCTTACCGCAGCGGGGTCATCGTCATTATCTTCTTGGCTATTTCCGGATATTGGGCAACAAATTTCAGTTCCTCTTCCACCAGCGGTTTTTGATTATGCACGTTAGCATATCTGGCTAATTCTAAAATCCTGGCTGCCTCGGCATCGTCTTTAAAAGCTATCTCCAGTTTCTCATACACATTTCTAAAGCCCTTTATACCCGAGTATTCCCCGACAGTTATCTGCCTGCCGGTCTCAATAACCTCAGGCTCTCCCCGTCCCAGTTCTTCAAAATCATAAAGTTCATAATTACGCCGGTCTTTGAGCGCTCCGTCGGCATGAATCCCCGACTCATGGGCAAAGGCATTTGCCCCTATGCCGGGTTGATTTATCGGGATAGGGATACCGAAGGCGTAGGAGGCGTATTTACAAAGCTGCCAGGCTTTTTTTAAATCCACTTTTTCATCAAGCGTATATTTTCCCCGCATTCCGCTGGCGTAACGGACAGCCAGGATTACCGCGGCCAGATCCGCGTTTCCCGCGCGTTCTCCCATTCCATTGACACAGGTATTAATATAGGCATCAACACCATTATCATTAGCCGCCATAGCCCCGGCCACGGAATTCGCCACCACCATCCCTAAATCATTATGGCAATGCAATTCCACGGGTATCTTTATTGCCTCAGCCAGCCTCTTAATCCGTTCGTAGATAGTAAACGGGCTATCGCAGCCGAGGGTATCGCAATAACGAAACCTGTCCGCGCCGGCGTTTTTTGCCGCCTGGGCAAAAGAAACCAGGTAATCTATCTCCGTGCGCGAGGCATCTTCCGCGTTTACGCCTATAGACTCCGCCCCTGATTCTCTCGCTAACTTTAGCGCGCCGGTCATTTCTTTTATAACCGAGGTATGGTCTAATTTGCCCTTAAATTTATGCCTGATCATCTGCTCGGATGTGGACATGGAAAGATTTAAATGTTTTATCTTAGGGCAGTTCTTGAATGTTTCCCGGACATCTTCCTCTATTGCCCTAATCCATCCGCCTAAACGAATAGGCGCGAGGGCATTCATTTCGGCTAATTCCAAATTAGCATTCAGATAATTTGTTTCGTGATGAGTCGTGGGGAAGCCGAATTCGCTCTGGAATACGCCCATCTGATTAAGATAGCTATTCAGGATTGTTTTTTGAAGTTTAGAGAGACATATCCGGGAAGTCTGCACCCCGTCTCTGTTAGTTACATCAATAAGATAAATTTTTGGCATCTTAGCCCCTCCTATTAAATAAGCGTTGCAATAAATTTCTCAATTCTATTTAATCCCTCAACAATATTCTCCATAGAAGTAGCGTATGAGAGCCGTATATAGCTATCATCTCCGAAGACACCTCCGGGAACCACCGCGACATGAGCGGATTGCAGAAGCGCATCCGTTAAATCCATGGAATTAGCTATTTTCCTGCCGCTAATACCCTTACTTAAGATATTGGCTATATTTATCCAGCAATAAAAAGCACCCTGCGGCTTTATCGTGCGCAGGCCCTTTATTGAATTCACCCTATTTACCATAAAATCGCGTCTTTTCTTAAACTCCGCCACCATCTTAGTCAAATCGCCCTGATTACCGTTCAATGCCTCTACGCTGGCGGCCTGAGCAATTGAGGTTGGATTAGAGGTGGAATGATCCTGGAGATTTGACATTGCCTGAATAATCTCCTTTGGCCCGGCGCAATAACCGATGCGCCAGCCGGTCATAGAATAGGCCTTAGAAACCCCGTTTACCACCATGGTTTTTTTCTTCATCTCTTCATCCAGAGACGCGATACTGACATGCCCCTCATCATAAATTACCTTCTCGTAGATCTCATCGGAAAGACAGTAAATTCCGGACTTGAGGATAATTTTACTTAATTCCCTGAGCTCCTTCTCACTATACACCATCCCTGTGGGATTAGAGGGAGAGTTAAGGATAAGCAGTTTGGTTTTAAGATTTATCGCGCTCTCCAATTGTCCCGGGGTTATCTTGAAATTTGTTTCTTGCGTAGTATTGAGGATAACGGCTTTTGCCCCCGCAACCCTCACAATCTCCGGATAACTCACCCAATAAGGCGAGGGCAAAATCACTTCATCGCCATCCCCGCACAATGCCACCACCGCGTTAAATATAGAGTGTTTTGCCCCGCAGGAGACAAGTATTTCCTCGGCGCTATAGTCCAGCGCGTTATCTTTTTTGAACTTTACGCGGATAGCATCTTTTAACTCTTTCGTTCCGCCAGTGGGCGTATATTTAGTAAATCCTTTATCAATTGCCTTTTTGGCGGCTTCTTTGATATTAACCGGCGTATCAAAATCCGGCTCGCCCGCGCCAAAACCGATAACGTTAATCCCTTCCGCCTGCATTTTCTTTGCTTTGGCAGTTATGCTTAACGTGGGCGATGGGCTGATTTGACTTATTCTCCTTGATATTAACATTGTTTAACCTCCATTTTTTAATAAATTAGTTTATCCTATTATGGTTTACCCTCGCAGGAGGCAGGTCGGAAGCGATATAGCGCCTCAAATGTCCTTATCGTCGTCTGGTCATCATACTTAAGATTCGCAGCATAAAGACTACCAAAAGAATCAGTAAAATAATGATTAAGATGCGTATCATTAGCGTTCCTATTACTTTTTAGCCGGTTCGCTTATCGGTAAGTGGGATTTTTCCAAATATTTCAGCAGATCGGAATCCGCGTCCAAAACAATCGTGGTGCCCGCGCCCAGTGAGCGCTCGTAAGCTTCAAGGCGCCGCAAGAAAGAATAAAATTCCGGATCTTTCTCGTAGGCCGAAGCGTAAATCGCCGTGGCCTGGGCGTCCCCCTCACCCATTAACTTCTGGGCTTGTTCGTAACTCTTGGCTAAAACGATTTGCGCTTCTTTATTAACATTGGCTCGAATCTCGCGAGCCTGCTCTTCGCCTTCCGCCCGGTACTTTTTGGCGATGCGCTGCCGCTCCGCCTGCATCCTGGCGTAAACACTGGCCTGGACCTCTCTTGGCAAATCAAGCCGCTTAATGCGAACGTCGATGAGTTCAATACCGAACTGCTGCTTCACCGATACGCGGGCATCCTGGCTTACAGCTTGAACAATCGCCTCGCGCTGTTCCCGGACAAAATCAATAAAAGTGCGCTTGCCGATCTCTTCCCTTAGACGTCCGGATACCACATCATTTAATCGGATCAAGGCCCCTGCTTCGGTCCGAACCGTGCGGTAAAACTCCAGCGGGTCCGTGATACGCCACCGTGAAATGTGATCCACTACGACCCGCTTCTTATCCGAGGTCAGATATTCAACCGCCTGCGCGTCCGATGAAAGCACTCGCTTGTCAAAACGCTGCAAGCTGTGAATAAAAGGAACTTTTATGTAAAGACCGGGTTCACGCACAGTGCGCATGGGTTGACCGAACATCGTGACAATCGCTTGTTCGCGCTCATCAACGATGTAGAAAATATTTGATACGGCTAAGAGGGCGATATAGCCCGCTATTAAAAACAGTAATTTGAGTGATTTGTTTTTCACGGCTTCACCTCTTTCAATTTTTGGGAAGTAATTGCGGGCATCTCATGCGGCGCCTGCGCTTTCTTAAGAGGAAGCCACGGTAAGACGGAGCCGGTAGACTGCGAGGGCAATATCACTTTCTCTGTGTGGGGAAGTATACGCTCCATCATCTCAAGATAAAGTCTCTCTCTTGTCACCGTGGGTGATTTTTCATAGGATTCCCGCACATCCAGAAACCTTTCGGCTTCGCCCTGGCTGCGGATAATGCGTTGTTCTTTGTAGCCTTCTGCTTTGCGCACGGCCTCCGCGGCTTCTCCGCGGCTTCTGGGCAGAATATCCTCGGCGAATCCTCGCGCTTCTTGTATAAGCCGTTCGCGGTCTTCCCAGGCGCGCACCACATCGTGAAACGCGTCCTTTACGTCTAAAGGCGGGTCCACGACAAGAAGCCTCACTTCCGTTGCCAGAAGACCTGTTCGATAGTCATCTAAGAGGCGCTGGAGCTGTTCCTTGGTCTGCTCTTGCACTTGAAAACGCCCGTCGGTCATCGTAAAATCAATGGTATTGCGCCCAACCACATTACGCAAGGCGACTTCCGCGGCCGTCGTAAGCATTTGTTCCGGATCCCGGGCGCGAAAAAGAAAGGCGGAGGGATCTTTTATGACATACTGCACAAAAAGCTGACTGGCGACGATATTCTCGTCACCTGTCAACATAAGAGACTCCTCATCAATAACCATGGTCTGCCGCCCGCCTTCACTACGAAATCCTATTTCGGCTCTGCGTACCCTTGCCACATCTACCACATCGCGGCTTTGAATCGGCAGCGGCAGATGAAACCCGAGTCCCGGACCGGTTTGAGAATGTATTTTCCCAAACTGCCTGATGACGCCCTGCTCCCCGGGACCGACCACATAGAGCCCCGAGGCCAGCCATAAAACCAAGCCAAGTCCACCAAGCGCCAAAAGCATCGGCGGCCGCAACACTGTCTTAAATATTTTCTGCAGGTCCTCAATAAAAGACTCCACGGCAGAAGATATTCCACCCCATTCCGGATTTTCCATTATTTCGCCCCCTTCCTTATTTTAGTTGCCACTTTTTAGAACGGTAACTACTTTATGTTATTATCACGGATTTCCCGCGGTTATCCAAAATTTGCCTGCCTGACGGCCCTCGGCTTCGCCGCGAGGCGAGCAGTCAGGCGTTAGGATAAGTGCGGCAAATTTTTTTGTTCTTTTCTTCTACTTCCTTAGCCATCTGTTCTTTATATTGTTTCATCTTTTCTCTGAACCGCGGATACTTAATGCCCAGAATTTGGGTTGCCAGCAGCGCCGAATTTTTCGCTCCGGCTTTTCCGGTAGCAACACACGCCACCGGCACACCCGACGGCATCTGAACCATAGAAAGAAGCGAATCCAGGCCTCCGGAAAGCTGCGTCTGCATAGGGACTCCGATAACCGGAAGCGGCGTCCAGGCCGCCATAACTCCCGCTAAATGCGCGGCTCCCCCCGCGGCAGCGATAATGACTTCCAGGCCCCTCCCTTCCGCGGAAGAAGCATATTCGTGCGCTCTTTGCGGGGTGCGGTGCGCGGAAATAATATTCATCTCGTAACCAATACCAAATTTTTCTAATGTTTTCGTAGCCTCTTGCATAGTTTCTAAATCCGAATCGCTCCCCATAACGATGCCGACAAGAATATTATGTGCCATATTCAAACCTCCCGCGCCTTATCATCCATTTCACAATTTCCAAAACCGGCACAACTATGATCCCGGTATTTTCAATCTTGGCTTTTACCGCAATTCGCTACCGCAGCCGCGTTTAAGCGCGTGTTCGCGTCCACGACTTGCTGAATGAATTTTTCCTGCTCTCGCGATATCATTTTCAAAACCTTTGTTTTCTTTTTATGGTTAATCACGGAACCGGAAGGAACACACCGCTTTTCCGGAATAGCTGCCCCCTCTACTACCGCGAGATGTCCGACAAATACTTTATCCGCTAACGCGGATTTAAAAACCACGGAACCAAAACCGATAAAACACTTCTTCCCGATTTTACACGGGCCATGAACAATACAACCGTGCGATAAAGAAGCGCTTTCTCCGATGATTACGGAGCTGTCCCCTAAAGCATGAATAATAACCCTGTCCTGGACATTGCAATTATCGCCAATGGAAATAGAACTCCCGGGCTCATCAGCCCTGATAACCGCGCCGGGCGCGACGAATACGTTTTTGCCGATACTGACTTTTCCGATAATTACGGCCAAAGGATCAATATAGGCTGTTTTGTCAATCTTCGGATAGCCGCCGCTGGAATTACGCCGTATCATGCCGGCTCCTTCATTATTAAACATCTTTTTCTGACACCACCGAGGCTCTACGTAACCTGTCCATTATTGCCGCGCCCAATCCTTCTTCCTTCACGCCTTCGGCGATAATAACGTCTACTTGGTCTTGGTCAAAATCTCTTAGCGCGGAAAACAGATTAGCGGCACAAAGAACAGCGTCATTTCCGGGACCAAATAACTTTACGTTGAAATCTCCGTATCTATCTTTATTTTCAAATTTTGCCAGTATCCCGAAACGATACCCCCGCAAATCAAACTCGCGCGCCAAGTCTTTTACTTTCTCTACCTGCGTCTTGCCATTGCCTTCCACAATCAATATCTTCGCGTTCGGAGCATAATGCCGCGGATACATCCCCGCGGATAAAATACCGTCTTTTTTATAGAATTCAATTTGAGGAATTATTCTTCGCAACTCCTCTATCCCGATTCCGCCGGGACGTAAAATAGAGAAAGGCTCCCGCGTCAAATCCACAATGGTTGATTCTACTCCGATATTCGCGCTTCCACCGTCAATAACCAAATCGATTTTGCCATCTAAATCTTCGAGCACGTGTTGCGCGCTTGTCGGTGATGGCCTGCCGAAAAGATTAGCGCTGGGCGCGGCTACAGGAGTTTTGGCTTCTTTAATAAGGCTTAAGGCAATCTTATAATTAGGCATTCGCACCGCAACCGTATCTAAGCCGCCAGTCACGATATCGGGAATTGCCTCCTGCTTTTTAAGAACAAGGGTAAGCGGCCCTGGCCAAAATTCGCCTATTAAGTCTAAGGTTATCTTGTCTACCTCACGCGCGACTTTAAACAAATCCTGCTTATCGGCAATATGCACTATCAAGGGGTCTTCCAGAGGCCGTTTTTTTGCCTGAAATATTTTCGCGCAGGCAACCGGGTTCAAGGCATCCGCGCCTAAACCGTAGACGGTTTCGGTGGGAAAAGCAACTAAGGCGCCTTCTTTAATAATTTGGCTTGCCTTTTTAATTTTGGAAATGTCTGGCGCGTAAGCATCAATCTTTAAAATCTCCGTAACCATCTTATAAGCCTTAAAAAACAAATCCAATTACAAATATTAATACAATTAACCTTTGCATGGCTCCTCCTTTTTATCTGGTTATTAAATTCAAAAGCCATCTTTCAAATCTTTATTTAAAGTAAACATCTCAACCCTCTCTCCTGTTTCCGGATTAAAGCTTGAATGGACATCAACCACTTCAGCGCCGGTTAATTCTTTTATGGTTTGTTCTAACAAAGGTTTAATCTTTTCGATAAGCTTTTCTTTTAATTCCTTTATCAATTCCATCCCCTCTTCTTTTTTGACCATCATTCTTTCTGCCGGAGGCAAGACCCCTTTAAATCTGACGATTATCGTATCGCCCGCCACTTCGGCGGCTGCTGTTTCAACCTGCTCGCCAATTTGCTCTTTTAATATCATAGTTAACTTCTGGCAAATCATCACTTCAACATCCTGTTTTGACTTAATAGTCATAGTGCGGCCTCCTTTACATCAAGCAGGTTCCTCAATTCTCTTTTTTGCCCCTTTTATAGCCTCTTCATCATTAGTGCTCCGTCAAATTAATTCTTATGGGTAAGCGGAATTTGACTCCGCACTTCCGCTAGGGGGGCAAGCCCCCCCATTCGGCGCTCACTTCGCTGAGCACCCCCCAAACGTGGGGGACGGTCTCCCCCACACCCCCTTTAATGCACTGTCCAACACATAAGAATTTATTTAACAGTGCATTAGAATAATTTTAGCGCTTCTCCCGTAAACATCTCGAGGGCCTGTAAGTATTTTTCAGAGGTCTTTAAAACTATTTCTTCGGGCAATTCCGGAGCCGGTGCTGTTTTATCCCAATCCAACGTCTCAAGATAATCCCTCACGAACTGTTTGTCAAAGCTCGGCTGCGCCTGGCCCGGCCGATAGCGGTCTTTCGGCCAAAAACGCGAAGAATCCGGGGTTAACACTTCGTCAATAAGGATGACCTCGTCCTGGTATAAGCCAAACTCGAACTTCGTATCGGCAATAATTATGCCTTTTGGTTCAGCATACGCGCTTGCCTTTAAATACAGAGCCAGACTCAATTCTTTTAGCTGGGTAGTGATTTCTTTGCCCAGTTCCCGCTCTACGTAATCCTGCGAAACGTTAATGTCGTGACTGACATCTTCTTTGGTTGAGGGAGTAAAAATAGGCTCCGGCAGCTTATCCGACTCCTTAAGCCCGGAGGGCAATTTTAGGCCGCAAATTGACCGGCTTTGCTGATATTCTTTCCAGCCTGAGCCGGAAAGATAACCTCTTACAATACATTCAACCGGTATGGATTTGGCTTTTTTGACCAGCATGGAGCGGCCTTTTAGAATATCCTTATATTTTGATAATTCTTCAGGGTAACCGTTGACCTCCGCGGTAATCAAGTGATTAACAACAATATCTTTGGTAAACTCAAACCAAAACAGGCTCAACTTAGTTAAAACTTCCCCTTTATGCGGTATGCAAGTAGGCAAAACCACATCAAAACAGGATATTCTGTCGCTAGATATAATCAAAAGCTTATCTTTTAAGTCATAGACATCTCTTACTTTTCCTCTTTTGAAAAAATCAATCTCGGAAAAATTGGTCATTCGCAGTGGTTCAGCAGCCATCTTAAGCGCCGCCCCTATCTGTAAACCTTATAGAATCTTCTATATCTTCAGCAGGCCTGTTGTTATTTAACTGCTCTAATAACGCCTCGTACTCTTGCAATATCTCTTGAGGCAGGCGCCCGGAAAACTGGCCTAAGAACTTTTCAATATCCTGCAATTCTGCCTGCCATTCCTTAGGATTAACCTCAAAGAGTTTATCCAACTGCCGCGGCGGGATATTTAACCCCGACAACTCTAAGTCTTTGAGGCGAGGGATTAATCCTATAGGGGTCTTATGGGCTTCAAGCTTGTTATTTACCCGGTCTAAAATCCATTTTAATACCCGGATATTCTCGCCAAAACCCGGCCAGATAAATTTACCTTCATCATCAACTCTGAACCAGTTGACCGAGAATATCTTTGGCGGATGCTTTAATTTCTTACCGACGTTCAGCCAGTGCCTGAAATAATCGCCCATGTTATAGCCGCAGAAAGGCAGCATTGCCATCGGATCCCTTCTTAATACCCCTTCCTTATGAATAGCAGCCGCGGTAGTTTCCGAGCCGGTCCTGGCCCCCAGGAACACGCCGTGCTGCCAATTAAAGGCCTCGGTAACCAAAGGGATCAACTGGGTCCTGCGTCCGCCCAGGATTATCGCCGAAATCGGCACGCCTTTAGGATTATCAAATTCCTTGGAAAGCGTGGGTGAATTGTATATAGACACGGTAAAACGGGAATTGGGATGCGCGGCTTTTGTGTCTTTCGCGCTATCCCAGGGCTTACCCTGCCAATCCAGCAAATTCTTAGGCACCGCCCCATCCAGGCCTTCCCACCACGGCTCATTATTGCCGGTATCTAAAGCGGTATTAGTAAAAAGGGTAGGATAGAATTTATCCGTTTTTAAAGTCCTAAGCATATTAGGATTGGTTTTCATTGAGGTGCCGGGAGCTACCCCGAATAATCCTGCTTCCGGATTAATCGCCCAGAGCCTTCCGTCGGAGCCGACGTTGAGCCAGGCAATATCATCTCCTAAAGTCCATACCTTATATCCGGGCAGCGCCGACTCCAGCATGGCAAGGTTAGTTTTCCCGCAGGCGGAAGGCAATGCCGCGGTAACATAGGTTACGTTTCCTTTAGGGTCCTCAATGCCCAGAATTACCATATGCTCGGCAAGCCAGCCTTCCTGAAAGCCCAGCCAGGAAGCGATTCTTAGAGAAAAACACTTCTTGCCTAATAAGGCATTCCCTCCATAGCCGGAGCCGATGCTCCAGACCAAATGTTCATCCGGGAAATGCATAATGAAACGTTTATTGGGATCCAGGTCGCCTATGGAATGCAGTCCCTTGACAAAATCTTCAGACTTTCCTATTTTCTCTATTGACTTCTTGCTCATCCGGGTCATTACGCGCATACTTATGGCTACATAGGAAATATCGGTAAGCTGGACACAGGCCTTGGCATACGGCGAATCCGGATGCCCCATCATATAAGGCAAGACATACATAGTCCTGCCGCGCATACAGCCGGAGGATAACGCGCGCATTTTTTCTTTTGCCTCGTCAGGCGCCATCCAGTTATTATTCGGCCCGGCGGTCTCCTTATCAGAATGACAGACATAGGTCAGGTGCTCGGTGCGAGCCACATCAGTGGGATGGCTGCGATGATAATAACCATTCGGCCAGTCCTTCTGATTGAGTTTGTGAAAAATAGCCTGCCCGTTAATCTTCTCTTCCTTCATCCCTATCTCAATCAGCCTGCGGGCCTCTTCTTCCGAACCGTCACACCAATAAATCTTATCCGGACAGGTCAGCCTTGCCTGTTCCTCAACCCACTTCTCAAGCGCTGTAGCCATTTGTTCTTTTCCTCCTATTTTTTAAAATTAATGCCCAATAAAAAAGCCAACATCTTTTTCCGCTTTTTCACCAAAATGAAAAAGCGGAAAAACTGATGTTGGCTTACTTTATAGCAGCCCCCTTTAATTCAAGGGCGTCTACCGAAGTCTTCCAATCATTACTCAATAGATATTACACTAAAATCCTGATTTTGCAAGGGTTTACTCTTGGAACCTGGTTTCCAAATCCTGATCCAGGATAAAAATAATTACCCGTTCTCCGGTCCTGGTGCTGATATCAGTATGCAAGCTCCTTACCTGACAGCCGGTGATATTGACCACGATATTCTCCAATAAATGCCTGGCCGCGTCCAACAGGCTGACCCGGGTCTTTTTAATCAAATCCGCGCCCTCGGCGGTCTTGGCCAGCTGTTCTTCAGCCGGGGTAAGCACTCCTTTTAGGCGCACTAAGACCATATCCTTGATGATATAGGTCCGGGTTTCCGTAGGGCCCCGCCCCATATAATCCTTTTCAAACTTTATTATCGCCTCGCTTACCTGGGCCTCAGTCTGTCCTTTGGTTATCGCGCTCATTTTATCAGCCTCACATAAATGCTGGAGGCCAACTCCTTATCCACGGCAAACTGGGACTGGCCCAACTGCAGGACATTAGGAAGGGACTTTTTGAGGACTCTATCCATTTTTCATCAGTTCTTTCAACGGCCTTTCAAATCTATCAAGGATTTCCGGCATTTCCAGCACATCGGAAAATTCCTTAAGCCATTTTCTAAGATAAGCTACATCTAGTTTCTTTCCCTGACGCATGATTACGCTTTCTATATCAGCCAAATCCCGCGGCCTTCCTGCCACCGCTTTATGAATAATGAGATCTTCCGCGGAGCATATTTTTACGATATGCCCCTTTCCTAGTTTACATTCTACTGCCCGGCTTATTACTTCTTCTTCATACCCGGGAATACCGAGGGAGATATCTACTTCATAGTCTTCTTTACTCCTGATAAGGCATATTCTGTTTCTAAGGGCAAATTCCATGGCATCAGGAATACGGGCGGAAAAAACCGAAAGAATTTTTTTTATAACCTTTTTTTCTTCACCTAAATTGACCAGGATGGTAACATCCACATCGCGGGTAAATCTCGGTTCTCCCCACCATTGAAGCGCAATTCCGCCAATAAGCGCGTAGGGAATACTTTCTCGCGTTAAAAATTCGTGAACCTCCCGCATTGTCTTTAACTGCGGATTCATTGTCCTCCCCTAAATCTTCCTGCCCGGTTAAAAAACTGTCTTCTTTTTAGAAGGAACTCGATTTTTTTCTTCTGAAGTATTTCCCAACTTCCCTTCCTGGTTCCTTTTTCAGCTAATTCGCATAAAGCAATATACTCGCGAGACGAATCCTCTCCCGATAGCCGGGTGAGTCTCTTCTTCTTCTCTTCAGCAATCAGTTCATCAGCCCTTTTATGGCCTTCAAGAAAACTTAATATCGTATCTTTCCTAATCATCTTATCCTGCCCCTAACCTCTAAATCAGCTTTTAACCCGCCCGGAATTTGCGATAGAAACGGCACTCTTCTCTTTAGTCCTTATTTTAACACTATTTTAGATTAGTTCAATGCCGTTTTTCCTTTCACTTTTATTCGCTCTTTATAAAAAGGAAAAAGGTTATTTTATCAGCCTCACATAAATGCTCGAGGCCAGTTCCTTATCCACGGCAAACTGGGACTGGCCCAACTGCAGGACATAGGAAGGGAATTTCTGGAGCAGGTTTACCGACATACCCGGCAGGACCCCGATGCTCATTAACTTCTGCATTTGGGAATTGTCTTTAGCGTGCAGGTAGGCAATCTCGCCCTTGTCCTTAACTTCCAACTCTGAAAGAGAAGAGACAAATTTCATCACCCTGCCCTTCTTATTCTCTTTCGCCCCGCAGCACCTTCCAGGCGGAATAGGTTTTCCGTGCGGGCAGACCTTAGGATGGCCCAAGACAATACAGACATTCTCCTCAACTCCCTCATGAAGAAGATGTTCAAACTTACAGCTGACTTCATTGATCCCCTTATCTTTGATATCCAGGACATCAACCAATAGCCGTTCCGCCAGGCGGTGGCGGCGCAGGGCCTTCTGGGCTTCGGTCTTTCCCTTATCCAAGAGATGGATATGGTCAACATCCCGGCGGATATAGCCTAATTTCACCAACTCTTCAATTGCCGGGTCATCCCGGCCCATCCCTAAATCCAGGGGTTTCTTGCCCTGCTCCTCCATCTGCACTGCCAGGGCCTCTAATATTTCCTCCGCGTGTTCGGAAAGCATATTTCCTCCCTTAATTAATTATAACGCTATATGCAAAAGGTTTAAAATAAGATTTACCAAATACCCTATACTAAAAGAAAAAAACAGGATAAATATTGACATCCCGATCCCCATTTTTATGCCCCGCTCCTTAACATTCATAAGCAACTGGGCAATGCAGGGCAGGAACAAAGTCAAGGTGATGCAGGATACCACTAACTGATTCCCGGAGAGCAATCCGGCCTTCTTTAAATCATACAGCCCGGCGGCCCCGTAATCCCGGCGGAAGAAACCGAACAAAAAGGCCACTGCCGCCTGATCCGGCAGGCCGAGGGCGCGGATAGGGTGTTCCAGGATTCTTACGCAGACACCAAAGATCCCTGTAATCTGGCCTAACCAGATAAGCAGGCTGGCAAAGATGAATAAAGGGAATATTTCTTTGAAATACCACTTCAGGCGGCTCCAGGTCTTGCGCAGGACATTGGAAAACTGCGGCAGTCGTAATGGCGGTATCTCCATATAAAAGGTAGGCAGTTCCCCAGGCATAATCTTAGCCGCCAAGAAACCCACCAGCAGGAAAACCAGAATAATTACCCCCAGCCAGACCACCAGGCCTAACGGACTACCCTCTAAGAGGGCAAAGATCACCCCCATTTGTGCCGAGCAAGGAATAGCCAAAGCTAAAAGCAAGGTAGCAATAATCCGCTCCCTTTTAGTAGGCAGTGTCCGGGTAACCATTGTAGCCATAGTATCGCAGCCAAAGCCCAAAACCAAAGGTATCACTGCCCGGCCGGAAAGGCCTATCCTCTTAAACAACTGATCCACCAGCATTGCCAGTCTCGGAAGGTATCCGGTATCCTCCACAATGGCAAAGGCAAAGAAAAAAGTAGCCACTATCGGCAGAATTATAGCAAAGGCATAGCGCACCCCCAGGGTTATCACCCCGTATTCCCCCACCAAGAGATCCTGCAAAAGCTTAAACGGTATCAGGGCAGTTACCCACTGGGTTACCCAGGGATTGATATGATTTATAAAAACCTTGTTTTCCAGGAAATCCACCAGGAACCCGGAGCCAAAACTGCCCACGAACTTATACAGCCCGTAGTAGAGAACAAATAAAAGTATGGGCGCTCCGGTCAGCGGATTCATCATAATCCGGCTCAAGCGCTCCTGTATGCCCATTTTAGGCTTACTCCCAAAAACCATCACCCGGCCGGAAATTAAGCTGGCCTCCTCTTGGCGGCGTAGGCTAATAAGATAGTTCAGCGGCTGAGAATAATGGGCCTTGGCCTCGCCAATAGCCTTTTCTATCTCAAAAAAATTCCCGGGCTCTTTTTCCTTGACCAATCCCAGGATTTCCGCGTCCTCCTGTAAAAGCAGAAGGGCCAAGGAGCGCTTGGTTATTTTATAGCCGCTTCCCTGAAGCAAGGCCTCAATCCGGGAAATATAGACCTCAATGGTATCGTTATATCCTACATTACAGCTATTTTTCGGCTCGGTTTTTGACATATTCCTCAATCTTTCCCCTTAAGACATCTATGCCTTTGCCGGTGGTAGAAACCGTCCCGGCGACCGGGATATTTAATTCCTTCTCCAGCCGGGCAATATCAATCCTTATTCCGGCTTTCTGGGCCTCATCCATAATGTTTAAAACCAGGATAACCCCAAGGCCCGCCTCTAATAATTGCAGGGTCAGAGGCAGCATCCGCTCTAAATTCCGGGCATCAATCACATGCAGGATGACTACCGGGCCCTCATCCAGCAAGATTGACCGGCCCACCCTTTCCTCCTCGGTTATAGAGAATAGGGAATACATTCCTGGGGTATCCACAATCTCAAACTGCTCATCCCCTATTTTGCATTTTCCGCGGGAGACCTCCACCGTTGTCCCGGGATAATTGGAGACCACGGCGTAACTGCCGGTGAGGCCATTAAAGAGGACTGATTTACCTACATTAGGAGAACCGACTATGGCTATTTTACGCATTAGCTTCCCCTTAAATCACTTACTATTTTTAGCGCCTTTTTCACCGCGGAGGCGGCAGCCCGTGAAGATATAGTTGCCGAAGTAACCGCGTCTATATTCCTGCCGACTACGATCTGGTCATTTAGGGACTTATCGCGAAACTGCTTCAAGAAAGACCTCCGTTTTATTTCCGAGCCGAATAGGTCGCGAAATTCCAGAACAAATATATCCACTACTTTTTCCTTATTATCTATGCCCACCAAAAAGGTGATAGGCTTAACCTTTCCCATCTCATCAAGCACAACTGCCCAACCGATGGTTTTCCCCTCTTGAATAATGGTGGAAATCTCAACCGGCTGGGCATTTAAAACTCTTTTTTCTGTTTTATGCTCCTGAAACAAAGGGAAAATCCTTCTTATCGCCTCTTCTCTTGTTATATATACTTCAGCGAAACTGATAGCTGAAAATAACCAAGACAAGATTGCTAAACTCAAGAAAAATCTGCCCTGCAGAGCAGAAACTTTTGGCAGATTTTTCTTGATCCTGAAGCGCTCGTTTCTATAACTTGTTGAAGCGCCGAAGGATCTGATATGGGTAACCTGATATACTTTCCTATGCTCCAAGAAACCTGCCTTTAAAAATTTAATCATAATAATTAGGGACAAATTCCTAATTGCTAGAATCCTATGGCCATTGAAGCCATTGCCCCGTCTTTATCCCCCCGTTCCAAGACCTCGTTGCTTGAAGAGTTCCGCTGGTATTCTAATTTGAAAACCCAGGACTCAATCGGCCGGTAATTTATCCCCAAGGTGTAGCGTTTTTCCTTATTACTGCCGATCCCGGCATCGCCGTCGTCGGCAATATCCACCCAGTCATAACGGCCGACCAGGGTAAACTTGGGGTCCTTAAATCCCCGGCCTAAAAAGGTGTTATTCAGGAACTTCGGCCAGAAATGATACCTCGGTTCAAGGTAAAAACCCCGCATATATTTGGGGGCGGAGAGCTCATCCGCGGCATTGTCATTATCATGGTCAATCAGGGCCCCATTCTCAAAATACCAATAGGCATAATCACCCACCAATTCAAAAGGGCCGCGTTTAAAACTTATATCACTAGCAAATCCCAGGAGATGGTCGTCGCCGTTTCTGGAGGCAGAGCCGGAACGGCCGTATCTGCCGGTATATCCGCTAAGGCCAAGCTCCAGGTTTTGGTTTAAACCCAGACCCAGCCGGCCGACAAAGGCCTTATTGTTATTCTCATCAGCCTCTATAGCCCCCTTGGCGTTGCGCAGTCCGGTATCGGAGATATCCTCATCCAGGCCGTTGATAATATACCCCTCGTAATTAAGGTAAGAATCCTCAAGAGGCCCCCATTTTAAAGCCTCTCCCAATTGGGTTTCCCCGAATAAACCAAAGCCTGCCTCCATCCAGGTGGCAGCTCCCAGCCTGCGGGATACCAACGGCCTTTCGGTCAGGTCCTGGATATCGGAATCATGCAAGAGGTTGAATCTTCCGAAGGGGACCAGGACAATCCCGCCCCGGGCATTTATCCAGTCATTGATAAGATAGCTGGCCCAGGCCTGCTCTACCTTAGCCTCTCCCACATCCGAGGCGTTAGGGCCGCCGTGCTCAATCTCGTATTCGCTGTAAAAAAGCAATCTTTCATGCGGCTGGGCGCCTATATTTAGGATAAACCTGGTCTGGTCAAAGGTGGAATTAGAATTCTCAAAGTTTTCAAACTCTATATCCGCGTAACCGCCAACACTTACATTGCCGAATCCCGACGGATTCTTGATCAAAAGCCCTCCCTTGCCAAACGGGCCTTCGTAGCGGCCGACATAATCCAGGCTGATACTTTTTTCTTCAATCTTTTTCTGAAGTTTTTCTTCAAGCTCTCCCTGGGCCGTTTCCTGCTTTTGGCTTAATTCCTCAATTTTCTGCTGTAGGCCTTGAATCTGGGTTTCATAATCCTGGCGCAGCTCTTTAACCTGCTGTTTTAAATCCCCCATTTCATCCGCGCAAGCCAGATTGACCCCGCCCAGATAAAGCAAAAACGCCACCATAACCCTCTTACACATCTTATCCCTTTCCTCACCGTAAAGATTACGGCAAAACTCCCACATACCTCCAAGAAATACTTAGTCAGTCAGGGTTAATTCTTTTTTTGCCTCTCCTTTTATGGAGTCAGCTGTCTTTTCCAAACGGATCTTCTCGTGCTTCTCTACTGCCACAATATGGGCATCCTGGACCTTGATGATCAACTCGCCAAAACGCAAATCCCCGGCCAGGCTGATGATATTTCTAAGATTGGCTTCGCTGATATTCATTTCTTCCCGCACTCCCGGCAATAGCCGAAGATTTCCATCTTATGCCGGACCGGGGTAAAGTTTTTCTTTTTGGCTAATTTATCCTGCAATGCCTCTATTTCCGGCTCATAGACCTCAAAAAACTTCCCGCACTTAAGGCAGACCATATGGTCATGATGTTGGTGGCCGTATTCATGCTCCAGGCGGCTGACCCGATCCCCGAAATCCACCTCCCTGGCCAGGCCGGATTTCTGGATAAGCTTCAAGGTGCGATAGACCGTGGTATAGCCTACCTCCGGGGCATTACGATGCACGATCAAAAACAGCTCCTCGCAACTAAGGTGTTTTTCGGTCTTTAAGAATGCCTCTAACACCTTCAGCCTCTGTGAGGTAACCTTAAGGTTTATCTTCTTAAGGTGTTCTTTAAATAACTCTATCTCTTTTTGCATAGTTTCGCGTTTTTGCGGTTTAGCGGTTCCGCGTCTTTTGCGATTATGAAATTGAAAATCATTTTCAATTATACTTGAAAAAAAAATTATGTCAAGTAAAATCTGCCTCTGGCGCTTACCCCGTTAGAGATAGGTTGCCAAAGGCAACCGTCGGACACCTTCGGTGTCCCATCTCTAACGGGGCTTAGATTTTACTTGCCTGCCTGCCGGTAGGCAGGATTCTAAAGCTCTGCGAAGAATCTTAAGTTTTTTAAAAAAAATCCCTACGGTTTTACCGCGCGTGTTTATAGCATCCTATTGCTCTGTGAAATTAATTTTTAGCAGTGTGTCATTCCCGTAATCTTTTAGCGGGAATCCAAAAATGAGTTTATCTGGATGCCCGACTAAAACATTCGGGCATGACAAAATTATCAAGAACTAATTACACAATGTACTAGTTCAACTGATATGCCTGGCCTTTTTACTTCCGGGCATTTAATATCAGCTCAATCTCACTCTTAAGGCTGTCAATGCTGCGGGCTTTGGTTTTACGGCCGTTAATATAAATAGTAGGCGTACCCCGGACCTCAACCTTGTTGCCTAAAGATATATCTTTTTGGATATGTTCCTGCCATTGGGCATCTTTATCTTTGTAATCTTTCTGGAATTTTTTCATATTCAATCCCAGATTCTTAGCCAATGTATTAAATTCCTTCTCATTTAGATTTGAACTATTTTTTAACAACCCGTCCAGCATTTCCCAGTATTTACCCTGCTCTCCGGCGGCCAGGGCGGCCTTGGCCGCGGGGATGGCCTGTTGATGAAAAGGCAAGGGATAATTCTTGACCACTGCTTTTACCTTATCCGGAAAGGCATTTACCGCCTCTACCACCAAAGGATGAAACCTGGCGCAAAACGGGCATTGGATATCTATAAACTCCACAATAGTTACCGGCGCTTCTTTCTTGCCTAAGAGAGGAGAGTTATCAATATTTATTTCATGTATCTTTAGATAATCTTCTTGCTCCCGCTCCTCGCCCGGCGGTGATTTTAATTTCTTAATGGCCGCCTGCAACTCTTTTCCCTGTTTTTCCATATTCCCGAGGCGCTTTTCAATCTTTTCCTGAACCAGCAGTATTTCTTTCTGCTGACGGAAAAGTTCTCCGAATAATGGATTTTTTACCTGAAATCCGATAATGCCGATACCGATAAAAACACCGATAAGGATACCGGCAACAACCGCAAAACCCGCGAATAAGCCTTTTTTATCCATCGTTACGCCTCCGATAATTTTGTTACTACTTTTTAGGAGAATTTAAGGTTTCGTATTTAGAATTTTTCTATGACTACATCAAAATAGCATAACTGGAGGCTTATGTCAAATAAGGAAAGGCGGGGGGTTTTAATTCGGCGAATACCTCTCTTTGCCCTGCTCCACAAACAGCCCGGTATCCGCGATCAACAGCACTGCCCGGAAGTCCGGGGTAGTTTCTACTCCTCGCTCTTCCTTCAGCCAGCAAAGCCGCAGGAGAAGCGGTAATAATTGGATCTCTCTTTGCGCGTTAAAGGCGTCCTTCTGGGACATCGCCGCCAGTAAACGCTTAAGCCGGTCGGTTGAAACCTCTATCTTGGCATTAATCATCTGTTCCATTGCGGCCATTTCCCGGCTTATATCAATCCCCTCCAATTCCGCCTTACTCAACAGCGGCAGGCGCAGGTCCAACCCCTGGAAGCTTCCCATCGGCCGGGTGAGGTAGTTGATTCGGGTGAAGTCAATACCGCCGGTAGTTAACGGTGAATTACTATTTTGAGATAAGTCTTGAGTTAATGCCGAAGAGACCTCATCCGATTTCAAAAGACCTAATTTATTGGCGGCGGCTTTTGATAAATTCTTGAATCCATCAACCAACGGTTTCAGCGCACTTTTAAGTTCTGGATCTGTAATCTTCCCCACATCTTTAACTAAATTGCTTATCGCGCTATTTAAAACATCTAAATCTTTATCTTTCTCTATTCTAAGATCGGCATAATGGAAGTAACCATTAAATATCTCTCTCCATTTCGGATGATCCTTATAGCTACGAGATAATAAAGTAAGCTGATCCTTAATCGTTTTCTTGGTCTCCTCTACCGTCAGCGGCGAAGAGCCGGTCTCTTTCTCCTTCTCCAAATATTCTTGAGCTTCATTAAAAACATTAATTAGTTTTTTATCATTCGCATAGGTTCTACTCAGGGATTCAATTGTGTTGTTTAAGGCCTCAACAACCTTTTTTCTTTGCTCCCTATTCAAATCAGAGAAAGCACGCTTCAAATTTATCTTCCAACCTATATACGCGAACTCTACTCCTTCCCCATTACCTTCTCTCGCTATTTTTTCCAAATCAATAAGAAAACCATGATTAGCTGATGCTATTGCGTTCAATCTTTCTTGGCTTTCTATGATCCCAGTTGGCTCAGATAAATGGTTATGTATTGAACCGCCCACAAAAGCACCGCTCACGATAAGTATCGCAAGTCCGACAAGCGTAGACTTTTTCATCTTTGTTAATAGTGGACTTCCTGCCTTAAAACCGCCTTCAATTAAAGGCTTAGAGTTCCCGGTCATATCTGTTCCCCCGCTGACATAGCTCCTGATTACCTGGCCGGTGGGAGTGGTTATCTGTTCCTTAAGGTTGTATTCACCCTGCTGGAAGGACTTTTTGTATTCGCTAAAGTAGTAGTCCTTGGTCCAGGCCTCTTTTGAAATAAGATTATCTAAGTTATGGCTGTCAATCAGGCTGGAGTATTGGCCGGGCTGGCCTCTGAACTTGTCCTTAAACCAGCGGGAAAGGATGAGCGAGAAAAAGACCTGGCGGAGTTGGGCGTATTTCTTGGAGGTATTGACCTCCTGGGTGAGCTTGGGCAGGATGAGTTCTCTAATTAGCTGGGTAGAGTATTGGTTGAGTTTCTTCATCCTTTGGTCATTAAAATTATACTGGTGACCTGGTGACATGGTGTCCTGGCGACTTTTAATGTAATCTTCCTCCAGCATCACTTTCAGGTTCGCCTTGTAGATATAGGATGAGTCTTCGCTTTCTCTGATTATTACCTCTCCCGGCACTATCCAGGGCCGAGTGATGGTGGGGATAGTAATGTTTTCAGTGCCGAATAATTCCCCAGCCCTCTTATACAGCTTATCCCAGTATTCTTTGCCTTCAGGAGTTTGGGGCGAGGTCCAACCGGCAGTATCTTTCTTTAGCTGTAAGTCCGCCTCCAGCATTATCTTACCCATATCGGTCTTTTCTAACTCCGGGTCTATAATCTGCTCCGGGGCATCCGGCCTAAGATTTACCCAAAACTTGTCGTTGGGTAAGGATAGACCTATCAAGAAATAATTGAATAGCTTCTTGGTCTCATTCTTAAGAGCATTCTCCGATTTCTCCGGTGACCTGGTGACCTGGTGACCTGGTGACTTCTCGAAGTCACCCTGGTCTAATAACAGCTTAAAGTCATTGCTTTTGATATCGTAAGAGATATACCGTAGGTGAGGGGGACGAAAGCTATCCGTATTCAAGGCCGACATTTGGTTCAGGTATTTGCCGATATTCAGCTCGGCTACTCCCTGAGCAAAGATGGGTTGGGTTAAAATCAGGCTATGGGATAGAATTAAGGATATGGCTTTTTTGAACATTTTTGTCCTTACTTAAATTTCCCAAATAAAAAACCGGACTTGGTCTTTCCTCGCATAAGGAAAAACCAAATCCGGCTGGGATATTCCGTGGCGTTTTGCCTGCCTGCCGGCAGGCAGGCCTACTGGTATTTCAGACAGGCAAAAAATAAATCAGCCAACACAATATTTATTAAATATTTAATAAAGTATACTACATAAACCCAAAATCGTCAACTAAATTTCTTTAAAACATACATCAAGACGATCCCAAACAGGAAAAAGGCTAAGGAAAGGGCGGATTTTCGGGCATCGGTTTCCTTATGAATCTCCGGGACCAGGTCGGCGCTGGAGATATAAATAAAACCGCCGGCGGTTAATCCCAGCAGGATGTGGGAAAAACCGCCGATTTTATGGGAGAGAAAATACCCCAGGATCGCTCCTCCAAAGGCGCACAGACCGGAGAGAAAATTGTAAAACAGGGCCTTTTGCCGGCTGAACCCCCCATACACCAGGACCCCGAAATCTCCTAACTCCTGGGGGATTTCGTGGATAATCACCAGCAAGGTGGTAAACAGTCCCAATCTGACTGAAACCGCGAAACTCCCGGCAATCACCAGGCCATCAATAAAATTATGCAGGCCGTCGCCGAAAAGGTTCAGATAGGTAAAGGTATGCTGGTGGCAGACCCCGTCGTGGCAGTGGCGCCAGTAGAGGTATTTCTCCAATAAAAAAAACAAAACGAACCCGCCGATCACAAAGATAAATACGCTTTGCTGACTGCCTTGCTCTATGGCCTCGGGGATAAGGTGCAGAAAAGCCCCTCCAAACAGGGCCCCCGCGGAAAAAGCTACCAGCAGGAAAAGAATGGCCTTTAGTAATTTCTCCTTAACCGACAGGGTCAGGGCCCCAACAAGAGAAATCACGCTTACCAACAACGTGCTTAATAATATAAGTAAAAGCCGCATTAACCTAAATTCGGCTTTCTGCCTTTATTGGCCTTTTTAGAACGCCAATTGAGCTTTCCTCTTCTTTTACGTTTACTCATTTCTTTCTTGTCTCCTTTCTAAACGCTAATTTACCTGCCTGCCTGTAGGTAAGCAGGCATGAATAGTGCTCTTTATTATATATTACTCGTTATATTCGGTCAATAAGTATTGACAAAGACAGGCTTCTTTCCTATAATAAAAATACAAGGAGGATTTAAAAAATGAGAAAACAGGTCTTTTTATTGTCATCACTGGCGCTTAGCGCGGCGTTATTAGGCTGTACTACCACTCAAAAAGGAGCGGCTCTGGGCGGATTAGGCGGAGCGGCCTTAGGCGGGATAATCGGCCACCAATCCGGCCACGGAGTTGAAGGAGCATTGATTGGCGCCGGAGCGGGAGCGGTAGGCGGGGCGCTGATTGGAGAACAAATGGACAAAAAATTCTGCCCGGTCTGCGGGGCGGAATATACTTCCGGAGTCCAATACTGCTCTAAAGACGGCACCGAACTGAAACTTAAACAAAAATAAACTATAAGATTTTCATTAAAGAGGCCGGGCTTTTTATTATTTTAAAAGGCCCGGCTTTCTTTATTTCTGCTAATGAGCTTGAACCGCCGCCTACGGCTATTGCAATAACCCCGGCGTTACGCGCGGTTTCCACATCAATAGTCATATCTCCCACATACATAACTTGTTCGGGCTTAATCTTCAGCTTCTTCATAATCCTTAATAAAATCTCCGGATGAGGCTTTCCTTCAGGTAATTTATCCGCGCAAAGCACATAATCAAAGTATTTTCTCAAATCAAGGCACCTCAAAATAATATGGGTAAACTCCGTGGGCCGATTAGAGGCGATAGCGGTTTTAAAATCACGCTGCTTTAAATATTCCAACAGCTCTTTAGCGCCGGAAAGCAACTTAGTATATTTTGTAAGCGCTATTCGATGGTGACCACGATAAATAACCAAAGCCGGATTCAAATCCTTCTCTTCAATAAAGGCGCCCAGTAATTTTCTATCCCCCCAACCTACCGCCAAGCGAATTCGCTTAGCCGGAGCTTCTTCATAGCCTAATTTCTTAAGGGTAAAATTCACGCTTTGGGTGATGGCCTCGTAGGCGTCTACCAATGTCCCATCCAGATCGAAAATTACCAGTTTAATTCTTTCCTGAATATTTTTAAGGTTTTTCATAAAGCCATTACTTCAATTGACGAGAAAATCTATTCCCTGGATAAAAAAACCCAGCATTATTTTAACGGTAAAACAATGCTGGGTGGAAAAATCTAAGCTTAGCGCGCTTCTGGTTCCGGCTGGGCCTCTATTGCCGCTATTTCATCCGGCTGGATTGAAGAAGACGCTTCCGGAGAGGAAACTTCAGACGGTTCTTCTAGTTTCTCAACTGAGATATTCTTGGCGATATTATTGTTCGCGTCAAAAAAATAATCAATCCCAACGGTATCGCCCGCCTTGAGAGAATTAAAATCATTTATCCCCTCAAACTTTGTATCCTGGTTAACAGTTAAGACAAGTTCTTTTTCATCATCAGTCTGATAATCCATATAGAGAATATTGAATTTTGAAGATATGTAATCAACATTCTTAACCTCTCCCCAAACCCAGGAGATATTTTCATCAACCAACCCTATCTCAGAAATAATATTTTCATCAATAGGCACCTGTGGTTCCTGCTGGCAGAATCCTAAAACCCCATATCCAACGCACGCCGCGCCTATAATCAGACCCGCGGTCAACAGTTTACTTTTCATATTATTGTCCTCCTCATTAAATTCAAAGGTCAAATACCAAAACACAAAACATTTATTTTTGAATTTATCATTTAAATTCTGCCGGTAGACAGGAATTTATTTTGTGCTTTGGATTTTGTCGTTTGTCATTGATTGTATTTGTAATATATAGCAAATTCCGGCCTTTTTGTCAAGGCAATGTTACTACTTGTTCATATAAGCTCTCAATATCTTTTATCAGCCTTTTTTTGGCGAATCTTTCCCGGACGAATTCGCGGCCGGAGGCGGCCATCTTCCTTCTTATCTCTTCATTCCTCAGTAAGAAGTTCAAGGCCCCGGCAAAACTATCCGCGTCGCCAGGCCTCACCATTATTCCTCTTTCGCGCGCGCTAAACCCCGTTAGAGGCAGGACGCCAGAGGCGTCCGACGGTTGCCTTCGGCAACCTGCCTCTAACGGGGTAAACCCAAGCTCATCCTTAGGTCCTTCTAAGCTCTCACCAACTAAATCCTTTACCCCGCCGGCATCGGTAGCCGCGATAACCTTACCTGAAGCCATTGCTTCTATTAAAGATACCGGCGTGCCTTCGTTGATTGAAGTCAGACAGACAATATCCAAATCCGAGTAAACTTCGGATAAATCCTTTTGCCAGCCGTTAAACTCCACCACCGAACTTAAATTCAGCTTTTGGGCAAATTCTTCAAGCTCAGCCCTTAATTCTCCATCGCCTATAATCTTAAATCTTAAATCCAGCGCGGGATTATCCCGGATAACCTTGGCCGCGCCTTCCAAAAACAAACGATGATTTTTAATAGGCACCAGTCTTCCCACTATGCCGATATTTAAACAACGGTTGGCTTCTTTTCCCGATGAAGCGGGATCCCGCATTCCTTGTATCGGGAGTCGGGAAAACGGAAGCCCTAAGAATCTATCTAATTCTAAGCCCAGAGGAATAACCTTAATCTTATCTGAACCGCTGATTCGTAAAGAAACCAGCTCTTTCTTAACCGCTAAACTTACCGTGATTATCCTTGAGCTAAAACAAGCTAAGAAGCGCTCAATAAAGATAAATAATCGCGTTTTAAATCTGCCGAAATAGCCCTCAAAGACATGGCCGTGAAAGGTATGAATAAGCTTTGTTCGCCTCGCGGCCAAGAGATTATAAAATATCCCGGCCAGCCTGCCTAATGTTCCGGCCTTGGCGGTATGGGTATGGATAATATCCGGATTTTCCCTCCTTATCAGTTTATATATTTTTAAAAACGCGATTACATCATTCAGCGGATTTAATTCCCGTCTAAGCTCAGGGATAATATAAGGGACAACATTCCTGGCCCGGGCGTAATAAAGCATATCTCCTTCATCTTGAGCGATAGTGCCGCAGACCAAAAGCGAGTCAAATTTATCCTTGTTAAGACCCTCAGTGAGTAAAATCGCGTGAATTGCCGGGCCTCCGATATTAAGCCGGGCAATGACCCTTACTACCTTTATTTTCTTCACTATTTTGGGTGAGGCGGGCAGGCGAGACTCCTAAAGGTTCTTATTGCTTATATAACCTACGATATCTTTTATTATGCTTTCTAAGGAATGATGCGGTTTAAAGCCGATGAGCTTATTAAGTTTATTAGTATCCGGGATCCGTCTTTGCATATCCTCAAAGCCTTCCTCGTAAGCCTGTTCATAAGGAATGTGTTTTATCACCGAGCGGCTCTTGGTTATCTTGATTATCTTCTTAGCCAAATCATCAATAGTTATCTCATCCTGGTTTCCGATATTAAAGACCTCGCCCACTGCCTTAGGCTCCTCAACTAATTTTATCAAGGCCTTGACCACATCCTTGACGTGGATAAAACAACGGGATTGTTTTCCCGTCCCATACACCGTAACCGGCTCATTCTTCAAAGCCTGTCCTATAAAACGGGGAACTACCATTCCATAGTAACCGGTTTGACGGGGCCCCACGGTATTGAACAAGCGCACAATTACCGAAGGCACGCCTTTTTCCTTCCAATATACATAGGCCAGCATCTCATCCACAGCCTTAGCCGTAGAATAGCTCCATCTGGTTTTAAGCGGTGAGCCTAATATCCGGTCATCGCCCTCTTTTAAAGGGCCGTTGGTATTTTTTCCGTAGATTTCCGAGGTTGAGGTTATCAAAACCTTTTTATGGTATCTATAGGCCATCTCTAACACCACTTCGCTTCCTTTGATGTTGGTGGTTAAAGATTCTAAGGGCTTTTTGACTATCAGCTCCACCCCCACTGCCGCGGCCAAATGAAAAATGACCTCGCATCTTTCAACTAATTTATCAACCAGGGTTTCATTCAGAACAGTCCCAATAACCAGCTCAAAATCAGGGTTTTTTTCTAAATGGGCCACATTCTCCAACCTGCTGGTAGATAAGTTATCCAGAACCGCGACTTTATGGCCGGCCTTAAGCAATTCATCCGCCAGATGCGAACCGATAAATCCCACTCCACCCGTGATTAGCGCTTTCATATTTATTTATCTCCTTAAATGGTCTATGGTTTTTTTCTTTATCGACTATTAATTTTTATTTGTTAAATACTATGGCTTAAGAATTCCGCCTGAAATAATCAGCCTTATCCCATCCTCGATTGATATATCCAAGAATTTTATATCTTTCTTAGGCACTAAAACCAGGAAACCGCTCCAGGGTGAAGGAGTGGTAGCAATAAGAACATGAACCAATTCCTCTCCGGTTTTCTTCTGGGCCTCTTCAAAACTATCGTTAGTGATAAAGCCGACTGACCATAATCCTTTAGAAGGATATTCTACCAAAGCCACCTTCTTAAAAGAAGCTCTATCTTTGGAAAAAAGGAAACTGATTATTTGTTTAGTGGAAGGGTATATCTGGCGGATTCCGGGTAGCTTAAGAAACCATTGCTCCAGCGCCGGCAGGGCTTTTTTTCCTAAAAAATGAGTGGCCAGAAATCCCGAAAATAATACTATGGCTCCCCCTAAAATAAAACCTATACCCGGGATAAAAAATCCAAAATTTGCCTTGAGATAACTGTTAATAAGCCCGCCGAAAATACCATCCACAAATCGGAAAACAACAAAAAGGATATAGAAACTGATGAATATGGGAAGAAGCAAAAGCAATCCGGTAATAAAATAACGCCTGATTTTTAACATTTTATTTTTTATCCTCTAATCTTTCGCTCAAATACCCTCCGGTAAGCCCGTCAATTGAGGCGGTAAGTTCCTCAAGCCTTAACTCCTTTTCACTCCTTGCCTTCGGACTCAAGGAATCCTGACTTGCTAATTCTATCTGCAGGCGCCGGCGCTCAAAGTAAAGCCGGGTTACCTCATCCAGAATATCATCGCGCAATTGCACCATCAGCCGCGAACGCACATCAATAGAAGTTTGCTCCGTGCTAAAAACCAAATCCCCTAAATCCCAGCTTAGACTAATTCCCCAATCCAAAGGCCCGACAAAGCCGCGGCCCTGAGGAAAACTGGTTGAGGTAAAAACTGTCTTATCATAACTCAAATCCAATTCCGGCAGGAAAGCCTTTAAGCGCGCCTGTTTCCTCCAATCAGAAATCTTTTCCGGATATACCTCAGCATATCTGATTGCCTTTTGTTGAATCTCTCTTATGCCCGGCTCCCCGGAAAACAAAACGATATTTGTATTATTTCTCAATTCAGGCCCGGATTCAACGCGCTTTGCTTCTTTATTCTCATTTACAGATATTACATAGAGACCCTGATCGCAAGCAGAGTAAAGATTACCGCCGGAATCTAAGGCCAACTGACCGCAATTCTTAAAATCCGCGCCCTGATAAAGCTGTTTACAGGAATCATCTTCACAGTCAAATACGCCGTTCTGAACAGCTAAGAACATCCTGCCGCGGACAATTAGGGCATAATTTATCTTTTCATCCAGTAAACCGCTGAATATCCGCTTTTGCCAACTTTTACCGGCGTCTTGGCTCAAAAGCAAACCCTCCCGGCTGGACAAATATAATTTATCGCTGTTATCGGGGTCAAAGGCTAAATGTTTAAGAAAACTCTCCTCAGTATACGGCTCTTCCTCGCTTGAGTCTATATCATTAGCCGCGTCTTCCGGCTCCGGGTTAAATCCGGAATACAGCCTCTCATGAGAAGATAAACGGTTATCACTCTTAAATAATCCTTTGCCGGAGACCACAAAAAGGCCTTCCGGATTGTCCGGAGCGGGAACAATAAAACTAATATTAGCGTCAGTCAGCTTACCGGATATTTTCTGCCAGATGATTCTATTTATCGGACTAAAGAACATTCCGGACTTAGTTCCTATAAATATGCTTTTCGGCGGAGCGAATATAAGCTCTATTGACGTTACATCGCGTTCTAAGGCATCCTTGCCTAAGAATATCCTCTGCCAGTTCATACCGCTGTCCTGGCTCCGGAAAAGCCCATTTTTGGCGGCCGCGTAGATAACATCAGGGCTACTTCTATCAATATAGATAAAATTAACTTCTTTGATTAAACCCGCGCCTGAAGATTCCCAGGATTTACCCCTGTCAAGGGTTTTATATAAACCTTCTTCTGTGGCCGCGTAGATTATCCCTGGATTATTGCTATCTAAGGCAATAGCCCGAATGTCTGAGGCAGCGGATTTTATTTCCAGGCGCCGCCAGCTGTTTTGGGCGCAGGCTATCTCAGTTAAAGCCATAAAGAGAAGAAAAAACGCCAGGCAATTCACCTTCTAAGTCTCTGGGGACAAAATAAAACCCCGCGCCTTTTCATATTCATGTTTTTCAAACTAAAATACATAGAATACATAAAAGGCACGGGGTTAACCCCGTTAGAGGCAGGTTGCCGAAGGCAACCGTCGGATGCCTCTGGCGTCCTGCCTCCAACTGGGTGAACACGAATAATTTTTAAAGCCTATTCTTTAGCTATGGCTAAGGTAATTACCCCTGCTAAAACCAGGATTAATCCCAAAGAGCCTTGAGCTAAGTGAATCAAATGCCACCACCATCTAATTACCAGGTAGCCGCCAAGCGCTAAAAACGCGATACCTAATAAAACCTTTAAAGCGGTCTTAAAAGCCTTGCCTGAGTCGGCTTTTTCTGTTTCCTTGGTTTCCTTGGTTTCCTTTGTCTCTTTTACTTCTTCTGCCATTTTCCACCTCCTTTTAATTTGCTAATTAATTTACTAATTTGACGGCCGGCTTTTCCACCGGCGGTGAATCCAGCCCCACTCTTGAGGATACTTCCTGATGTAAAATTCAATAATTGAGGTTATCTTCTGGATATTATACCGCAATGTCTCATCGGACGCATCTTTTTTCTCAATCTCTACCTGTGGCTCGATAATCAGCTTATGGCGGCCGTCTGCCTGGCGGACTATGAAAAGCGGGACTATGGCGGCACCGGTACGCAGGGCAAAGACTACCGGCCCGGTGGCCGTGGCCGCCTGACGGCCAAAAAAATTCACAAAAACCCCGGCTGTGCCGAAGTTCTGGTCAAGTTGGATAAAAAGTATTTCGTTGCGGCGCAAGGCCTTGACTGAATCCTCCACACAAGCCTGCCTGGGAGCGCTATGGATAAAATTTATTCCTACTTTGCGGCGCCGGCTTTCCAGGAATTCTTCCACCTTATCATCGCGCATCCGCCTTAAGATGACATTAACCCCGTAACCTTCCTGCTTAAGCCGGGTAAGGGCCAAAGGGAAATTTCCAAAATGAGCACTCACGGCAACCACTCCCTTACCTTTAGAAAAGGCCTCATCTAAATATTCCTGGCCTTCAATAATAACCAGCTTTTTAGATAATTCCGGATTATCCATAGCATACAACATCTCCACCCCGCTTTTAGCCATATTCCTAAAGCAGTCTTGGGCAATCCTAGTAATTTCTTTCTGCCCCAAACTATCGGCAAAGGCTATACTTAGACTCTCGCGGGCAATGTTACGTTGTTTAACCGCGATATAATAACCCAGAATAGCGATAAAATCGGCAAAACCACAAAGCCAGCCGCGGGGTAAGAATTTAACTATCAAAGAACAGAAAAATAATGCTTGTCTGGCAAGCAAACGGCTAAAACGCTTGCCAACTTCTTTTGATGTCATCTAATCTCCTACTGATTATAGCAAAATTACTTTTCTCTGCAAGAAAAATCTTTAACCTAAGATTAAAGTTTGTATCCTATTTTACGCAGCAGGTCCTTGCGCCAGCGAACATCCGCTTCTTTTTCTACCCCCTTAGGGCTGGCGCCATCAATAACCCCCATTATTCCCCGGCCTGAAGAAGTCTGGGCCACAACCACTTCCAGCGGATTAGCAGTCGCGCAATAAATAGCGCAGACCTCAGAAATCATTTTTAAGGCATTCAGGATATTTATCGGGTATCCCTGACGCAAGGCCAGAATAAAACAATGGCCAGAGGCGATATCTAAGCAGGCATTTTTGGCTATCTCTTTAAGCTCTGTGTCGTTTCCCTCAATACGCACCAAGCAGGCGCCTGAAGACTCGGAAAAGGCCAGACCGAATTTAATCTGCGGACCTGTCTGGACTATTGCTTCATAAATATCCTCCACCGACTTAATAAAATGCGCCTGGCCGATAATCACATTTACATCATCAGGTTTTTTGATCGGAATAGTTTTAAATTCAAGCATATCCACCTCCCGCGATCTGAGCTTATTCAATAAATTTCATTGGGTCCAGGGGCATGCCGTTCTTTCTTATCTCAAAGTGGAGGTGGGGAATAACTCCCCGATGATTGGCATTCCCGGTTTTACCCACCGCGCCTATCTTCTGCCCCTGGCGCACCAATTGGCCGGCGCGAACCTCTATCTTAGATAAATGGCCGTAGATAGTAACATATCCTCCCGAAGGATGCGAAATTTCAATAAAATTACCCATCCCCCGGTGAAACTGCGCCCTGGTTACCTTGCCGGCGCGGACCGCGTAAACTGCCGCCCCGAACTTAGCCTGCAGGTCTATCCCGTTATGTTTCCGACTACCGCCGCGATTAGATAAAAAATCTCCGCTTCCATAAGAGTCGTGGCGGATGATTACGGTATCCTGCTTGTATTCAACAGGACAAAAAAAGAAAATTTTATCCAGATAATAAAGCTGATAACTTAAATAAAAAGGAAAAACCAACAAGAAAACAAATAATAAAGAAGTCTTTACCCTTTGACGCGATAGGTCATACTTTATCACTTTAGGCTAAAATTGAGGTTGAGGTTGAGGTTGAGAATTACTCAGCCTAAACCTTAACCTTTTTTTATTTTGCTCATTATACCATAAAAACACATAAGCGCAAAACATCCCAAGACAAAAACATCACCGATACTTTGATAAAGACTTTTTGATTTTGGGCTCAGAATAATGTCCTGAGTTTTTATGCCGGAGACAAAAATGTCTTTACCATTTTGAATAAGCCTGGAGATAACCCTGCCGCGGGAATCAATAAAACAGGATATTCCGGTGTTGGCCGAGCGCGCTAAAGGAAGCCTGTTTTCTACAGCCCGAAATACCGAAGCCGATAAATGCTGATAGGGAGCGGTAGTCTCTTTGAACCAGGCGTCGTTAGTGATATTCACCAAAAAGTCCGCTCCTTCTCTGGCGAAATTACGCGAGAGCTCAGGCAGGGTATCTTCAAAACAGATAAGCGCTCCAAATTTAGCGGATAGCGGATAGCGGATAGCGGATAGCAAAAATAAAGTATAATTATTACCAGCAGTAAAGTCTCCGATCGGAACGATACTCTCCAGAAATTTGAATGCGCCTTTTAAGGGAATATATTCTCCGAAAGGCACTAAATGCAGTTTATCATAACGGCCGGATATCCCAAATTCATTTATCAGCAGGGCGCTGTTAAAATATTTCCTTTTTTCTTTGACTACTGAGCCAACCAGCAGGGGAATTTTTATCTCCTTGGCCAGGTTAAAGATATTTTCGTTTACCCGCGCGTCAGACTCATCACCCAAGAAGCCGGGATTGGACGCCTCCGGCCAAATTATTAAATCCGGCTTAGCCAAAGCCGCTTCTTTAGTCAAACGGATGTATCTATCTAAAATAAAGGCCTGTGAACCAGAAGCCCATTTTAACTCCTGGGGAATATTGCCCTGGATTAAAGAAATTTTAAACAGCTTTCGGCTTTCGGCTGGCCAGAAGGCCGTGGTTGGGCCTCCGATGGCCCAAGCCACTTTCGGCTTTCGGCTTAATTGATAATAGCCATAAACTAAAATTATAGAAAAACTTAACACGAAGACTGAGCATTTTCTTATTTTGCTTGAGGCTGAAAGCTTGAGGCTGAAAGCTGAGTATATTACTATATTCGCCATTACCACCAAAAAAGAAACACCGTAGGCGCCGAAAAGATCGGCAATCTGAATAATCGGAAGATTTAAATATTGGGAATAGCCTAAAAGCGCCCAGCCGAATCCGGTCAAAAGATGAGCCCGCAGATATTCCAGGACAACCCAGAGGGAAGGAAGAAACAAATAGTTGATAGTTGATAGTTGATAGTTGATAGTTGAGAAACATAAACCAAAAAATCCAAAATATAAAGATAAATATAAAATCAGGAGGATTTGGCCAAGCAGGGTAACGTGGACTAACCAATAGATGGTCAATGTCCAGAAAATTAGTCCGGTTAGATAAGATAATAAAAAGGCTTGAAGTTTAGATTTCTTCTGGAAGGAGAAAAATAAAGGCAGGAAGGCAAACCAGGCAAAAAACCAAAGCCGGCCCTCGAAAAACGGCAGGCTTAATAATACTCCGGAAATGATACTAAGAATTAAGGAACCGCGTTTACTAAGAAGGCCATAAACCATAAACTATAAACTATAAACTTTTTCTATTTTCCACAACACTTCTTATATTTTTTTTCGCTTCCGCAAGGACAAGGCTCATTGCGGCCCACATCAGGCTGAGGTATCAACGATGCTGGAGGCGCCGCGGGGACCCGGGAAACAGCTTCAGCCGGACGCTCAGCGCGCGAAGCAGTGTTTTCCTGAGGCCGGAATCTTTCCGCTTCGGGGTGAATAAATTCCTGATTAATTGAAGAAAATACGCCTTTTATCTCTTTTACTTCCTGGCGGACCTGGAGCTTAAAAATGATATCCACCACATCGGCCTTAATGGAATTAACCATTTGGCTAAACATCTCATAAGCGCCACGTTGATATTCTACCAAAGGATCGCGCTGGCCATAAGCCCTCAAGCCTATTCCCTCGCGAAGATAATCCATCGCGTAAAGATGGTCCTTCCATTTGCTGTCAATAACCTGTAAACAGACCATTCGCTCTAAATGACGCAGGACATCACCTCCGGCCGACTCTTCCTTAGAAGAATAAATATCCAAAACTTTCTTTAAAATATCTTCAACTATCTCTTCATGGGCGCGCTCAAAGAAGCTTGCCTCAGGCTGTAAGGAAAAATTAATCTTCAGCCAACCGGAGAAACCCTCAACATCCCAGGCCTGAACCGGGGCATCTTGGGAAATATACTGTACAGCCGCGGATTCAATAATTTCCCGGGCCATCTCCAGGATGTGTTCTTTTAAATTATCCGACTCCAAAACTACCCGGCGTTGGTGATAAATGACCTCCCTCTGCTTATTCATCACATTATCGTATTCCAAAAGTTGCTTTCTTATCTCAAAGTTATGCTGCTCCACCCTCTTCTGAGCAATCTCAATGGATCGGCTTACCCAGGGATGCTCAATAACCTGGCCCTCCTCCAGGCCCAGGCGGGTCATCATCCCCACCAACCGGTCTGAGCCGAACAAGCGCATCAAATCATCCCCTAAGGAGACATAAAAACGCGATGAACCGGGGTCTCCCTGCCTGCCACAGCGGCCGCGTAGCTGATTATCAATACGCCTGGCCTCGTGGCGCTCGGTGCCGAGGACATGCAGGCCCCCTAATTCCACTACCTTATTATGTTCATCCTCTGTTTCTTTTTTATACCTGACCATAAGGTTTTGGTATTCGCTGAGATAATTATCGTCTTGAGGATTAATGTCCTTTTGTTTTAATATGCTCTTAACAATAAAATCGGCATTGCCTCCCAGTAGTATATCGGTTCCCCGTCCGGCCATATTGGTAGCAATGGTTACTGCCTTATATCTGCCGGCCTGAGAAACAATAGCCGCCTCCATCTCGTGGTATTTGGCATTAAGCACCTGATGCGGGACGCCCTTTCGCTTAAGCATATCTGAGAGAAGCTCAGACTTACGGATAGAAACCGTTCCCACCAGCACCGGACGGCCCTGCTTAGAACATTCGGCTATTTCTTCAACCGCCGCGTCAAACTTTTCCTTCTCGGATTTATACACCCGGTCAGGGGAATTCTGACGAACCAGCGGACGGTTAGTCGGAATAGAAACGACATCTAAGGAATAAATATCCTTAAATTCCGCTGCCTCAGTAAGCGCGGTTCCGGTCATACCGGATAATTTCTCATACATCCGAAAATAGTTCTGAAAGGTAACGGTGGCCAAGGTCTGATTTTCCCGTTCAATCTTTAAACCCTCATGGGCCTCCACCGCCTGATGCAGGCCGTCGGACCAGCGCCTTCCCGGCATAAGCCGGCCGGTAAACTCATCCACGATAATTACCTGGCCGTCTTTGATCACGTAATCCACATCCCGTTTATAAAGGTTGTGCGCGCGTAAGGCCTGGGTCAGGTGATGGCGGTATTCCATGGTCTCTATCTCATGAAGATTATCTATCCCCAACAGATTACAGGCATTAATCTCGCCCTCATCGGTTAAGGAAGCGGTGTGGGATTTCTCGTCAATCATATAATCGTAGCCCTTGGTCAAATCCACCCCTTTATACTTGGCGTCAATCTCATCCTTTTCCAGGATGATTCTTCCCTTAAGCTTAGAGACAATTTTATTTATGCTGTAATATTTTTCGGTGGATTCCTCGGCCGGGCCGGAAATAATCAAGGGGGTGCGGGCCTCATCAATCAGGATGGAATCCACTTCATCAACTATGGAATAATAAAACGGCCTTTGGACCATTTCATCTTTGGAGACTACCATATTGTCGCGCAGATAATCAAAACCGAATTCATTGTTGGTGCCATAGGTGATGTCGCGGGCGTAAGCCTGTCTTCTGGCGGCCGGCGGCATATCGTGCTGGATAACCCCGATACTCAAACCTAAAAATTCATAAATCGGCCCCATCCACTCTCTATCGCGCCGGGCTAAATAGTCATTAACCGTAATTATATGCACGCCTTCGCCCAAAAGCGCGTTCAGACAGGCCGGCAGGGTTGCCGCCAGGGTCTTTCCTTCGCCGGTAGACATCTCGGCAATCTTACCTTCGTGCAAGACTATCCCGCCGATAAGCTGAACATCAAAATGGCGCATATTCACCGCGCGTTTTGCCGCTTCCCGGACACAGGCAAAGGCCTCAGGCAAAATTTCCTCAAAAATACTATTGCGTAAACCCTTAAGCCTGAATTTAAGTTTGGCCTTTTCGGTATTGGAGGTAGCTTCCCGGATCTGCTCTTGTAGGCTTAGAAAATCTTCTTTCAGGGCTTTGGATTTCTCTAAGAGGATATTTCTAAATTCACCCGTCTTGGCCCGGATTTGAGCGTCGGAAAGCTGTTGAATCTTAGGCTCCAAAGAATTAATCTTCTCCACTATGGGCCGGAGGCGCTTAAGCTCCCGGTCATTCTGAGAACCGATTAGTTTTCTAGTAATAAATTTAATCATCTTATGCGTTAAAGCAGAGGCGGTTTCTGATTTACAGGTTTGCTATAAACTATCAACTATAAACGGATTACTTTTTCACTTTCTGCATTTTTAAATAAGCTTCAATAAACTTATCCAACTCTCCGTCCATTACCGCGTTGACATTGCCGGTTTCATACTCCGTGCGGTGATCCTTGACCATGCTGTAAGGATGCATTACATAGGAACGGATCTGGCTTCCCCACTCAATCTTTTGCTTCTTGGCGTATTCGGACTGAATCTTTTCTTCCTGCTTACGGCGCTCCTCTTCATAAAGCTTGGCCTTTAAGATATTCATGGCCGTCTGTTTATTCTGATACTGCGAGCGCTCATTCTGGCACTGCGCCACAATGCCGCTGGGCAGATGGGTTATCCGGACCGCTGAATCCGTGGTATTAACCGATTGCCCTCCGGGACCGCTGGAACGATAGACATCAATCCTTAAATCCCTCTCCTCGATTTTAATGTCAATCTCGCCTTCAATCTGGGGAACAACATCCACCGAGGCAAAAGAAGTATGCCGACGCTTATTGGAATCAAAGGGAGAAATCCGCACCAGCCGGTGCACACCTGCCTCAGCCTTTAAGTAGCCGTAGGCATAAGGGCCTTCAATCAACAAAGTTACATTTTTTATCCCGGCCTCTTCCCCGTGCAGAATATCCGCGACCTTGGTCTTATAGCCTTTGGATTCGGCAAAACGGCAATACATCCTGAACAGCATATCCGCCCAATCGCAAGACTCCGTTCCTCCGGCCCCGGCATTTATGGAAAGAATAGCGCTGTTGGCGTCAAACTCCTGACTCAGAAGAAGCTTAAACTCTAAAGAATCTATGTCTTTTACTACAAGATCTAAATTCTTATTTAATTCCAGGATTAACTGGGAATCTCCGGCAGTGGATATTTCCCCAAGCTCTTTTATGTCTTTGAGTTTAGCCTCGGCATCCTTAAAAGGCTGGATTCGGGTTCTTAGATTTTTTAACTCCCCAATTACCTTAAGCGATTCTTGGGATTCCTGCCAGAAATCCTGGGCGGACATCCGGACATTAAGTTCGTTTATCCGGCTTTCAGTATGAGCCAGGTCAAAGATAACCTCTAAGCTCATCGAGCTTTTTTTCTAAAGCGGCTATCCTGGTTTTAATCTCATCAAGCATTCTACGCCCTCACTTATTTTTTGATTCCCTTGAGCATCAAATCCAGCTCGTCCTTGTTATCGCTGAAACGCATTGCCTCTTCAAGTGAAATCTTGTCTTCTTTAAAAAGTTTAGTTAAAGACTGGTTAAAGGTCTGCATCCCGAATATCCCACCCTCCTGCAGATAGCGCGGTATTTCCCAAACCTTACGCTCGCGGATAAGCCGGGAGATGGTGGGAGTTAAAACCATAGATTCATAAGCCGGGATACGCCCGGACTTTTCTTTATAAGGAACCAGCCTTAAAGAAATTACCCCTTTCAGGAGGCTAGAAAGCTGAATAGCCACCTGTTCATGCTGATAGGGAGGAAAAAAGTTGATTATCCGCTCAACAGTCTGGGCGGCATTAATAGTATGCAGGGTGCTTAAGACCAGAACCCCGGTCTCCGCCGCGGTCATCGCCGTGGCCATGGTTTCGTAATCGCGGATATTACCGATGTAAATGACATCCGGGCTCTGCAGGGCAAACGCCTTCAAGGCTATCTGATAGCTAAAGACATCCGGGCCTAATTCCCTTTGATTGATTACCGATTGCTTATCGCCAAAGGTAAATTCTATCGGCTCTTCAATAGTCAAAATGTGCTTTTTGTGGCGGGTATTTATATATTCAATCATCGAGGCAATAGTGGTGGATTTGCCTGAACCGGTTGAACCGGTGAGTAACACCAGCCCCCTGGACTCGTTACAGAGTTTTTCTAAGGCATCTTTAGGCAGGCCCATCTCTTCAAAAGAGTTCACGGTACGGCTAATCTGGCGGACGACTATTGAGGGGGTATTACGTTGGGTGAATATGCTCACCCGAAAGCGCTGATCAATATCATCTAAAAACAGGCCGAAATCAACATCCAGATGCTCCTTAAACATCTGCCTTTGGTTTTCGGTGGTAATCGCCTCTACCGCGGAAATAGCATCCTCAACCCCCAATTCTTTATCCGATACGGAAACAATCCTACCGTCAATACGCATGCGCACCGGCCCTCCGGCGCGGTAAAAAAGGTCCGAGGCGTTTTTCTCACCCATCATCTTCAAATATTCTTTAATATTCATTTTCCCTCACTCCGTTTAGCCGCGATAAAACAGTATTATTCTATACTGATATCCCCTTTTAGGCAAAACATATTTTTCATCCCCTTCTCAAGCTCAAGCAACTGCTCCTTGGCCTTGCGGCCCCGCGAATACCCGCCGATATCTCCGTTAGATTTTACCACCCGATGACAAGGGATCACTAACGGATAAGGGTTATTCTTTAAAGCCGTCCCTACCGCCCTTACCGCCTGAGGCGAACCAATACGTCTGGCAACCCAGGAATAACTGCGCGTTGAGCCAAAAGGAATCTTGAGTGCCGCCTCCCACACCCGCAGCTGAAAAGCACTAAAACGAATACTATCCGCCTTTTTCTTCATTAAGAAATCTCTTTTTTCTCAATAAGCGGTGATACTTCAAAGCAAAGCGGTGAGACTCATCCCGGATACATTGAAGCAAGCGCAGAGCCGGGGAATTATTCTTCAGCCTTATCGGCCTGGGAGTAAAAAGGGTATATATCTCTTCTTCTCTTTTAGCTAAGCTTACAATGGGAATAATTAATCCCAAATCCTCTAATTCCTTTTTAGCCGCGCAAAGCTGGCCCCGGCCTCCGTCTACCAGGATTAAATCCGGCAAAGGCAAATTCTCCTCCTTAAGCCGCGAGTACCGCCTATGCACGGCCTCAGCCATCATCTTATAATCATCGCTCTGCTTAACTGTCTTAATCCGGAAGCGGCGGTAATTATCCTTATCAGCTAAACCATTATAAAAAGATACCATTGAAGCGGTGGCCTGTCTACCTAAAATATTAGAAACATCAAAAGCCTCTATTCTGCGCGGTATAACCGGGAGCCTCAAAACTTCCCTTAACTCGCTAAGCGCTGACTCCGTGTTATACAAAGATGGCTTGAAGGTATTTAAAGCAATCATCTTATCCCGTAACAGTGCCGCTTCTTCAAACTTCCGCTCTTTGGCTTTCTGCCGCATTTCCCGGGATAACTCCTTAGCCAACTCCTCGTTCTTGCCTTCCAGGATCAGGCTGATTTGCTTTATGGTTTTGGCGTAATCGCTCTTACTGATTTTCCCGATACAAGGAGCAGGTGAAAGCTTTATACGATAATACATACAGGCTTTTTTGGGAAGCACCGGACAGGAACGGTAGGGAAAATCGCGGCGGATAATCTTTAACGCTTCTCTCAATAAGCCGGCGCTGATATAGGGGCCGAAATATTGAGCGCCGTCGTCCTCCCGTTTACGGGTAACATAAATCGCGGGAAATTCCTCATTGGTGATCTTGACTAAAGGAAAACTCTTATCATCCCGAAGCGAGACGTTATATTTCGGCTTATGCTCTTTGATAAGGCTTGCCTCTAATAAAAGCGCCATACTTTCGCTGGCTGTGGTCCTATATTCAATATCAACCACATTCATCATAAGGCGCAGGGTCTTTGCCGAAAGCCCGCGCGCCAGATAACTGCTCAGGCGTTTTCGAAGCGAAAGCGCTTTACCGATATAAATAATCCTGCAGGATGAGTCCTTCATTAAATACACACCCGGAGAATCCGGAAATAGGCTTATTTTTTCCTTAATATCCATTGCATGACCTTTTTGATTTATGATTTCGGGGGACACGATAGTTATTGAGCTTTGCATTTGTAATGGGAATGACAGAGGCTCCGGCTGCGTCGGAGATAAAGGAAAGATCGCTCCTATTAGTTTCGCAAAGCTCAATAATTATTGATTTTATTATTCGATCCCGAATTTATTTTCTTCAAAGGTATTCCTAATATGTTTTCCCATGCCTGGAAAGTAACCATCAAATTTCAAGACTTAACTCTTTTCTCCCTATTATTATATATTTCGTTTTTTGTGTCTAACGATAAAGTTAAGCCGCCATTTTCCGCAGAGCAAAACGACGCGGGAAATGGCGGCTTCAACGCTTTGTTAGATGGTAATTTATTGTTTTATTCGATATCTATCTCTTTTTTTACGTCATTGAACGAAGTGGTAGGAATATCGGCTTCTTTTGATTTAGCGTCCCGCAGTGCTTTTAGAGCTTCGTAATCTTCAAGCTCTTCCTGAATTTGGACGAATTCCTCATAAGGCAATACGACGAATTCTTTTTTTCCATCTTTTTCTAAGATTTTTGTATGTAACGATACCATTTTCTTCCTCCTTATCGATATGCTTCTTTTCTATGCATAATACGGTAGATAATTATTTTATCCTTTTCTGTTTCAAAAAGAACCCTATAGTCACCTGCTCGCAGGCGATATTCGGGAGAATAATTAGTTAATTTTTTGACATCGCCTTGTAAATCATCGGATAAAACCTCAACTTTTGAAAATATCAATTGTAATGTTTTCTTATCGATCGATTTGCAGTCTTTTATAGCTTTGGGTTTAAACTCAACTTTATACTTCATAAGATAATTATACCATATTTTGGTGTAATTTCAGTATTTTCATCTAACGAAAAGCTCAGCGTTGCCAACCCCGGGCATTCGCTGGAGCGTCTTGTTAGGAATTTTTACTTTCTTCTATTTCTTTTTCTAATCTCAGTTTTATGTCTCTCCTCTAAACCCGCGCCCGTGCTTACTGCCTCAAATATTAGGGTTCGATGGGTACAATTCGCAGCATATCCTTCGTAAGCTCAGTCACTCTATATGACTCCGTTATATCACCTTTAATTATCTGAAGGATACTTTTGCGCGGATCAAATCTCCACTTTCCAGACTTGAAATGGTGAGCATCGTCGGGAGACAAATAATACCATTCACAATCACCATTTTTGTAGAAGATATATTGCATTCTGAATCGGCTTCCCGGAAATTCTTTGAAATCTTTCGGGCGGTATATTGAGTCTTTATCAGCTTGCTGTTGTTCCTCGAACGAATGGACCCAGTGCTGATATAAGTACTCTGGCGTCTTGGGTTTTGGAGAGGCGGATGGTGGGCTGTCTTCTGCCAATAAATATGATCCGCCAATGAGCATCACGATAAGTAGCAATATTTTCATATTTTGATTTCAGCCTAACGAAATGGCTAACCCGCCGGGGCATCCACCATCGCAAAAAACTTTAGGGGTCAAACCCGGACATTAGACATTATCTCATCTTTTCCTTAAAAATTACACAATAGTTATTGATTTTATTATTCAATTCCGAATTTCTTTTCTTCAAAGCTAAAAACTCTCGCGCTTTATCACTACACCATTGCCTTAACCCACCCGAATAATCATTAATTGTCTTCTATTCATCATCCCGCGTATTGTTTTTCAGACCAACCATACATTGCTCAAATGTTTTGATTATGAATTCAGGAGGGCGTAAGGCCTAAATTTTTTAGTTTACTTATTTCATTCTGATTATATACCCCACTTTTTTCAAGAAGAAATCCTATTGCCTGATGATAAGGATAAACAAAAGCTAACTTCTTTAAAGTTCTTATTAGATTTTCAATAGAAATCCCTTCTTTTGCTAGTTTATAACAATTTAATATTTCTAATATACCATTCGTATATGATGGCCGAACAACAATATCAATTAATGTTCTTTCTAAATTTGTTACTAATACCTTATTTTGATTGAAATATGCTTCTATAACACCGCACATATTAGTATTTTGGCCATTCAATAAATAAACCTTATATTCCTTAAAATTAGCTATGTTGGTTGTGACTCGCTGTGTTCTTGAAAATGCAAAATCAATTCTCCCTTGGGATAAGGAAGAGGAATAATTGGACGCGGAACTTCTTCTTTGCTCAAAATTTACATAAATTTTGTCTGGTGGGTCATTAATTAACTTGTGAATATATAGCGCTGTTCGGTGTGTATAATATAGATTTTTTATAAATGAGAGACAGTATACCCATACGGAAACATCTCCCCAGCTAAAAAGAGAATATTCACGGTTAGGGAATTTAATTGAGGTCTTCTTTAAGTCTGTACGTTTTAGTAATAATTCTAAAAACTTGAAAGCTGTCATGGTGTTAGGTAGGTCCCATTCCAATCTTTTATCTTCTAGAATGTTCACTATTTCGGTAAAGGTAAAGATTGATTTCTTGGCTTGTTTGAAATAGTTTTTAATTACATCAAGTTTTGTCTCAAATTTTGAAATTTTCATTTTTTAGATAAGTTTTAAGTTAAAATTGAGCTTAACTCCTACCGGTATAGTATAAATACTATATCGGTAGAAAGTCAAGTATTTTCTCATTTTCTTCAGTTTAATTATACCCTTTAAGGTGTAATTATCAAATTTTTTAAATAAAACATTGGCTATTATGCCCTTTAAGGACTATTTGTTTATAATAAAACCCTATCAGGTATAAAAATTTAAAAAATACTTGCAATTATACCCGAAAGGTGGTATATTCTTATCACCATGGCCCACTTTCCAATTAATATACAGATTAAGAATCTACGAAAAAAGCTGGGTTTAACTCAAGTCGATTTCGCGAAAAGAGCAGGGGTAGGTTTGCGTTTCTTAAGAGAGCTGGAAGAAGGCAAGCCTACGGTGCGGTTAGATAAGCTTAATCAAGTTTTGGATTTCTTGGGTGTTCATCTGGAAATAGCGCGCAATGAAAATATAAAATCTGAATGGACAGATAACAACAAACTTGAAGCAGAATTATGAAAGAACTTAGAAAAGGGCAGGTTTTTTTCAATAAGGACTTGGCCGGGGACATTAGCGAAACGAAAGACGGCTATCTTTTTGAATATGATAAAGATTTTTTAAAAAAAAATATACCTGTTTCTATGTCGTTACCTCCCAGAGAAGAGCCTTATGAATCTAAAGAATTATTTCCTTTTTTTAAAGGCCTTTTGCCTGAAGGCTGGTATTTAGATATTGTTACCGCTACCCAAAAGGTTGATAGGGAAGACTTGTTTGGTATCCTTCTTTGCACTACGAGCGGTGATACCATTGGCGCGGTAACGGTTCGCAAGATAGAATGAACATCATTGCTGTCCAGGTTAGCCATTACAGCGTCATTCCCGCAATCTTTTAGCGGGAATCCACGACGAGAGTATTTTCTGGATACCCGCTTTTCCCGCATAGCGGGATCCCGTAAAGCGGGACGCGGGTATGACAAATTCAATATCTCAAAATTCCGTTCCAGTCGACAAGTAATAACTAATTTGGACACGAGTGAATGAACATAAAACTTATTAAAGAGATGTTTAATACTTCTAAACTGCCGATAATAGATTTCGGCTTGGAAGATGTTTCTCAAAAAGCGCAGAAATCGGCGGGGAAGTTATCCATTTCCGGGGTTCAGCCGAAATTATCCATGAAGCTTGATAAGAAAAATAATGCGTTAATTTCTGTTGCTGAAGGCGGAGAATATATTTTAAAACCCCAAACCGTGGCTTTCCCGAATATTCCTGAGAATGAACAGTGTTGTATGGACATAGCGGCGGAGTTTAAGATAGCTGTTCCTCCTCATTGTCTCTTGCCTTTAAAAGATAAAAGCTGGGCGTATATTGTGAAAAGATTTGACAGGGAATCAGGCGTGAAAATCCATCAGGAAGAATTCTTTCAAATATTAGAATCAGGAAATAAATACCAAGGTTCCGTTGAACAAATTGGGCGTAAATTAAAAGAAATATCTACCGCGCCCGGATATGACGTGCAATTATTTTTTGAGAGGGTTGTCTTTAATTTTATTATTGGAAACGGAGACGCCCATTTAAAGAACTATTCAATCGCGTATAAGGATAAAGAAACTATCCGCTTAACGCCGGCCTATGATATGGTATGTTCAAAATTGGTGATTCCGGATGAAGAAGATTCCGCCTTATCTATCAACGCCAAAAAGAATGAACTGAAAAGAGATGATTTTGATAAGTTGGCGGAGTATTTAAATATACCGATAAGAATTCGCTATGAAAAATTCGAAAAGAGCTTGATTTTAATGGAAACAATAATTAAAAATTCAAAAATTAAGCAAGAGATTCAGGAGCGATTTATTAACATCATTAAAGAGCGCTTATCACGTATGAACATAGCGGCAGAATAAAGAAAAGTTTAAAAAGCTTTAAGGGCCACCCGGACATTAGATACCATCTAATCTTTTCCTTAAAAATTAGAGACAATACTTAATTATTGATTTTATTATTCGATCCCAAATTTTTTCTTCAAAAATATCCCTTATTTGCTTTCCCCTGCCTGGAAAGTAACCATCAAGTTTCAAGACTTAACCTTTTTCTTTTCTCCGGCATAGATGCTTTTAGCATCTCAAACAGCCTGTCTTTGATATTCAGCGATTCCCGCTCCGCTTTTTGGATATTCTTATTTTTTACCATTTCCCGGTCTTTCTTTCAACAATTTCTCTAGGTGATAACTTTGCATCTTGTTAGGCTTCGATTTACTGTTGAACCACCTATTAACTGTAACGCGGAAAATCTGCGATAGGTTTCTTACTTTCTAAGATATTTATGATCAAAATAAAAAGGATAAATTTTATCCCTTAACAAGATGGTTCCAATTGCTATGAGAGCTATACCACAATATGTTAAGAATGTTCCCATGTCTTCCTTTTCTCCGTTTCGAACTCTCCGCGCGTGTTCTCTTTACGCCTAAGAAGTTAAGAATCGATTTAATTCATTTACTAAAAAATGCACAGTCGTAGAAGGTCTCCTTAAGCTAGCTGTATGAATAGGCAGATATTGTGACATTAGTTTTTCAGCGTTTCTTATGCCATCATTCTGTTTGCTTAGAATAAGATCATACATTTCTATGCTATTCTTTGTATAGGGCTTCCCTAATAACTCACTTAGTCTTTTGATGTATTCGGGACGATTCCTAGCATTTTGCGTATAATGGAAATGAAGCAAATACCATAATTCAAAACACTCATTTGAGTAAGCAATATTGATTTTGTGTTTTCTTGCTAGTGAAATAGCCTTTTCAAAATTTTTATCCGGGTTGTCGTCTTTATCAAACACACACCAAATTTGGTCAAATTTTATACCATATCTTGCAGCCGCTTCTTTATGCTTTATTGTTTTTTCTACAAGAGACACTGTGTTATCGCCTATCCCAAATATTTCATCTTCTACCTGAGAGGAAGTTAAACGAAAACTTCGAAAATAATTTGGTTCAGTTTTTTCGCCCTCACAGATAATTAGAAACGTTTCTCGCACAGGTTTGACAGCGACCCTTCGCTTAAGAATTCCCGACTGTTTTCTTTTCCAAAACGCGCTATCCGGCTCTTTCATCTTTTAAATAAAGAATTGGTTCCTTTTACAACTGGGATCGCTCCGTATTTTCCTGCTATATAATCTTTCTCAAAAGATGCGTCATTCCTAACCTTGTATTCTACTAAAGAGTATAAATCTGTGGCTCCGTATTTATTTTTTTCGGTAAGCCATATTTGATCTCTCCTAAAAATGGCCCGGTTAAATAAATTGGTGTTATGCGAAACAAAAACTAGTTGAGCATTATTAGGGTTATTCTCCCTGGAATTAAATAACTCTATTAAGAATTTAATTAAAATAGGATGCAATTTGGCATCCAGTTCATCTATTACTAACACATTGCCTTTTTTTAGCGTATCTAATATTGGAGCTGAGATAGCAAAGAATTTTTTTGTGCCAGCCGATTCTTCGAAATCAAAATCAAATTTTTCTAACTGAAAGGTTTTATTATCAATATCGTACTTCTTATGAAAAGCATTAATTTTAAAGTCTACAAGCTCATCATCGGGTTTAATTTTGGTTTTTATTCCATCGGGCAGATCCTCAATCCTTATTTTTGTTTCCTCAATACCAACATCCTCTATGCCTAAATCCGCAAATTTCGTAAATTTCATAATTTCATTTTTGAATTCAGTATCTTGAAGTTTTCTTAATGTAAATTCTAAATAACTAGTATCTGTTAAGGCGGTAAGGACCTTAAATTTTTTAAACCACTGGAATATTTTTCCGGCTATCGGACCATTAAATTGAGCAACAACGGATAGAAAAAGTGCATTATCCCTGGTTTTATCTTTAAGCCCCTTGCCTTCCTTGAAATGGCCCCCAATAGTAAAATTATCAGGCTCTCTTATAAATAATCTTGTTTCTTTTCTTATTGGAACATAGAAAAGCCACTCTCTATGTATTTTTTCTTTATCGGCCTGAAAGCCATATCGGTATCTAATTCTTTCATGCATAAAAATAATTTCAAAGGTGCTGGGTTGATTTTCTGTTTCAGTACTAAGCTTAAATCTAGTAACTTTTATTTTGTCGGTAACATCTTTTGTCGAAAACAGAACAAAGGATTTTACAAAACGCATTGCTTGGATTAAATTAGACTTTCCGCTAGCATTTGCGCCATAAATAACAGCGTTCTTCAACAGCCTTAATTTATCTTTGGCAATAAATGTATTCGTTTCTTCATGCTCTTTCCTTGCTGTTGCCATCAGACTTATGGTGGCTATGTCTTTAAATGATTTAAAGTTGCCTACGCTAAATTGTATTAGCATGATTCGCTCCTTTTCCAGTATTACGTGTCATTAATTATATAATAGATGGCTAATTTCACCTAAAATTGCAAAAAATGAGTTTATAGTCTACTTTTTTAAGTATATAACAAATATACATCAAAAATTTAAAATGTCAACATTTTTTGTGAAATATTCTCAAAAAATAAGTTTATTTATATATGCGCGGCTAGATAGCCGTCCTAATTTCTATGTGAATTCAAGAGGTAGGAGGTTTCAGGGTTATTCCGCGAGAGGCTCGGCATGCCACACCACCGAGTTTTGCAACAGTCCCAAGATGCACGCCGGCTGAATCCGGAGAAAGGCTTATTTTTTCCTTAATATCCATTGAATGACCTTTTTGATTTCGGCTAAATCCAGGATAAGCGCGCCTAAGATAAAAATTAGCAGGCCGGAGAGCGCCGCGGCGCTTACTCTCACTAAAGGCGGGGCGCTAATTAGACACCGGCCATAAACATAAAAACTGGCCCCGGAGGCTATCAAAGAAAAAAAGAGAATCTTGGCGAAAACCTGGCTTAAATACCGGCCGTTAAGCGGGCCGATCTTTTTTCTTAAAGAATGAAAAAGGATAAAAAAATTAATGCCTCCGGATAAGCTGGTAGCTAAAGCCAAGCCCTTTAATTTTAAAGGATACATCAGGATAAGATTAAAAACGATATTGACTAAAAGCGAGGCCGCGGTTATCTTAAGCGGGGTTTTGGTATCCTTAAGAGAAAAGAATCCCGAAACCAGCACCTTGTTGGCGGCATAAAAACTCAAGGATAAGGCGTAAAACAAAAGCGCTCCGGAGGTAATCTCGGTGGAATAGGCGTCAAATCTCCCCCCTTCAAACAAGGCCGCGACTATCGGCTTAGCCAAAACGGCTATTAGGGCGGAAACCGGAAGCATAATCAAAAAAACAGCAATTAAGGAAAAATTCAGGGTCTTCTTAAAATTATCCAGATTATCCTCCAGCGCCTGATGAGATAAAGACGGTAAGGCCGCCTGGGCAATGGCTATCCCGAATATGCCTAAGGGAAATTGAAAAATCCGGTTGGCAAAATATAAGGCGGAAATCGCTCCCTGGCCTACGATATGAGCCAGAGAACCGAGTATCGTATCCACAAAGAGATTAAGCTGATAAATACAAGAACTGAATATCCGGGGGAGAATCAGTTTTCCGATTTGCCTGATCCCGGGATGCCGCAACTCCAGTGCCGGACGGTAGCGGAAGCCTTTTTTATAAAGCATCGGTATCTGCACCGCTAACTGTCCTACCCCCCCGGCCAAGACTCCCAAAGCCAGGCCTAGTGTTCCCTCTCCGTAAGCAACAGCAAAAACGATTATAGAAATATTCAAAAGGCAGGGGGCCAAGGCTGAGATAGTGAAAGACTTAAGAGAATTCAACACCCCCATACAATAGGCGCTCAAGGCAATCAATAGTAAATAAGGATAGATAATTCTGGTCAGCCGGACTGTTTCCTGGAACTTTAACGCGTCAGAGCTAAAACCGGGGGCAATCAGGCGCACAATCCAGGGAGAAAACACTACCCCCAGGATAGTAAGCGCCGCCAGGATGACCAGGAGGATATTCAATAAGCAATTAGCCAAATGCCAGAATTCCTCTTTTGATTTTTTGGCCGCGTATTCGCTGAATACCGGGACAAAGGCCGCGTTCACCGCTCCCTCGGCCACCATATCCCGCAAGAGATTAGGAATCCTGAAGGCCACCACAAAGGCCTGAGAATACATACCCGTGCCGAAGAACCGGGCAATCACCACATCCCGGATAAAACCGAGTATCCGCGAGCACAAAGTAAAAAAACCGATTAAGGAAGCCGATCGGGCAATTTCTTTATTGGTTGACATTTTAGGTTAAATATGCTATAAAAATAACCAATATGTAATTATAAAGGTTAAGACCAAGGTCAAGGTTAAACTTGTCTCAACCTTGACCTCAACCTCAACCTTTTCATTTAACAATTTACTGTAACACAGGAGGAATAAATGGCTCCACGTAGACGCCAATCGCTAAAAGCGCAGCGCAAGGACAAAAAAAGACACACCCGCAATCACCAGGTAAAAACAGCACTCAAGAAAACCCTCAAGAAATTAGAAGTTTCTTTCACCGAGAAAAAAACAGCAGAGGCCGCGCAAACGCTTAAAGAGGCAATTTCTAAGCTGGCTAAGGCCGCCAAAAAAGGCGTCCTGCACAAAAACACCGCCCAGCGCAAAATCTCCCGTCTAAGCAGAAGATTAGTTAAAATAGTTAAATTAGGCCAGGCCGCATAATTTCACTACCAGGACCTCTAAGGCAAACTCGGGTTTAACTTTGCCGGTTTTTAGGTTAAGGTCGGCTTCCATCAAGAGGCCGACCTTTTCTTTTTTCTCTTTTAACTTTAAGCTGTCTGTGGCGGATGAGAAAGAATCGCTTTTAACAAACCGATAACGCAAAGCTCCCAAAATCATCTCCGGCTTTTCTCCGTTTCTAAACAAATCTACCAGTAGATTTAAAGCAAAGGATGCGTCTTTTCTCTCAATAGCCCTGGCTAAACCAAAGGCGTCAATCTTATCTTTAGCCTTAAAAGGAATGACTTTGCCGTATCTGGAGATTTTATTAAAAAACGCGCTTTCCGCTTTAGGGATAAGGGCGGCCTCTAAAATCAGGATTAAGTCTTCAGGCAGTTTTTCTATTTGAGCCGCGAAATAATCCTTGAGCTCGTCTTTAAGTTTAAAGACATCTTTAATTACCATTATTCTTTGGGGGGATTCCAGGGGTAGGCGGCTGAGGGCTTCTTTAAACAGGGGGAGGGTTAGTTCTTTAGCGTAAAAGGATTCACAATTAAAATCCTCAAAGCCTTTTTTAAGTAACTCACTTTTTAAAGAATTTATTTTTTCCTGCTTGGCGGGTTCATCTTCTCCGATAAAAAAATAAAGCATCTTAACGTAGGCAAAATTACCAATTCTCAACTAAGCGCTCCAGCACCCGCCGGGCCAAATCGGCTATGGCCAGGTCAAGAGCGGCCTTCTCGGTCTTAGCCTGGGTGCCGGTGATAAAATAAGTCGCGTCTCCCACAAAATTAGGTTCCTCCCAGAGAGGGGTTTCCTCCCCCTTTTTTAAGAGGACCAGGCGCATTATCAGGCTAACGCGGTATTCGGCAACATCCTCCTGGTTATTCTCATAACGCAGGGCATCCCGCTGGTAGTTAATCAAATCGCCCTTGAGAACTATATCCGCGTCTTCTTTCTTGGCCACGCGCATTCCTCCATCAAACATGAAACGGTTGATAACCGCGGCGCGGATGTCATTTTCTAACAGCGGATGATAGGTCCGGAATCTCTGCCCCAGTCCGGTGGCATCCTCGGAAAGCAGATCAACCTTATTAGCAAATGGCTCAACAAAGATAGTTTTATACGGTCCCCGGTAAATCGTGCGGCTGGTATAGCCGCAGCCGAACAAAGCAGAAAGCAGAAAGCAGAAAGCAGAAAGCGAAAAAAGATTGCGTTTTTTCATTGTGTCTCCAATTCTTTAAGCGCCTCTCTGGCCGGGGTGGCGCTGGCGCAATAAGGGCATTTTTCTATTATTTCCTGATAATAAACCTTGGCCGCCGCGTATTTTTTCTGCTTCTTGTAAAAATCAGCTATTTTTAAATTGCCCGCGGCCTCTTTTTCCTTTAAGCTGTCAATCTGTTTACCCGCGTCTTTGGCCAGATTCTCCTGGGGGCGCGATTTAACAAACTCTTCAAATTCTTCCCTGGCCTTCTTGGTAAGCTCCTGGTCATAGTCTGCCTTGGGAGCTATCCTGGTGGCGCAATCAGCCGACTGAAATCTTGCCTGGGAGGCCCATTGGCTTTCCGGATAGGTAGTCCCCACCTTATCAAATTCCTCCCGGGCCTCCTGGAAGCGGCTGGAATCCTTTAAGGTCATTCCCAGAAGATACTGGGCATAGGCGGCTTGCTTTCCATACGCTGAATTGTCTACCACTTTGCGAAATATCTCAATGGCCGGATTTTCTACCGGAAGCTCCACTCCCATGGCCTTTCTTTTTTCACCCGACATAAAAACCTGGGCTATTTTTAATTCCTTCTCAATTATCTGATCCATCCGGCCGGAAAACGGATATTTATCAATCACCTTCTGATAAGCCAGATAGGCCTCGTAGAGCTTCTTGTTGTCAGCCTCAAGGCTCAAGCCGATATAAAACTGGGCGTCAGGCGCCTCAAAGGCCTTAGGGTAATACTTAATCAGCTTGCGGCATTCCTCAATCGTCTCTTTGTATTTGGCCTGCTGGTAGAGTTCCTGGATGAATTTCAACTGCTCTTTGGGATTAGGTTTGACGCTGGCCTTGGGGTTCGCCCAGCGGCTGGATTCGGGGGTCCAGATCCAAAAAGGATAAGCGGATTGAATACTGCAGGATAAAAAAAGAGTGAAAACCGCTAATATCAAGCCAATTCTTCTCATAGCGATTTTTACTCTATCATAGAAAAGAGATTTTGTCAAACCAAAGAGAAGCGCTATTGTAATGCGTCAGCGAAAGGGGGCAATTTATAAAATGTGTCATTGCGAGGCGCGAAGCGAAGCAATCCCGTCGGAAAGATTGCTTCGCTTCGCTCGCAATGACGCCAGCCGCCCCCGTTTAGTGACCGATTACGCGCTATTTATTCTTCTTTTTTACCTCTATACCGTTAGAATGGCCTCCTTTTGACCATTGGCCGGCGCCGTTTTTAGCCTTGACATTAAAATAATACTCTTTCCCGGTCTTAAGCTTTAGGCTAGGGACAGTAACCGAGGTATTTGTCCCGGCAGAGGTCCAATCCAGGGCATTGGTTTTGCCTTTAGCAGTGCCGATGGAATACTGATATTCGCTAATCCCGGATTCCTTGTCTGAGCTTGACCAGGAAGCGGAAAGCTTATTATGTGAACGGGTATGCTCTTTACCGTCCTTAACCTTGGGCTTTTCCGGGACAGAGGTATCCACAGTAACGGTATCGCTGTATACGGAAGACCAGTTACCGGCGGCATCCTTGAATTTAGCATAGACTGTTTTCTTGCCGCTTCCAAAAGATAAACTCCAAGTCTTGGCCGTAGAATAGGTTTCAGCGCTGGACCAATTACTGTTATCGTTAGAAAACATCATTTCTGACAAGCCGCTGGAAGAATCCGAAGCGGAAAGCATTAAAACAACATCGGATTGGGCCGTATAAGAGGCATTATTATTTATCTTTATTGAGCCGCTGGGGGAAGCAGTATCAATTTTAATGGCTGACTCAGCACTCTTAACTGTTTCAGAGTTGCCGGCTTTATCAATAGAATAGTATCTTATGCTATAAGTGCCTTCCGTGGATAAAGTAAAGGGAGAGCTATAGGTGAGTGCCGGGTCAGAACCGTCGGTGGAATAATAGGTCTTGTCCACTCCGGAGACGGAATCCGAGGCAGTTAAAGTAATGGTTACCGAGGCCTTATTCCAGCTATCCGAATCTACCCCGGATAATTCCGTGGAAGGCGCGGTCTTATCAATCTTAACCGAAGCAGTCTTGGTTGACTCGGAATTCCCGGCCTTATCCTGAGAATAATATTTTATGTTATAACTGCCGTCCTCGGCCATGGTAAAAGGGCCGCTATATGCGCCTACAGCGCTGGAAACATCGGTAGAATAATAGGTCTTGTCCACTCCGGAGGCGGAATCCGAGGCGGTCAGGGTAATTGTAACTGCCTCTGTATGCCAATCCTCACTATCTCCTAAACCCGACATAGCCGTAGAAGGCGCGGCCTTATCAATCTTAACTTGATAATCCGCGGTTTTAATTGATTCAGAGTTTCCGGCCTTATCAATAGAATAATATTTTATGGAGTAGGTTCCATCGTCAGATAATGTAAAAGGCCCGTCATAGGTAGCTGTGGGGTCAGAACCGTCGGTGGAATAATAGGTCTTGTCCGCTCCGGAGACGGAATCCGAGGCGGTTAAAGTAATGGTTACCGAGGCCTTATTCCAGCTATCCGAATCTACCCCGGATAATTCCGTGGAAGGCGCTGTGCTGTCAACGGTAATTCCGTCAGAATACCCCGTGTCCGACCAAAGCTCAGCTTCATTTTTGGCCTTGACGCTAAAATAATAAGTCGCGCCCTCGCTTAAGCTAAGCCCGGACTTAGTTACGGATATATCCGTTCCGGCGGATGTCCAGCCAGTCATATCTGTCGCGCCTGAAGAAGTACCAATGGCATATTGATATTCCAAGATCGCGGATTCATTGTCGGAGCTCGACCAGCCGGCATAAAGCAGATCGGTTTTAACCGTATATTGGCCTTCATCCGTTACTTCAGTGGTAGAGGGAGCGGTTGAGTCTTGGGTATCGCTGTCAGCGCCAACCTCAGTTACATAAACATTAAAGGTATCCGCCTCGTCTTCCCTGATCCAGACAACCTTATTCCCGGATATGGCCACACCCTGATCCGCCTGTTCACTCACAGTAAGCCTTTTTTCTTCATCCGTATTCAAATCGTAAAGATAGATATCGGAGTTTCCATTTCTCTCATCCAGATACACAATCTTCTTACCGGATATCGCGCAATACCAGGGATTGGCCTCATCGCCGGTAATCCTCTTTTCCTCTTTAGAATCCAAATCATAGAGATAGACATCGGTATGGCTGTTACGGCTGTCCAGATAAACCACCCTTTTGCCGGAAATCCGCGGGCTATAAGGCGAACCGCTGGTATCTGAATTGATTTTGGACTCTTCAGCGCTTTCTAAATCGTATAAATAAACATCACTGCCGACGCGCTTATCCTGCCAGACTATCTTTTTTCCGGATATCGCGGGGTCCGAAGGATAAGATTCCGCGGAGTTCATTGCCTGCTTTTCTCCTTTATCCAGGTCATAGAGATAGACGCTTGCGCTATCGCCGTCAGAATCCTCAAGCCAGACGATCTTACTCCCGGAAATGGAAAGGTAATATTTGTCGGATTCGGTTTCGCCGGTAATCAGGGTCTCTTCTTTGCTATCCAAATCATAAACATAAATCGGCCACTTGTATTTGTAAGAAGTCTCGCTATCCCGGCTATCATAGAAAACCACCTTGCTGGCGCAAAGGAAAGGAAACCTCCGGTTGGCCTGAGAGGAAGAGCTAAAAGAAAGTTTTTCTTCCTGGTTAGCCTCTAAATCATAAGAATACAACTCGTAGTAATCCCCGCTCTTATAGGCCCAGATAATCTTATCTCCGTCAATGGCCGGGCGATTTTCTTCCAGGGCGTCTTTCGCGCTCGCGGAATTAAGCTTCTTTATCCCTAAGTGGGTCTGAATATTCAGGGTTCTATCGTCACTTCCCAGCGCGGTCAGGGTTAAAGAAAAATCCACTATCTTCTCGCCGGTAAAAGAAGAAACCGCCTTAAACTTAAAAGGGCTGGCGGAATTACTTAGAGAGCCGTCTTTCTTAATTGTGCCGTATTCATAAGAGGATGCGCTTATATTCACATCCGAGTCCTCTGTGCTCAAAGCGCCCTGCACTGAATAGGCGTCGCCTCCGGTATTCTTGATTTCCACAGTCAGGATAGCCTCTTCATCCTCTTCCACCATCCCATCCCCATCTCCGGAAGATTCGCTCACCGCAGCCGAAACAATCTCAAAAGCAGGATCTTCATCGGCAAGCAGGCCGTTAAAGACATTTACCCGGCCTGAGCCCAATTTCCCGGAGTATCCGGAATTAAGGCTGTCTATATTATCGGCTGAAGAGGTAATTTTGGCCTTAATCTCACTCTGGGTATAGTCAGGATACTGGCTGATAATTAAGCCAGCCAATCCGGCAACATACGGAGAGGCCATAGAAGTGCCTTCAATCGGATCACCCTGGTAAGAACTGCTATAACCCGAAGAATCCGCCAAAAATCCCGATGTAGGAACCGTGCTTAATATCCCGCTGTCTTTGGTGCTGTCGCCTCCGGGAGCAAAAACATCCACCCAATCACCGTAATTAGAATAACTGGCCTTGGTATCATCTTTAGCAGTCGCGCCTACCGCTATAACATTATCAAAAGCCGCGGGATAACAATATGTCTTATCTTCTGTTTCCTCATTTCCGGCGGCCACGACAATTATCACGCCCTTAGAATAGGCGTCATCTATTGCTTCTTTTACGGTTTTCAATTTTAAGGATGTTCCGCCGCCAAAACTCATATTCATCACATCCGCGCCGTTATCCGCGGCATATTTTATAGCTGAAGCCACATCATCAACTTCAAACAATCCATAGACGTAAGTATTGTCGCTTATGGCAAAACCGGCTCTCACCGGCATTATCTTACAATCATAACATACCCCGGCTACTCCGAGGCCATTATTCCCCTTGGCCGCGGCTATCCCCGCGACATGCGTGCCGTGGCCGTAATAATCTTTTGGCTCATAATCAATTTCCGCGTAATCCTCATCTGAAAATAACACATAGCCCTTATCGGTATAACTGCTAGTTTCAATATTCACAAAGTCCTTACCCGGATTACCGTCGGCATCATTCCAGATGTTGTCCTTTAAATCCTCGTGATTATAATCAACGCCCGAGTCAATGACCGCGATAATCGTATCCGAATCACCGGCATTTATCTCCCATCCGCTTTCAGCCTGGGTATTCTGATGCGCCCACTGCTGGCTGTATTTGGCGTCATTGGGAGCTAGATTGGCCCTGAGAACATAATTCGGCTCAGCGTATTCCACCGCCGGACTTTCTTCATAATCAGCCGTCATTTGGGATATATCAGCATCCGAGTCCTGAGTCTTTAAGAGATAAATGCTTTCCAGGCTGGAAGAGGCCTGTCCACTGTTAAGCGCGCGCTTCTGTCTCTTTTCCAGGCGCAAGATCAGCTCCTCCTGCTTCTTAATCTTTCCCCGGATTTCTTCCTTATCCTTTTCTATCCTTTGTTGATAATCCTTATATTCCTGGGAGTCTTTATCCAACTGCCAATACCATCTTTGGTGTTCAACATCAAGCTTGGCCAAATCCTCTTTAAGGCCGGACAGGACATTTTCCGGATTAGGGGCATCCTTAAATACCCCTTCCATAGAGCTTACTTTATATTTGGAGTTTAATTCTTGCAAGTCAGTTGTAGTTTTGCTTTCTTTCAGCTTAACTATCAACTGGCCGGGGACATAACTCGCGGGGTCTAATTTTTTAGCCGATATGCCGGAAGGAAGATGAGCCTCTTCTGCTAATGCTATGGGAAACAGTGTCAACAGCAGACTTAATATTGCAGTTTGATAAAGTTTTAATTTTGTATTTTGCGAAAATGTCCTCATTATGACTAAAGTATACCATACTTTTTGCCTTTTTCAAGGCCCGGAAGGCGATTTTAGGAAAACGCTTCCTTATCAATAGGCTATTATTTACCATATTGTTACATTCCTATATAAAAGCAAGAGAATGGTAAGCCGCTTAATTGATGCGCAATCTTAAACAGCCAAAGCATAGAAAAGTCTATAGTTACCGCTATTGGTAAGGCTATGGCCGGACAAATCAGTGCCGATACACAAAGAGTAAACCCCAATATTATCACCAGGCTAACCAGAGGCACAATAATCAGGTTAGCCAATATGGCTACGGGAGTTATAATCCGGAAATAATAGAGGATAAGCCAAAAAGTAGAAAGCCAGGCCGCCAGGGAAACCGCCAGGCTGTTTACCATAAACCTGATTGCCGGACTTGTTTTGGGTTTTAATTTAAACCAGCCAATAATCCGGGGAGATAATGACACAATCCCTAAAACGCTGATAAAAGAAAGCTGAAAACCGATGTCAAATATCTGCCTGGGGCTATAACCCAGGATTATCAGGGCGGATAGGCTTAAACTATTAATTATATCCGTATCTCTTTCCAGCAGATATCCGATTAAAACCACTACCGCCATCAAAGTAGCCCTGGCTACCGAGGCCTGGGCCCCTACCGCGCACATATGAATAAACAAAATTGGAATAGCCAGAAAATAACGGCATTTGCGCTTTATTCTTAGAGCCTTCAATAAAAAGAGAACGGTAAAAACCACTATCCCCACATTAAAACCGCTGATGGCAATGATATGGGCGGTGCCGGTGCGGGTAAAATCCTCCCGGATCTGGGCCGGGAGGCCTTGCCGGTCTCCCAGGGTTATCGCCGATAAAACCGCGCTGTTAAGCGGTTGGAGATATTTTTCAAATATCCCCTTCAGCCGCTGTTTAATCCTAAAAGCTAAAGAAATAAATAAATTCCCCTTATCCCGGCCTAAAAAGATAATTTCCCTTTCTTTGCCCACCTCCAGAAGATAATAAATCCCCTGGCTTTTCAGATACTCCGGGTAGGAAAAACTTGGGTTCGCGCTAAAATTAAACGGCCTATGCAGGGATCCCTCTAAAATCAGCTCATCACCATAATAAAAATCATGGCGGCCAAAGGCATTAACCAGAATCTCTCCGCGGACAGGATAAAATTTGTCCGAAATAATCAGTTTTTTAGCCTGGAAGTGAAAGCTGGTCTTGCGCCTGGTGGATGCCGGGTCATTATCCACAATACCCTGGATCCGCGCGCTTAAGCTTCCCTTAATCTTTAAAGAGCCGATATGCCCCGGCGGCAATAAATCATAATTCCGGATATGCATTGACCCCAAGGAGAGGCAAAACAATAAAAAGACCCAGAAAAAAACCGCCTTTTTATTTATGAATAAAAAAGCGGTTAAAAGCATGGCCGCGGATAAAACCAACCAGGCCCAAAAGTGGATATTGATAAAACTACCCGCCAATATCCCCAGGGTAAAAGAAATCGCGATAAAGGTTACTATGGAGATTTATCCTCCTTTATTCCAGGATAAGATAATCTTTGAGCCGCTTAAGCTTCTTAGGGCCAAGGCCTTGGACCTTTTGCAGTTCCTCAAAGCTCTTAAATCCGCCGATAGAATTACGGTATTCTATGATATTTCCGGCCAGGACCGGGCCAATCTCCGGCAGGCGGATTAATTCTTCCAGGCTGGCTTTATTCGGGTTTATTTTTTTCTCTATTATTGAATGGGGACTTTGCGGCAGGATGACTTTGAATCCGGGGTTTATCTTCTGCAGGTAATTTATAATTATCCCGGCCAAGACCACAGCCCCCACAAACAACAAGACCTGTTTTTCCTGGCGGGTCAGATTAAGCATACCGCGATTTTAAATTACTATGTTTACCAATTTTCCGGGAACCACGATAATTTTCTTTGCCGGCTTATCCTCAATCCACTTCTTTATTCCCGGCTCGTTCAGACAACGCTGTTTTAATTCCTCTTCCGCGATATCTTTGCTGACCACGATAGTGCCTCGGTGTTTACCGTTTATCTGAATCACGATGGTGATATTTTCTTCCGTCAGCAGGCTTTCATCGGCTCGCGGCCATGGGGCTCGCGTTATGCTTTCGCTGTGGCCTAAGCCCTGCCAGAGCTCCTCGCTAAAGTGCGGGGCAATCGGAGAAATTAAGACAACTAACTGGGAAAAAACCTCTTTATCCGCTCCTGACTGATATATGGCATTAACCAACTCCATCAGGCCGGCGATAGCGGTGTTGAATTTAAATTCCTCTATATCGGCGGTAACCTTTTTGATGGCCTTATGCAGAGCGCGGTAAACTTGAAGGTCGGCCTTTTCTTTTAAGTTATCCTGGATGCGCCAGAGGCGGTTGAGAAATTTAAAGGCCCCCTCTATCCCCCGGTCATCCCACTCCAGCTCAGTCTCCGGGGGAGCGGCAAAAAGGATAAACAACCTTAAGGTATCCGCGCCGTATTTCTGAATTATGGAATCCGGGTCAACAATATTGCCCCGGGATTTTGACATTACCTCGCCGTCTTTTAAAACCATACCCTGGGTGAGCAGGGATTTAAAAGGTTCGTGGAAATCTATCATTCCCAAATCCTGAAAGAACTTGGTGAAAAAACGCGAATATAACAAATGTAGGATGGCGTGCTCAATCCCGCCGATGTATTGATCAACCGGCATCCAATATTTGGCTTCTTTAACGTCAAACGGATTATTCTCATCTTGGGGTGAACAGAATCTCAAGAAATACCAGGAAGAATCAAAGAAGGTGGCCATAGTATCGGTTTCCCGGCGGGCTTTTTCCTGGCATTTAGGACAAACGGTATCCACAAATTCCTTAACCTTGCCTAAAGGACTACCCCCCTCACCGGTAAAAGGCGCATCTTCAGGAAGCTCCACCGGTAGGGCCTCGTAGGGCACCGGAACAATCCCGCATTTCGGGCAATAAACAATCGGAATAGGTGTTCCCCAATAACGTTGGCGGGAGATAAGCCAATCCCGAAGCCGCCAATGGGTTACAATTTTACCCATACCCTCTTTCTCCATCCATTGGGCAATTTTAATCTTAGCCTCTTGGTTCGCCAGGCCGTCAAACTCCCCGGAATTAACCTGTAGACCATCACCCTCATAGGCTTCCCTCATTTCTTCCGGTGACCTGGTGACCTGGTGACCTGGTGACTTTATCACAATTCGCATTGGCAAATTGTGTTCTTTAGTAAACAAGAAATCCCTCTGGTCATGGGCAGGCACAGCCATAATCGCGCCTGTGCCGTATTCCATCAACACATAGTCGGCAATCCAGACCAGAATAACTTCCCGGTTAACCGGATTAATGCAATAGGCCCCGGTCCAAACCCCTTCTTTTTTTACATCTTCTTTAACCCGGGATATTTTGCTCTCCTGAGATACCCTCTCTATAAAGGTTAAGGCCTCTTTTTCTTGCGGTCTACCCCGGATAATCTCTTTTACTAAGGGGTGTTCCGGCGCCAAAACCACATAGGTTGCCCCGAAAATAGTATCCGCTCGGGTGGTAAAGACCGTAATTACCTTATCGCTATCTTTCAGGCGAAAATATATTTCCGTCCCCTGGCTCTTTCCAATCCAGTTGCTCTGCATGGCGATAACCCGCGGGGGCCATTTATCCAACTGCTTCAAATCCTCCAGCAGACGCTCCTTGTATTCGGTAATCTTCAGATACCACTGTTCCAGCTCTTTCTGCTCCACCGGACTGTGGCACCTCCAGCATTCACCCTCAATAACCTCTTCATTGGCCAGAGTGGTTGAGCAGGAAGGGCACCAGTTAACCCCGGAGGCCTTTTTATACGCTAAGCCGCGCTCAAACATCTTCAGGAATATCCACTGGTTCCATTTATAATAACTGCTGTCGCAGGTGGAAAGCTCCCGCTCCCAATCATAGGAAAAACCCATCTTCTTTAATTCCACCTTCATCCACTCAATACACTTATGGGTCCAATCATCCGGCTTGGTCTTATTCTTGATGGCGGCGTTTTCCGCCGGCTGGCCAAAGGCGTCAAAGCCCATCGGATGCAAAACCTCATAGCCTTTCTGCCGTTGGTAACGGCTATAGACATCACCAATGGTATAATTGCGCACATGGCCCATGTGGATTTTCCCCGACGGGTAAGGAAACATCTCTAAGCAATAAAACTTCTTCTTTTCCGGCGAATGTTTGGCCTTAAAGATACTGTTTTCCTGCCAGAATCTTTGCCACTTCTCTTCAATTTCCTTAAAATTATATAACATAGCGTATTGTATAATTAATTTTTAATACTCCCAAATCTCCCCTAACCCCTCTTTTTCAAAGAGGAGAATATTGTCTCCCCCTTTTTTCTCATCACGTTTAATTTTTTATCCGGGCGGGGATAAGAGAAATCATTATCCTGATTCCGCGCAGAATATGTTCAATATCGCAAGGTTTGGTCAGATAATGGTCGGCCTCCATGCCGTAGCATTTCTCTAAAGAGGCGATCTCATCCTGGGCGCTGACAATAATCACCGGCCTCCACTTATCTTTAAACTTCTCTCTTAACTCCTTGAGCACCTCAAAACCGTTAAGCTTAGGCATCATCAAATCCAGGAGAATAATATCGGGATTTTCCTCCTTAATTTTCTCTAAAGCCTCCTGCCCGTCATAAGCGGCCACCGCTTCGTAACCTTCACGAATCAATCTATTCTTTATGATATCAGCCGCGTCCCGCTCGTCATCCACCACTAAAATCTTATAAGTCATATCAATCCTTTCCGACCCGGCGTAATTTCCTGACCGTCTCTAAATTTATCCGGTCAGAATCCTCTGTATCTTTGGGAGTCTCTAAAATAAAAGCGGCATCCTTCAGGCGGGCGTCATTTAAAATCCGCCTGAAGGCCTCAAAACCGATTTGGCCTTTTCCGATATGTTCGTGCCGGTCGCGATGGCTTCCCAACTTATCTTTAGAGTCGTTCAGGTGGATAAGCTTCAGCCGCTTCAAGCCGACAATCTCATCTATTTGCCGGATGGTTTCCTCATAGCCTTCCCGGTGAGCCAAATCATAACCCGCGGTGTAGCTATGACAGGTATCCACGCATATCCCCACCCGGTGTTTCTGCTCAATGCCGTCAATAATCCGGCGCTGATGTTCAAACTTATAGCCCAGCCAGGAACCCGCGCCGGAAGTATTTTCCAGAAGTATATGTACCGGAGATTTCTTGGTTCTCTCCAAAATATTATTTAAGGCCGAGGTGAATCTTTTGATACCTTTTTCTTCCCCAGTTTTTTTGTGGCTGCCCATATGGGTAACCAGATATTCTATGCCTAAGGCCTCAGCCTCTTTCATATCCTCGATATAAGCCTTGATTGAATTTTTATACAAAACCGGAAGCGGCGAAGCCAAATTACTTAGATAAGGGATATGGGCAAAAACCGGCGCGATATTACTTTTGGAGCGGGATTTCTTAAATTCCTCAATCTCCTGAAGGTTCAAACGCCCCTTGCGCCACTGGCGGGGGTCGCGGGAGAATATCTGCATCGTATTACAGCCCAAAACCCTGGCCCGCTCTATGGACTGATAAATATGCCCGGCAATCGAAACATGCACTCCAATACGCATTGGCAACCGCTGAAACGCTGAATTGATAGAATAAGTTTATTTTTTCGCGCTGAAACGCGGAAAAATTCCGCGCCTCTGCGAAAACATTTATTTTTAAAAATCATTCCGCGTTCTCCGCGGTTCTATAAGTTTAACACAACCCCCGCCCAATTTCCAATAAAAAAGGGCAAGCTTAAGAAAACTTGCCCTTTTATAATGTTACTATTCTTTGTGCCCGCCCTCGAATACCGTGGCCTCTGTCACTGAAATCGTTATTTATTAATACTGCCGCGTAAACTTATTTACACCGGATAAATGTTATTTTACGCCTTCCTTAATCTTTTTAAATCTTTAATATCCGCGTCTCTTTTAAAATATTTTTTTACCTTAATCAAATCTTCCTTGGAAATAAAATAAGCTTTCACGCCCTTGAAAATTCCCGCCTTTTTATGAGAATAGGCTTCGCTAAAAGAAAATCCTTCCTGATCATTAAATATATCTATTCTATTTGGCTCTATGCCGATAAAAAATATCTCTTTTTTTCCTAAAAGATCGCTTTTCTCTATTTTTAATCCACAAAATTCTTTTATTGCTTTAACGCACTTATCGGCATTTTCTTCCGAACGTCTAATCCAGACATCAAAATCTTTTGTTTCACGCGGTATATTAGTATGAAAAATAACTGAATAAGCTCCAATAATAAGGTAATCCACGCCATATTTATTTAAAGCGGATATAAAATCTCGGTAATCATTCTCAACCGGCTTTTCTCTTCCCATATATTTTCCTATTCACCTTAAAGGGTTCTTTGGCGCTAAAAAAACCTTTTCGCATCTTCCTTATATTTTGTAAAACATCTAAAGCCGCCTCAAAGTTAGCTTCTCTGTTCAACTCATCCACTTCTTCCGCGGTGCCCTGGCCGTAAATAATTTTCCTTCCGTTTATCCGGGTATGTTTTATTCGCATTTTATATTCTTAAAATTTTTCTTAGCTTATCCTTGCCATAAGCTTACCATACCTTTTATGATTTTGCAAAAATAATCAACAGAGAAAAATAGGTGTGACCCCCCTTTTTCCCAATCAAAAAAACTCTTATCGCGTTGTCCGTGTGTTGGTGTTTAGTATGGTTTTAATTATTTCGGCAGCATTGCTTAGTTTAAAAAAATCACTTTCCGTAAAGTAGGCTTAGAAATAGAAGTAAATAGCTATACGCTCAGTTCACGGGGGACAAAGTCTATGCTAAGTCTTGCTCTTAAGGCAGTGGCAAGCCTAGCAAGGGTCTTGATATTGATGCGAGCATTTTTTAAATCTTCTAATCGGGAGATGGTCTGCTGGGTAGTATTAACCTTTTTTGCTAACTCTGCCTGACTTAAATGCCTCATCTGCCTTAGCTGAGCAATCTTATAGCCTATCTGCAGCCTTGCCACTTCTTCATCATAGGCTTTCCTGAACTCAGGACTTTTTCTGAATTCTTCTTCAATATGCTGGCTCACTGTCTTGGGAACTATTATTTTTCTTTTCATAAGAATCACCTCTATTTATCTTTATAAACTCTTCTACCGGCCGGCCATTTCTTTCATCCTCGTAGTATATGGCTTTCTTTCTCATATTACTCTCTATCCTAATTAAAGTATACGCTATTTGTAATGTAATGTCGAGATAAATCTACATCTTATTTAGTGTATAAGAAAAAGGAGGGTCACTCCTATTTTTCTCTTTTTTTCCCTCGCAAAAATCGATGAATAAATAGGTGTGACCCCTTTTTCCTTCTTTTTCCCGATAAGAACCACCAAAAAAATAAATTTAAAATTTTTGCACGAAAACCGGTCTTTTTTACGTCTTATATAGTAGGAGTATAGTAGTAAAAACTATAACCATTTAAGCCAAAAAAACGTACTATAAAAGGAGGGGAATAAATGTTCAAAAAATATTCAAAACAGATAAAACAAAAAATACGCGATCTAAGAAGCCAGGGCTGGTCATTAGGAGAATTGGGCTTAAAAACCGGTATCTCAAAGAGTACTATCTCTGGCTGGGTTAGAGATATTAGGCTTTCTGAGGCTCAAAAAAGACGGATAAAAGAAAAGGAAATAGCTTCAGCGGCCAAAGCCAGGCCATTAGCCATAAAAGCCTGGCATCAGAAAATAGAGAACTGGAAAGAAAGCATAAGGGAAAAAGTACAACATTTTGGTAAATTATCTTTACGGAATCAAGAAATCGGAAAACTTGTGTGTGGATTATTATATATATGTGAAGGATCTAAGTATCCAGCTACCAGGTGCTTAGCCTTTGGGAACTCAGATCCGGCAATAATCAAGGCATTCCTTAATTTATTAAGAAAATATTTCCATATACGAGAGAATAAATTACGCTGTAGAATCACGCCTCGTTGGGATCAAAACATTAATGAATTACAATCCTTCTGGTCAAACATTACAAAAATTCCATTAGGAAGTTTCTATAAGACAATTTCTGATAAGCGCACAAAAGGAAAAGTTACAGCTAAAAAAGATTATAGGGGAGTCTGCGTAATATATTATTGCGATACTTCACTACAGTTTGAGTTACAGTCAATTGGCGAGACGATAATAAAAGCTATGGGAGAGTAAAAATGGAGGCCGAAGGACATCAATTCTGCGGATAAGATTCCGTTTTACATTAAAACGGAATCCACCAACTTTTTCATTAATGAAAAAGTTGGTGGAGCTGGAGGGGTTCGAACCCTCGGCCCCCTCAATGCCATTGAGGTACGCTCCCAGCTGCGCTACAGCCCCATTGAATCGCGGAAAATGTATTATAGCGGCTTTTTCTGTGTTTGACAAATAATATTTTAGGTGTTATTATTTGAGTCTATCCTTTCTTGCCGGGGTGGCGGAATGGCAGACGCACCGGTCTCAAAAACCGGCGGGGTTACACCCATAAGGGTTCAACTCCCTTCCCCGGCACTATTTCTTACCCTCATTTCATAATCTCCCTAAAAATTTTGCACGAAAATTGCCTCTTACTCCGTCTTATATAGTAGGAGGTGAAAATATGGCTGATTTAATTCCTACAGAAGTAATAGCTGCAAATATTTTAGTTATAAGAGGTAAAAGGGTTATGCTAGATAGCGATTTAGCCGTGCTTTACGGTGTAAAGACCGGAAGATTAAACGAACAGGTAAGCAGAAACATTAAAAGGTTTCCAGAAGATTTTATGTTTCTGCTTACCAAAGAAGAGGCTTTAAGCTTGAAATCGCATTTTGCGACTTCAAGTTGGGGCGGCGTAAGAAAACTCCCTCGTGTCTTTACCCAAGAAGGTGTCGCTATGCTTTCAAGCGTATTAAATAGCGAACGCGCAATTATGGTCAATATACAGATTATGCGCGCATTTGCTCAACTACGAAGAATGTTATTAACTAATACAGGCCTTAGACGTAAGATTGAAGAAATGGAAAAGAAATATGACAAGCAATTTGCTATAGTATTTCAAGCTATTAAGCAACTATTAAAACCGCTGCCGGTAAAGGAGAAAAGAGTAATCGGGTTTAAGGTGTGCGACTAATATCCCAAATCCTGTCCATGGCCTCGGCCGCGCCTAAGTTTATCTTAATATCCACAAGGTGAGACACCTCGGTTTGGGCGGGGTTTATTTCTATAGTGGGACGCTTTAGACGGATAGCCTCAATTATCGGCTGTTGGATATACGGAAAGACGCTGGTGGTGCCTATAGAAAAATAGATATCAAAGCCTCGAGAGAGTTCCTCCGCTAAAATCTGACATTCGTAATCAGGAAGCATCTCCCCGAAGAAAACCACCTCTGGTCTGACCACGCTTTTACACTCAGGACAAAGCGGCGGCATACTGCTTAATTGGCTGTAGTCTTTTACTCTTGTCCGCCATTTGCACTTTAAGCAAATCAACTTATGCATATTCCCGTGTATCTCAATGACATTTTTAGAGCCGGCCTGATAATGGAAACCGTCAATATTCTGGGTCAGGACCCAGACCCGCTTAAAAACTCCCTCCATCTCAGCAATCACCTGATGCGCGCGGTTGAATTTAGCCTGGCGGCAATTCTTCTCTATTTGGGAAAGGTATTTCCAGGTAATCTCGGGCCTCGCCCGTAGCATTTCTCCGGATAATGCCTCTTCAATCGCAATCCCTTCTTCCGTGGCTTTATCATTATACAGCCCGCCTATGCCTCGGTAAGTAGGTAGTCCGGAATCAGCCGAAACTCCCGCGCCGGTAATAAAAAAGATACTCTCACAGCCTTTAAGCAGTTGGCTAACTTTTCTTATATTTTCCAACTCTGTAATATCAATGGCCATCAATACTCACCTTATCCCCTATCTCGATTTTATTCCTTCGGGAAAATCCAGCGTGAACCTCTAACGCGTATAACGCCTTAGCGCGAGGCTCAAAGATTTCACAGCTTTTTTCCCTATCCCCTCCGGCAAAGCTTTCGCAGACCTCCTGACAAGGAGAAAGATTGGGCTTTATATCAACTACCCTTTTTTCCTTATCAATCCAAATGATATCTATGGGAAACCGCATATTCTTCATCCAGAATCCGTATCGGCCTTCGGTTTCAAAGACAAAAAGCATCCCCTGACCCTCGGGCAGATTTTCCCGGAACATCAACCCCCGCTGTCTGGCGGCATCAGTATCCACAATTTCCGCCTGAACACAAACATCCTTTACGCACACGGTTTTAAGCATCTCTTGGCTATGGGCGCGGGAAACATAATTCATAGATAATATAAAAAACAGGATAAATGCTTTCATTTTGAAGATGTTTAAAATCAAGAAGTTATGTTATAATTACTGTTGGTTTATTATACTACAAAATTTTTGGGAATAAAACCGGAAGTTTTTGCGTCTAATCTAATAGAAGGGCGAAAAATGCAAGAAGACTTAGAGTTGATTAACCGATTTTTAAACGGCAATATGGAGGCCTTTGAGATGTTGGTAAGAAAACACCAAAACCGGGTGATAAATACCGCTTATTCTCTGGCGGGGAATGTAAGCGATGCCGAGGATATAGCCCAGGATGTCTTCTTAAAAATCTATCACGGCCTATCTAGCTTTAAGGCCCAGGCCAAATTCTCCAGCTGGCTCTACAGAATCACGGTCAATACCGCCTACGATTTCCTGCGTGGACATAAACATAAAGCCGAATCCCTGGAGGAAGCTGACTGCGAAAATATCCGGGCCAAAGAAAATAACCCGGACATCCTGACTCGGGAACTGATTCAAGGCGCGCTGGGAGAAATGCCTTTTGATTTTAGAAGCGTCCTTACCTTAAGGGAAATTGAAGGCCTCTCCTATGAAGAAATATCCCAAGCCTTAAAGATAAATATCGGCACGGTAGAATCCCGGCTCTTTCGGGCTAGAAAAATATTAAAAGGCATCCTCACCAGAAAAGGAGCCCTGAAAAATGTGTAAATACGCGAAGTTATTAAACCGTTATATTGATAATGAGCTTACTCGAGGGAAAAAGGAGTTTATGGATACGCATATCCTGTCCTGCCCAACCTGCGGACAAGAAATGAAATTTCTTAATTCCTTGAGGCAAAATATCAGCCAGAACAAGATTGACACAAACGCTGACTTCTTCTTAAGCAGGCTTAAAAGCCGTATCCAGCAGGAAGAAAAGGCGGAAAATCTGTCTGAGAGTTTTGTCTTTGATTTCGGCAGGTGGAGCAGAAAACTCATCCCGGTTCCGATCTTAGCCAGTATTTTGATAATTATTTTCTTAAATTTAAACCAAAATAGTTACACTAATCCCGTTGACGAATATCTATTTACCAACCAAAACAGCAATGTCTTAGCTCTTATTGACGACGCCGGCCAACAATCAGAGTTAGGATTATTGTTGTATTAACAACGCCCAAGCTAAAACACTTAAAAATTTCAGAGAATTTTTTTGCGTCCGCTCGGGCATAATTCGCACTTATTACTTACGTTACTCAAAAAGCGTAACGTAAGTAATGTGCTCATTAGGAGGAAAAAATGAAGAAAACAATTGTTTACGCGGTGATTCTATCGGTTGTATCCATAGTGATGGGAATTGTGGCGGGAGTGGCCATAGAGCGGGGAAATACCATAAAACATCTAAGCCTGCTTGGGCGTCCTCAACTGCCGCCGGAAAAACAACTTGAGCAGCGCAAAACGCAAAAACCTCAAGACATCTTTAGGCGCGTTGCCGAAGAATTAAGCCTAAACGAAGAACAGAAAAAAACAATAAAACAGATATTAGATGAAGCTCACGAAAGACTCAAACAAACAGGCGAAAGGTCTCGCGAAGATATAAAGGCCATCCGCGAAGAAACTAATATCAAAATCTTAAAGATACTCTCTCCTGAACAACAGGATAAATTTAAGAGAATCCTCACCCAGGACCAAGAGCAACATTCAAAACTGATGCGCAAACTCCAGAGATTCGGCCAGAGGCAGGGCTTTCCTGAAGGACACGAACCGACAGGAGCCCCTGATGAACTACCGCCTCCACCTGGAGAAGAATTGCCAGAGCCGCCGGAAGCCTTTTAAACTTGCGCTATACAGAAAAAGGGGAGGCTTCTAAAAAAGCCTTCCCTTTTTAAATTTCTATCTCTTACTTAAGATATTTCGCCCGTAACTGTCCGCAGGCGCCGTCTATGTCTTTTCCCCGCGACTTTCTCAAGGTAACTACGATTCCTTTTTTCCGCAATAACCATACAAAAAACTCAACCTCTCTCTCCTCTGGCGGCTGATAGAGAAATTCATCTACCGGATTATAGACTAAAAGATTAACCTTACATTCCCAACCGGTCAAGAGCCTGACTAAATCATCCGCCGCCTCTTTTGAGCAGTTTAGGCCCTTAATCAAAACATACTCAAAAGTTACCTGACGTTTAGTCAAAGCGGCATACTCCTTACAGGCGGAAATTAAATCCTTCAAAGGATACTTCTTATTTACCGGCATCAGCCGAGCGCGGGTAGTATCGTCAGCGGCGTGCAAGGATACGGACAACTCTACCTGCAGGCCCTCGGTGGAAAGCCTTTTAATCCCCGGAATGATCCCACAGGTAGAAATGGTTATCCGGCGCGCACCAATATTTAAACCTTCCGGGGCATTAATTATCCTGATTGCCTTTAAGACATTCTCATAATTATCCAAAGGCTCGCCGGTGCCCATAAAGACGACATTGGTAACCGCTGAATCCTTTAACATGTAATATATTTCTAAAAGCTGGCTGATTATTTCGCCGGTCCGGAGATTTCTTTTAAATCCGGATACTCCGCTGGCACAGAAGCCGCAGGAAAACTTACAGCCGGCCTGCGAAGAAAGGCAGGCGGTCAAACGATCCTTCACCGGGATAAGCACGGATTCAATAAGACTGCCGTCTTCTAAAGCAAAAAGGAATTTCTTAGTTCCGTCGCTTGATTCCTGAAGCTTGTCTAATCTTAATCTATTCAAAGAAAAATTTTCTTTCAGCTTTTTTCTTAATTCCCGCGAAAGATTGCTCATCAAATCAAAAGAAGCCGCCCTTTTCTGATACAGCCAGGAAAAGGCCTGCTTTGCCCGATAGGCGGTCTGGCCCCAGCCTTTAAACACATCTTTAAGCTCATCCAAAGAATAATCCCTTATATCTTTCATCGCCATACCATTTCTTTTAAGATTCCTCTTGGGCCAATTTTCTTGACTTGAGGACGTACCTCTTGTATCTTCGGAATAAACACACCCATCATCAAAAAGCGTAAAACCGCCGATAACACAAATAAAGAAATAAGCCTGTATCCAAAAAGCTGAGGCAGATGAGCCGCCAGGTATCCGCCTGAGAACGCGCCTAAGCTAATACCTAACCCATTAAGAACATTAAAATAAGAGTGGCAGCGGGTGCGCTTGGGCGAACTTACGCTGTCAAAGATAAAATTTACCGCGCAAAGATTAAAGCCGGACCAGGCGAATCCTCCCAAGGCCTGGACAAAAATCAAATAAAGGGGATGATGGCCAAACACCCAGAACAAAGGCAGGCTCGCTACAATAAAAGAGGTGAATTTTAAGACCTTGATATTGCCGATACGGTCCGAGAGCTTTCCCCAGCGGTTGATAAATATCAGGGTGGTTACTATCACTGGAATCATTACTATAGTATAAGTTAAATAAGCAAATTTAAGGTCTCTTAACATAAATACGGGAAAAAACGGCGCGGCCAAATTTACTGAAAAATTAAAGCAAGCCACAAAAAATACAAACTTGACGAAATTGCTTTGTCTGGCCCTCTTGATAAAATCTAAAAAAGTAAACTTGCTCTCTAAATGATGATGAAATTTAGGCTCATACATCCGGGTAAGAAAATGCCAGGAAATAAATCTACTGACTAAGGCTAAAGTAAGAATTATCCAGAAGCCGAATAAGACTTTATTCTTATATATCTGCAGAATCAAACCGGCGCACAAGGAACAAACTATGGCCACCAGGTTTAAAATTCTATTGCGCCAGCCAAAATACCTCCCTCTTTTAGTTGAAGGGATATACTCGCTCATCAGCGAGGCCCAGGGCCCCTGGCTCAAAGCGCCGAAAGCGGTAAAAAGCATGGCGAAGAAAATCAACCACAGGGCTTGATTGCTTTTAAACAAATAAGGAATAAGTAGTAAGGGCAACGCGCTTAAAGCCTGGAGATAGACCGAGATTAAGATTATCCGCTTACGGCTGGAAAATTTATCCACCAGGTCCGCGCTTTTAAGCTGGACAAAAGAGGCGCAAAGATTGGGAAGCGAACTCAACAAGCCTATTTCTTTAACCGTGGCCTTAAGGGCCAAAGCGTAAGGAGCGACATAATCCTGGGTAAAACCCACCATCATAAAGGCGAATATCCCATCCCAGAAGGAAGCCCTAAGGCTCTTTTTTATCTTGTTGTTCTTATTTGGCATTTTAAGAGATTACCGAAGGAAGGATTATGCAGGAAGAAAATTAAAAATGTTTTACCTATGGCTCAATAATTATTTTTATGGAATCCTTGGATTCCGTCATAATCCGGAAACCCTCGCCTATTTCCGCTAACTTCAGGCGATGGGTAATCAGCCTGTCCACCTTGACTCTTTTGGCTTTAAATAATTCCAAGGCCATCGCGTTATCCTGCGGCCCGGAGCCGTAGGAATGAATTATCTTTATCTGATTGCGCCAGAAGTCATTCACCGGGATATTCAGGGTTTCTCCGGGGGCAGTCGGGGCAAAACAGAGTATAGTGCCGGCGCGCTCTACCGCCTGCAGAGCCTGGCTAAAGACCGCGGATGAGCCAGCGCAAACAATTACCAAGTCCGCCAGGCGGCCTTCATTAACTTTACGCAAAGCGCCGATAACATCGTCCTTGGCATTCATTGCCGCATCCGCACCTAATTCTTTGGCCATATTAAGGCGGAATTCGTTTATATCGGTCATAACTATCCTGCCTGCGCCCAGGCTTTTAGCCAGAAGAAGATGCAGCAGGCCGGATATCCCGCTTCCTAAAATCAATACGCTTTGGCCAGGGCTAAGATTAACCGCTCTCTGCCCCCGCAAGACACAGGCCAAAGGTTCAATAAAGGTCCCTTCTTCAAAGGATACGCTCTCCGGCAAAAGAAAAGTCCCTCTATCCACATTTAAAGCCGGCACCCGGATATATTCGGCAAAACCTCCGGGATAGAAATTGGTGGTATGCAAAGTTTGACAGGCAGTATGATTGCCGGATAAACAATAACGACAGGCATTACAGGGAACATGGTGGGCCACAAAGACCCTATCTCCAACTTTGTAATTTTTAACCCCTTCTCCAACCTCAGCAATCTCACCGCTAACTTCATGGCCTAAAACCAAAGGAGCCTTCTTAATCCGGTACCACTCCATCAGGTCACTGCCGCAGATACCCGAAGCCCGCATCTTAAGCAAAATCTCCCCCGGCCCAATCTTGGGCTTGGGCATCTCCTCTAGCCGCACATCCCGGTTGTTATAATACATTCCTACGCGCATATATACCCCTTAATTCCAAACCCGCATTGGAATTGGTTACTTAGTATTTTTTATTTCATTAAATATCTCGCAGGCCTTTTTCACATCGGCATCCTTATGAATAATCGCCTGCAGGGCCTTGGCCATTGCCACCGGGTATTTGCTCTGCCAGACATTCCGGCCTAAGTTTACCCCAATGGCCCCTTTTTGCATCCCGTCATAGACAAATTCAAAAACTTGCTTTTCGGTTTCGCATTTTGGGCCTCCGGCAATAACCACCGGGACCGGACAACCTTTCACTACTTTATCAAAATCTTCACACCAATAGGTCTTGACTATTCTCGCCCCCAGCTCCGCGCAGATACGGCTGGCCAGCCCCAAATAGCGGGCATCCCGCTTTTCCAATTCCTTGCCCACCGCGGTAACCGCCATTACCGGGATTCCGTAATCCTCGCATTCATTGACTAACTTTGAAAGATTCATCAAGGTCTGCTGTTCATACTCACTGCCGATAAAAACCGATACCCCTACCGCCTGGACATTTAAACGGATAATTTCCTCTATTGAGGTAGTAATTCCTTCATTGGCCAAATCCTTACCAATCATACTGGTCCCGCCGGATACGCGCAAAATAATCGGCTTGGTATGCGCCGGGTCAATTGCCGCGCGCAGCACCCCGCGAGTAACAAAAAGGGCATCGTAATAATCAAAAAGCGGCTTAATAGTTTCCGCGGGCTTTTCCAAGCCGGATGTCGGCCCCTGAAAATACCCGTGGTCAATCGGCATAAAAAAACAGTGTCCGTCTTCTTTAATCACTTGCGCTAAGCGATTCTTCATTCCCCAATTCATGATTTCCTCCTATTTTTTACACCGCAAAGTCGTAAAAAAATCTTTGCGTCATCAGCGGTGTAGATTCACTTATTTATCAATAAATTTTGCGCTTTTGCGTTTAAAATCCATACCAATAATTCACCAGTGGCTTTGCGCCCTGGGTTTGATCTGTCACTATATTCTTTAGCCGGGTATATTCCAAGAACCCTTCCCGGCCCAATTCCTTGCCAAAGCCGCTTTGCTTAAATCCGCCGTAAGGAA